>JALZCZ010000054.1 GCA_030862825.1 Actinomycetota bacterium | reverse complement strand
GGGAAGACGACCCGGTTGGCGAGCCACTCGGCATCCGGAGCCTGCCGAGACAGGTCCACGCCGAAGCGCCCCTTAGAGGTGGTGAAGTAGACCGTCGCCGTCACACCCGGTCTGTGCAGCACGACTTCGTCGACCTCGATCTCGTCGAGGTCCGGCACCAGGGCCGGATCGGTGGCGGCGTAGGCCTCCCGGCCTCCCGGCGTGAGCAGGGGTTCGAGCCGGCGCCACCATCCGGCGTACGCCGCACCGGGGCGCGACCAGGTGTCGAGCACGGTCGTGGCGACCTCGACGACCTTGGACTGGGCCTCCTCGTCCTCCTGGCCACCGATCGGCCCGGAAGCCGTCGTCCCCTGGTCGGGCTCCTGGGGCTCGGCGCCGCCGTCGAAGATCGCGTCTCCGAACACGACGAGGGTGGCGACCAGGGCCAGGATCGCCACGGGCAGCACGACCTGGCCGATCCTGGCGACGGGCGAGCGGGAAGCGGGCTCGGCGCGGCGCGCACCTCCGGTCGGGCGGCGGTCGGTCATCGCCGACCACTCGTGGAGACGTTGCCGCCCTGCTTGCGGCCGCCCCGCAACGGCAGCGCGGCGCGCCCACTCCGCAGGGAGGCGAGCTCGGCCCGGAGCCGCTCGACCTCGCGCAGCAGGTCGGCGGTGGCATCGAGACTCGACTCGAGGAGCTTGCGCTTGGTGACCTGCGAGCCGCCCGCCGAGGTGACCTGGGGCTGCAGGTCGGAGAGGTCGCCGACCACGGGGTGGCCGCGACGCTCGATGTGCGCGATCCAGGAGTCGGCGAGCTGCTCGACCTCGGCCAGGTGGCTGTCCGGGAGCCGTACCTTCTCCCCGGCCTGCCCGCGCAGGATGGTGCCGGCGTACAGCCGCTTGACGACGTCGCCGTAGGCCTTCTCGTTGCCCTTGCGGGTCATCCGGCGGTTGACCCGGCGCAGCACCTCGGTCTGCACCTCGCCCAGCGAGGTGTTGGCCTCCGCCGGGACGTCGACCGGCGCTGCCTCGCAGCCGAGCACCGAGGCGAAGCGCTGCCAGAGGAGGTCACGCCCGGCTCCAGGGGGCGGGCAGGTGACCACGTGCACGTGCTCGACGCCGACCTGGGCGGCCCAGCGGTCGAGCACCCGGGCGGGGTCCTGGGCGTTCCAGAACCGCTCGCGCGTACGCCGCCGGCCCGGTGCCGTGGGTGCGGGCTCGGCGAGGACGGTGTCGAGGAACTCGTCGTAGCCCATCCGGCGGCCGTGCTTGACGCCCTCCTGCCACTCGGCGGGCACCTGGCGCGCGGGGTCGCGGACGGTCACGACCACGTCGACGTCGACGCCCGCGAGGTCGTCGAGGATCCGGGCGATCTGCTCGTCGGTGGCCAAGCACAGGGTCTCGCTGCTGATCACCGTGGTGGCGGCGCGGCCGCGGACCTCCGCGACCACCGACGCCCAGTGCTTCTGGCCGCGCTCGCTGGAGCGACCCCAGGTCTGCGAGCGGTCGGTGAGGTGGAGGACCGCAAGGAACAGCCGCTCACCCTCCGCCTCCGGCAGGTGCACGCCGTGGCCGGCCAGCAGCTCGGCGTTGGCTCGCATCGTGCCCTGCAGGAACGACGTGCCGGTCTTCGGAAGACCCACGTGGAGCACGGCGCGAGCGGTGGTCATACGTTCCTGTCCGGTGTAGAGGGCGCGGTCGTCCGCACCTGTGGGTGAGGCATGCCTCAGTCTACGGGTCCGGCCGAGCTCGAGCCGGGCATGAGATCCGGGCGGTAGGCACAGCTCAGCGTGCCGTAGGTCGCCTCGTCCGTGTAGCCCGCGGCGGCGTAGGACTTCATCACCCGCTCAGTGTTGTCGGAGACCCCCGTGCACGCGAGGTCGACCCCGAGGAGCTCGAGAGCCTCCGCCGCGTTCTGCTTGTTGGGCAGGGGCCGCTCACCCGAGGCCAGCTGGTAGAGCACCCGGCGCGCGTTGCTGTGTGCCCGCGGCTCCTCGATGTTCTCGATGAACCACTCGCGCGGCACGACCGGGAAGGCCTGCACGGTGTACATGGTCAGCACCTTCATCCGCCGCGGCGGCAGGAGCACCTCACCGGTGACGCCACGGTCGGCCAGGATGCGCACGTCGGCCAGCGCCTCAGTGTCGAGCTTCCAGTCGGGGCTCGACCGCAGGGTCACCGGCCCGCCGTGACCGGTGTGGGACCAGATCGGTCGACCGCCGAGCACCAGGCCGGCCAGCACCACGACGACCGCCAGCACCGGCACCGCGCGAGCCAGACCCTGCCGGGCCGAGCCCAGGTTCGGCACCGGCGCGGCGAGGAGGAGGCCCACCAGGACCGGGATCGGGGCGACGTAGAGCATCCGCCAGAGGATCGGCCCAGCGCCGGTGACCGTGTTGACCAGGGGCAGGATGCCGGGCGCGAACACCAGCACGCTGCCGAGCGCGGCGGAGCCGGCCAGAGCCGCGGGCGCTCCGCGCCGCGCGAGCACCACCGCCACTCCGAGGGCGATCAGCGACAAGGCCACCATCGGCGTCTGCTCGCCCAGGATCCGCACGAACGACGCCCGCGCGGACAGGGCGGCGGGGTCCTCGCCGCCCACCTCCTCGACCGACCAGGCGACCACGGCCGCGCCGCTCACGAACGGCCCGATCGACACGGCGAGGCCGCCCCAGGCCAGCGCGGACGAACGGAGGGCCACCGCGGAGACCAGCACCGCGGCCAGGATCACCGGCGCCCACACCACGGCGGTGGGGGTGAGCCCGAAGAACGCGATGCCCGCGGCGAACAGCAGCCCCACCGCCGCCCAGCGGCCCTGGCGGGTTCTCGCCTCGTGCGCGTCGACCAGGTAGGCCCAGATCAGCGGCATCAGCATCGCGACCGCGATCACCTTGCCCTGCCAGATCCGGACGATCCAGAAGTTGCCCAGCATCGAGTCGCCGCTGAGCATCAGGAACGCGATGGCGCCGGCGAACACCAGGAAGGCCCGGCGGGGTGCCCACCGCCGCGAGAGCCGCCAGATCGCCAGCACGGCCAGGCACGCCGCGGCCGGCGCAGCCACCAGGTAGTTGATCGTGCCGGCCAGGGTGCCGGTCATGTGGGCGATCACGCCGTACAACGACTCGATCGAGGCGATCGGCACGCCCCCGCCGTACGGCGAGTTGAACTGCTCGGCGCTGAACATGGTGTCCAGCAGGGCGGCGTTGCCGCGCTCGGCCACCCACACCGAGCGGTTGAGGTAGTAGGGGTCGTCGGTATCGGCCAGGTGCACGAACGCCGTCAGCACGCCGGTGCCGACCATCACCGCGAGCACGCCGAGCTCCCGCGGGCTGACCAGTCGCGACCAGCGGGCCGCCGGCTCGGGGGGGCCTGCCGCGGTGTCAGCCTCGGGCAGCGCCCGGACCCGCCCGCTGAGCCAGCTCCAGCCCACGAGCAGCGCGATGCCGAGCATCAGCGCCGCCCAGGTGAAGCGGAAGGTGCCGCTGGTCCAGATCAGGCCACCGACCGCGGCGACGGTCACCAGGCCCAGGCCGGCCACCAGCAGGAGGTCGCGGCGCTCGGGCCCGGCGTCGACCTCCTCCGCGCCGAGGAGGGCGTCGGGCAGCAGGTCGGGGCGGTCGTCGGCCGGCAGTGCCAGCCGCACCCGCCAGACCAGCACGACGAGCGTGAGCACCAGCCAGATCCACCCGCTGGGCCACAACGACCATTGGGTCGGGAGCGCCAGGCAGTAGAGGAGCGTCCACGCCGCGAAGGAGATCACCGCGACGTCGAGGACGGCGTCGATCAGACGACCGACGAGTGTGTCCGGTCCAGGACGTGTCTCTCTGGTCATGGCCTGCTGCGACGGCCAGCACTCGAGCGATACGTCCTCGCACGATCGGACATCGGGGTCAGCTCCTCGGTCGGCCAGTGGAATTGAGTTGGTGCACGGCGGCGCCCGTATTATGCCCGCCATGCCACGCCTGACTGCGGTGATGCTGGCGTGGCGCGACGAACCTCTCCTGGTCGAGTCCGTGCACGCCGTGCTCGCCTCCGAGGACGTCGACGTCGACGTGGTGCTGGTCGACAACGGCTGCACCTCCGACGCCGTCCAGCGGCTGGCGACCAGCGCGGGCGTGACCGTGGTCGACCCGGGCGACAACCTCGGCTTCGCAGGCGGCTGCAATCTCGGAGCGCGACATGCGACCGGTGAGTTCCTGGCGTTCGTCAACGGGGATGCCGTGGTACGGCCGGACGCCCTCGCCCATCTGGTCTCCGCGCTCCGCGACGACGTGGGGCTGGCCACCGCCTCGGTGCGGCTCTACGACGAGCCCGACGTGATCAACTCCGCAGGCAACCCGGTCCACTTCACGGGGCTGAGCTGGGCCGGAGGGCTGGGCCAGCCGGCGACGTCGTACGCCGTGGAACGCGAGGTCGCCTCGGCGTCCGGTGCCGCGATGGCCTGCCGGCGCGAGCGGTTCGCGTCGCTGGGCGGATTCTGCGAGCCGATGTTCGCCTACTGCGAGGACGCCGAGCTCAGCCTGCGCTCGTGGCAGCGCGGCTGGAAGGTGGTCTACGTGCCCGAGGCCGTCGCGCTGCACCGCTACGAGTTCTCGCGCAACCCGCAGAAGTTCTACCTGCTCGAGCGCAACCGGCTGCTCCTGGTGCTCACGCTGTTCGGGCCCGGGCTGCTGCTCGGCGCACTGCTCCCGCTGCTCGCCCTGGAGCTCGCCACCCTCGGACTGGCGCTGCGCGACGGGTGGGCCCGCCAGAAGGTGGCCGGCTGGTGGTGGCTGCTGCGGCACGCCGGACTGGTGCGGTCGCGGCGGCGACAGGTGCGCTCGGAGCGCCTGGTCAGCGACCACGAGCTCGCTCGAGTCCTGACCGGCGACCTGGACGTCGACGTGCCGGGGCTGACGGTGCCCGCTCTGGCGCGGCGCGCGTCCCGGGGATACTGGTCCATCGCACGCCGACTGGCGTGACCCGAACCGGAAGGACCATGGCCCTGCCCTCCGCACCCGCCACCGACCCGTCGGTGCTCTCCGTCGACGCGGAGGGCGTCACCGTCGGCGGCCAGCAGGACGTCGTGCTCGACGTGCTCTTCGACGGTCGGCGGATCTGGTCGTTCTGGTCCCAGCGCGACACCGAGGCAGCCGAGACGAGCGGCGAGCGCATGGTCGCCTGGCCGCGGCCCCTGGCCCGCTTCCTCGACGGCAGCACGCGACTCACCATTCGCAGCCACGTCGCCGGCGACGACCTGTTCGACGAGGAGATGTCCTTCGGGGGCGGCGAAGGCCGGATCAGGATCGTGAACGCCCGTGGCGTCGAGCTGAGCATGGACAAGTCCGGCCGGATGCAGATGACCTTCGACACTCGCAGCGCCGCGCAGGTGACGCCCCTGCTCGACTCGGTCGAGACCGTGATCGAGGCGCTGGGCCGGGCCGGGGTCGAGGCGTTCCCGGCGTACGGCACCCTGCTCGGGGCGCACCGCGACGGTGCCCTGATCGGCCACGACAGCGACGCCGACCTCGGCTACGTCAGCCGGCACACCCATCCCGCGGACGTGATCCTCGAGTCGTTCGCCATCCAGCGGCGGCTGGTCGGCATGGGCTACGAGGTGGTGCGCTACAGCGGCGGCGGCATCAAGGTCATGGTCGAGGAGGAGGACGGCAACACCCGCGGCCTCGACGTCTTCAGCGGCTTCTTCGACGGCGAGGGCAACCTGATCCTGATGGGCGAGATCCGGACGCCGTTCCAGGCCGACTGGATCTTCCCTCTCGGCACCACGACCCTCGAGGGCCGGGAGCTGCCGGCGCCGGCGGACCCCGACCGGCTGCTCGCGGCGACGTACGGTCCGTCGTGGCGTACACCGGACCCGGCCTTCAAGTTCGAGACGCCGGCGTCGACGAGCAAGCGGCTCAACGACTGGTTCCGCGGCACCAGCGTGAACCGCGCCGAATGGGACCGGAAGTACCAGAGGCTGCGGTTCCGGCCGCCGCCGCGCCGCCCCGACGTGCTCGCCAGGATGGCGCTGCGGCACGAGTCCGACGTGTCGCTGGCGGTCGACATCGGCTGCGGCCGCGGCACCAACGCCCGTTTTCTCGCGCGGCGGGGCGTGCCGACGCTGGGTCTCGACTTCTCGGCGCGCGCGTTCGAGCTCGTGCAGCGGGAGCCGGAGAGCGCCGACCTGCCGCTGGAGTTCGGGTCGATGAACCTGCTGGAGACCCGGCACGTGCTGTCGTACGGCGCCCGGGTGGCCGCCACCCCCGGCCGCCGGATGGTGCTCGCGCGGCACGTGGTGGACGCCGTACCCCGGATCGGCCGGGACAACCTGTGGCGGTTCCTGCAGATGGCCCTGTCCGGCGGCGGGCGGGCCTACCTCGACTTCCTGGTCTCTCCGGTCGACGAGGACCGCTGGGCCCAGCGCAGCCTGCTGAGCGCGGTCGATCCCGACGAGGTGGCCGCCGCGGTCGAGGCGCGCGGCGGCCGGGTCGTGGCCCGCAGGATCATCGGCTCCGACCGGATGGGGATCGGCCGGAAGCGGCGCGATACGTTCTACGAGCGTCGGCAGGCATGCAGGATGGTGATCGAATGGGTGGGATGAACGCGAAGCGAGTACGCGAGGCCGTGCTGCGCAGCGGCCCCGGCCGGACGCAGGCCGAGCTCGAGCGGCTGCGGGAGCGGGTGACCGCCCTCGAGGACGAGGTCAGTGAATGCCGTCGCCACCACCACCGCACCGCTGAGCTGACCGACCTGGTGCAGGCGCTGCTCGTGCCGCTGGCCACGCGCGACGAGGCCGAGCTCCAGCGACTCCTGCGCGAGTACACCGAGCAGCTCGGCTGATGGGGAGGGTCTTCCTCCACCTCGGTCTCCCGAAGACCGGCACCAGCTTCCTGCAGGCGATCCTCTGGTCCCACCGCGACGAGCTGCGAGCCGCCGGGGTGCTGCTGCCCGGACGCGAGCGGCGCGACCACCTCTGGGCCTCGCTGGTGGTGCGCGAGGACCCGCACGTCGGGCGCCGCACCTCCCGGGCGCCAGAGGCCTGGGACGTGCTCCGCGGCGAGATCCGGGCCTGGTCGGGCGACGCGATCATCAGCCACGAGTTCTTCTCCTCCGCCTCGGCCGCCCAGGCCCGGGCCACGGTCGAGGCCCTGGCCGAGGACGGCGCCGAGGTGCACCTCGTGGTCACCGCCCGTGAGCCCCTGTCGCTGTTCACGTCGTCGTGGCAGGAGCACCTGAAGAACAAGGGCACCGCCACCATCTCCGACTACGCCGCCACCGAGTCCGACGACCCGACCGTGGTCTGGAACTGGCGCGCCCTCGACCTCCGCCTCGTGCTCGGACGCTGGGCTCCCGCGGTCGACGACCCCACGCGCGTGCACGTGATCACGCCACCCGACCGCGACCAGCCCCGCGACGAGCTGTGGCGCCGCTTCTGCTCCGTCGTCGGTCTCTCCCCCGACCTGGCCACCACCGAGAGCTTCGCCAACACCTCGATGGGCGTCGTCGAGGCCGAGACCCTGCGCCGGATCAACCAGCAGCTCGAGGGCTTCGACCGCGCGTTCGACCGCGGCGTCTGGATCCGCAGCTTCCTCGCCGACGACCGTCTCGTCCCCCGCAACGGCGAGCCCTACTGGCCGGGCGACGACCAGATCGCCGACTGCCGTCGTCGTGGCGACGCCGCCGCCGCCTTCGTCCGCGACTCGGGGTTCGACGTCGTCGGCGACCTCGACTCGATCCTCGTGCCTGCCTCTCTCCCCCCTCGCCGCCACCCCGACTCCGTCACCGATGCGGAGGTCGCGGAGGTCGCAATCTCACTCGTCGCGGATCTGCTGGGCGAGATGCGGGCGCGGTCCTCGGCGTCGGCAGTGCCGCAGGCCGGGTTGCTCCGGCGACTGCGCGACCGGCTCCGTCGCTAGGTTGAGCCCATGACGGTGGGCGTGGTCGGTTGCGGACACATGGGAGCCGGCCTCGGCTGGTCGCTGCGTGAAGGTGGCGCCGACGTCTGCACCACCCTGGCCGGCCGCTCCGAGCGGTCGGCCCGGTTCGCCGCCGACGCCGATATCGCCGTGCTGGCGGACCTGGACGAGGTGATGAGGAGAGCCGACGTCGTACTCGTGGTCACGCCGCCAGGGGCTGCCCGCGTCGCGGCCGTCGACATCGCTGGATCCGCCGGCCGGACGGGGTCTCGGCCGCTCGTGGCCGATCTCAATGCGATCGCACCGATCACCGCTGCTGAGGTGGCTGAGGTCTTCGCGGCCGCGGGTCTCGATCTGGTCGACGGCTCCATCTCGGGTCCGCCGCCGTGGGTGCGCCCCGGGGCTCGGCTGTACCTCTCGGGTCCTCGGGCCGCTGAAGTCGTCAACCTGCCCTGGCGACATGTCGAACCCTCAGATCTCGGACCGACGCTGGGCTCGGCCAAGGCGCTGAAGATGTCGACGGCGAGCGTCTACAAAGGCCTGGTTGGGCTGTTCACGCAGGCGATCAGATCGGCGCACCACTACAACGTCCTCGACGCCGTGCTCGCCGACCTGCGTGGCTCCGGCTACGACCTGCTGCCCGACGCAGCGGTCGCCGCCACCAAGTCCGGCAGGTACGTCGCGGAGATGCACGAGATCGCGCTCACCCAGGCCGCTGCCGATCTCCACTCCGGCCTCTTCGCCGCCTTCGCCGAGGTCTGGGCCGACGTCTCGACCACGGCCCTCGCGGCCGGCGACCCGGAAGCAGAAGGCTCCACGGAGCGCACACCTACCGACATCGTTTCGCTCCTCGTGCAAGAGCGCGACTGACGGTGCGATAGTCGGGCCATGACGGCGTGGCACGACGTTGAGCGGGCGGAGCCGGAGTTCGCGCAACGAGTTCGGGAGCTGTTCGAGGGACACCGGCACAAGACGATCGCCACCCTGCGCGCCGACGGTTCACCCCGGATCTCCGGGATCGAGGCGGCCTTCGAGGACGGCCAGCTGGTCTTCGGCTCGATGCCGAACGCGCGCAAGGGCGAGGACCTGCGCCGAGATCCCCGGTTCGCCCTGCACAGCGCCACCGTCGACCCGGTCGAGGGCTCGGAGGCACAGTGGCCGGGCGAGGCGAAGATCTCCGGCCGGGCCGTTCTCGTTCGGTCCGCCGGTGCGGACAGCGGTGCCGACCTCTTCCACGCCGACGTCGGCGACGTCGTGCACACGCATCTGAACGCGGCGGCGACTCTGCTCGTGGTCGAGTGGTGGACGCCGACGTCGGGGTTGCGAAGAGTGGAGCGCGAGTAGTCGCCTGCCTGCTCGTCGTCGCATCCCGGCCATGCCATTGTCCCCGGCCGCTGGTCTCTGGTCGGGGTGTGGGGCGGGGCGCCGTCGTAGGAGGCTGATCCTCACGGATGTCGAACTGCCGCCGCTCGCGCGGCTTCGCCGTCTGGCTGCGGCGGTCTCGGGTCGAACAGGACCATCCCCTCCTGCACCAGCCGCTCCAGCTGCGCCGACGAGCACGAATGCGCCACGGGGCCAGGTGCTGGTCCACGTGCGCGGCACCCGCCATCGGGAGGGCCATGGTGTGATCGGCGATCCGGAACACCCGCCACACCGGCACCCGCCCGGCCTCCACCTTCGCCAACAGCCGCGGAGCTTGCGCATCTCCGCGCGGGTGATCACCGACCGGGTTCTGCGCAACCCGCCACCGACACCGCAGCAGGTTTCGGGGGCTATCAACCGACCGTCAGGTCACGGTCCGGAAACGAGCTTCCGGCTCAACCACGAGGTTTCGAGGCTCGTCGCTGGCGCTCCTCGCACCTCAACCTCGTCGGGTCGGGTCAGGTCCCGATGCGCTCGCCGGCGCTCGCCACTCGACCGACGAACTCGATGCCGACCACGGGTCGGCGTCCTCCCGATAGGCGCGCAGCTCACGGACGACCACCACGAACAACAGCTCCCGTGACGCAGCCACCGAGCTCTCGACACGGTCTCGCTGGTGCTCGACCGACTCGACCGCCTGGGACGCGGTACTACCTTCCCGGGATCGAGGTGGTGGAGGTCAGCACGGAGTGGTCGGTGATCCGGGCGACCCTGGGGGTGCGCTCGAAGGCGGCGCTGTGCACCTTGAACTCGCGCGAGACGAAGATCCAGTCGAGGTGCATCACCCGCGGAGGCACACACTTCTTCCTGGTGGCGTAGCCGCCGGTGACCGACCTCAGGTCGGTCTGGCGAACCACCTTGCAGAAGACGACCTTGCGCTCGTTCATGTCGCCGAGGAACACCACCGGGATGTTGCGCTTGCGCTGCGCCAGGATCTTGGCGATCTCGATCTTGACCGCCGCGTTGCGCTCGCGCTGCCGCTCGGGCGTGTTCTTCGACGAGTTGTGGACGTTGAACACCCAGATGTTGCGGCCGGTGAGCTTGCTGCGCAGGCGCACCATCGGGTTCGGGCGCATGGTGCCGATGACCGGCACCATGATGTCCTTCGCGGAGACGAACTCCCACTGGCTGGTGTCCCACATGACGCTCTGCCAGACGACCTTCCCGGCCTCGGGGGAGGCGGGATAGAAGGCGTACGTCGGAGCCAGCGTCTTCTGCAGCTGGGAGTACTGGTCGACCTTGAGCTCCTGGAACGCGACGATGTCGGCGCTCGTGCTCTGCAGCATGTTGGCGGTCCACTCCGTGCGAATCCGAGCCGGCGCGTAGTTGAGCGCACCGCCACCGGGCTGGGTGTGGTTGCTGCCGAGCACGTTGAACGACGTGATCACGGCCCGCTGGTCCAGCCTGCGCACGGCCTCCCTGGGCGTGATGGCGCGCACGCCGGGAGGCGCCGACCGGTTGGCCCGGTCACCGCGGCCGAGCTGTCCCTGCTCGTTGTTGCCCCAGCAGTGCACGCGGACCGCGGTGGTGAGGCCGCAGGTGTGCATCCAGCCGACGTCGAGCGTGCTGTACGTCGCCGTGCCCAGGACCCGCTTCGGCGTACGCACCGGAGTCTGGCTGCCGTCGCCGAGCTGCCCGTAGCGGTTGGCGCCCCAGCACCAGAGCGAACCCTGGAGATCGAGACCACAGCCGTGGGCGTCGCCGAGGCCGACGGTGGCCCACTTGTGGTCGCCCGCGACCCTGACCGGGGCGGTGCGGACGGCCGTCGTGGCGTCGCCGAGCTGGCCCTGGTCGTTCTGTCCCCAGCAGAGGATCTCGTTGACCTTGGTGACACCGCACGTGGAGGACCAGGAGGCGTCGATGCTCGTGAAGCCGCGCGACGTGCCGACCCGGGCCGGCGAGAGGTAACCGACGTTGTTCTTGGTGCCGAGCTGGCCGAAGTCGTTGCGGCCCCAGCAGTACGCGACCCCGTTGCGCCTGATCCCGCAGGTGTGCCAGCCACCGGACGACACCGCAACCCAGTCGCTGATGTTGGGGACCTTGGCAGGGACCTTCTTCATCGTCTTGTTGCCGAGGCCGAGCTCGCCCCGGTCGTTGTTGCCCCAGCACCACAGGCTGCCGTCGGTCTTGATCGCGCAGGTGTGCAGCCAGCCGGCCGACACCTGGGTCCAACCGGTGCCGACGACCTTCTGCGGCGTCCAGCGCTGGGTGACCGGCCCGATCCCGAGCTGGCCACGGGTGTTCATGCCCCAGCAGAACAGCTCCGTGGTCAGCTTGATGCCGCAGGTGCTCCCGCCACTGGTGCTGATGGACGCCCACTCGGCGCCCCCGACCTGGACCGGCCTCGTGCTGTCCTTGTTGGTGCCGATGCCGAGCTGGCCGTAGATGTTCTCGCCGAAGCACCAGGCAGTCGCGTCCGCGCGCACCTCGCAGCTGGCCTGGCCACCGGCCGAGACCTGCGGGGTCGCGAGAGCCGCTGGTGGCTCCGTCGGTGGATCCGTCGGCCCCGTCGTCGGACCCGCGGCAAGGCCGAGCGCCGCACGTGCCGGCGCGGGGGCTGAAGCGCCGTCAACCCGTCCGAACCAGGCGCCGAAGATCAACGCAAGCCCGAGAAGGAGCACGGCGACAGGGGGGAAGATCCTGGTCGCTTTCACCCGAGGATGGTAACGGTGTGACTGGTGTGACGCTAGAGAATGCGATATATGGGCGGGTCAGGCCAGGCAGGAGGCCATCGCGCTGCGGTAGCCGCGGTTCTTCTCCAGCGGCCCCGGGGTCTCGTGGATGATCCCGCTCGGTACGCCGTAGAAGCGGTCGACGTAGGTCACGATCGGCCGCCCGAACGAGCAGCCTGTCTTGTCGGCCTTCACACCCTCAGCACCCTCGCGACAGCCGGCGTAGCCACCGGGCAGCCGGGCCCCGTCCTTCCAGACGCTCTTGCACGCCGGCCAGTCGGCCGAAGGGTCGGCGGTCTTTGCCGGCTCGGTGGGCGTGTCCGTCGGGGTGTCGGACGCCGACTCCGAGGGGCTCGAGGCGCTCGACCCGGGGTCGCTCGCGTCTCCGTCGTCCTCGCCGCACGCCGACAGCATGGCCACGGGGATGGCCAGAGCCGCGATCACGAGTCGGGTACGCATGGCACGAGTCTAGAGCCCGGGGGCACGCCCCAGCAGGCGTTTGAGGCGGCTCCGCCTGCCGGCGGCCCGCGCCACGAACTCGTCCGCCAGGGCAGCGGGATCCTCGCCGGGCGGGGGCGGCTGGTCAGGAGCCGGATCGCCCGGCCCGGCGGTGACGGGCACCAGGTCGGCGAGGTCACCGTGCACGGAGTAGCCGGCGGTCCGCACCTCTTCGACCCAGGCGCGGGTCGGCGCGGCCAGGATCTCGCCGAGCGCCGCCGGCGTACGTGGTCGCGGGGAGTCGCGACGGGCGAGCACGCCCTCCGCCCACTCCCGCTTGACCAGACGGTTGCGTAGGGCGGGTTGCAGGCGGTCGCCCAGCAGCCGGTTGACCGCGCGGACCAGGGCGACCTCGGGAGCGCCGAGCGACGGGTTCGAGGCCGGAGCCGCCAGTGGGTCGAGCAGCGCCGGATCGACGCCGAGCGCATCGGCGTAGCGCTGCCAGAGCTCGGAGGGTGCCGCACCGGGTGCGGGGCCGATCACGAGGTGGACCCGCTCGGGCGGCAGCCCTCGACCCCACCGGCGCAGGGCGTCGGCGAAGTCCTGCGCGTGCCAGAAGTGGGGGCGTACGCCGCCCGCGTCCGGCCCGGCGTCACGGCCGGTGTCGGCCCGGAGCTGGTCGCGCTCGAAGTCGGCGAAGGACATCGTCGCTCCGAGCTTCACCTCCTCCTGCCAGTGCGCGGTGGCCTGGCGGCCCAGGTCGCGCGCGGTGACGACCACGTGCGCCTCGAGCCCGTGCAGGGGCTCGAGCGCCGCGTCGACCTGCTCGACGGTGGCGCCGCCGAGCACCTCGTGGCTGATCACCGTGGTGCCCTCGAATCCCCGCGCCCGCTCACACAGCGCCGCCCAGGTGCCGGCGATCCGTGCCGGCTCGAGCCCGAACTTGGCGGCACTCCCCCGGACCTCGACGGCACCCTCGAACATCGCCCCCGGCCGGAGGAACGGGTAGAGCACGCCTACCGCCCGCAGAGGCTCCCGATGGTCGGCGAGCAGTCGCTGGAGATGGGTCGTACCGGTCTTGGGCAGGCCCACGTGCAGCACGACACTCACGGGAGACATGCTCCCACCGGCGGGGCTGGGCGGCCCCGGGGCGCAGTGCCGGGCAGGCGCAGGCTCGTGGGCTTCGCGCAGACATGGCACGCACCCTGCTTCGTCGTCGTCGGTTGAAGTGACACCACCAGTCCGCCTCCTCCGCCTCGCATGGCACGCACCCTGAGCAGGCCCAGCGTCCCGATCCTGCGCCTGCGAGGCACTAGTTTGGGCCCGTGAGCACCACCCCCTCGCGCGTCTTCGCGGCCCGGCTCGTCGGGCTGCCGATCTTCGACCCCCAGGGCGACCAGGTCGCGAAGGTCCGCGATCTCGTGGTGGCGATCCGCTCCGAGGCCAGCCAGCCACGGGTGCTGGGCATGGTGGCCGAGGTGTTCGGTCGGCGCCGGATCTTCGTGCCGATGACCCGGGTCACCAACATCGACAGCGGGCAGGTCTACACGACCGGGCTGCTGAACATGCGCCGCTTCGAGCAGCGCTCCACCGAGACCCTCGTGATCGGGCAGATGCTCGATCGCAAGGTCACGATCACCGCCGGCGCGAGCGAGGGTGTCACCGGCACCGTCTACGACGTCGGCATGGAGCAGCTCCGCAACCGCGACTGGGTGCTGAGCCGAGTGGCCGTCCAGGAGCCGGCCAAGGCTCTGCGCCGGCGCGGCCAGACCCACGTCGTCGAGTGGCGCGATGTACAGGGGCTCGCCCGCCGTGAGGAGACCCAGGGCGCCACCCACCTCATCCACGCCCTCAACGAGATGCGCTCGGCCGACGCAGCGAGCATGCTCCACGACCTCCCGAGCGACCGCCGCTGGGCGGTGGCCGCCGCCCTCGACGACGAGCGGCTCGCCGACGTGCTCGAGGAGATGCCGGAGGAGGACCAGGTCGAGATCCTCGAGCACCTCGACTCCGAACGGGCCGCGGACGTCCTCGAGGAGATGTCGCCCGATGACGCCGCCGACCTGATCGCCGACCTCCCCCCGGAGACCGCGGAGATCCTGCTCGACCTGATGGAGCCGGAGGAGGCGGAGGACGTGCGCCGGCTGATGTCGTACGTCGAGGACACGGCCGGCGCGATGATGACGCCGGAGCCGGTGATCCTGGGTCCCGACGCCACCATCGCCGATGCCCTGGCCCACGTGCGCAACCCCGACCTCACGCCCGCCCTGGCCGCGATCGTCTATGTCTGCCGCCAGCCGCTCGAGACTCCGACCGGCAAGTTCCTGGGCGTCGCCCACATCCAGCGGCTGCTCCGCGAGCCGCCGTCGACCCTGGTCGCCGGCGCGCTCGACGAGTCGATGGAGAACCTGCCGCCCGAGGCCACGATCGACCAGGTGGCCGCCCACCTGGCGACGTACAACCTGGTCGCCGCGCCGGTGGTCGACGACAACGGCCACCTGCTCGGCGCGGTCACCGTCGACGACCTGCTCGACCACATGCTCCCGGACAACTGGCGCGACCAGGCGCTCGGCACGAGGGAGGGTCGCCGTGGCTGAGCAGTCCCGGCGCGAGCGTCTCGACACTCCCCTGAGCACCCGGCGCCGGCTGGTCCGGGTGCCGACCTACAGCCCCGACTCCTTCGGCTCGTTCGCTGAGCAGTTCGCGCGCTTCATGGGCACCGCCACGTTCCTGCTCTACATGACCGGTGTCGTCGCCATCTGGGTCGGGTGGAACGCCGTGGCGCCGGAGGGCTCGCGCTGGGACGACTACCCGTTCATCTTCCTGACCCTGATGCTCAGCCTGCAGGCGTCGTACGCCGCCCCGCTGATCCTGCTCGCGCAGAACCGCCAGGAGACCCGCGACAAGGTGATCGCCGAGCAGGACCGCCAGGCCAACGCCCGGGCGCACGCGGACATGGAGTTCCTGGCCCGCGAGGTCGCGTCGCTGCGGATGGCGGTCGGCGAGGTGGCCACCCGCGACTTCCTGCGCTCGGAGCTGCGCTCCCTGCTCTCCGACCTCGACGAGCGCGCCCAGGACAGTGGTCGGTCTCACGACGACCAGGCCTCGGTCGATGAGGGGCAGAAACCACCCACGAACTAGAGTTGGCGATCATGAGCACACCGACTCTCGAGCTGGTCAACGCCGCATTGGCGACCGTCAACGACCCCGAGATCAAGCGCCCGATCACCGATCTCGGGATGGTGGACTCCGTCGTGATCGACGACGACGGCCAGGTGCACCTCACCGTGCTGCTGACCGTGGCCGGCTGCCCGCTCAAGGAGACCATCACCCGCGACGTCACCGGGGCCGTCTCGAAGGTCGCCGGGGTCACCGGCGTCGACCTCGAGCTCGGGGTGATGACCGCCGAGCAACGGGCGGGGCTCAAGGACGTGCTGTCCAACGGCAAGGCAGAGCGGGAGATCCCGTTCGCCCAGCCCGGCTCCCTGACCAAGGTCTTCGCCATCGCCAGCGGCAAGGGCGGCGTCGGCAAGTCCTCGGTCACCGTCAACCTGGCCCTGGCCATGGCCAAGCTCGGCATGAAGGTGGGGGTCGTCGACGCCGACATCTACGGCCACTCGGTCCCGGCGATGCTGGGCGTCGCGGACTCACGTCCGACCCAGGTCGACGACCTGATCATGCCCGTGCCGACGCCGAGCGGCGTCTCCGTGATCTCCATCGGCATGCTCAAGCCACGCCGCGACCAGGTCGTCGCCTGGCGCGGGCCGATGCTCGACCGGGCGCTGGTGCAGATGCTCGCCGACGTGTACTGGGGAGACCTCGACGTGCTGCTGCTCGACCTTCCGCCGGGCACCGGTGACGTTGCCATCTCGCTCGGCCAGCACCTCCCGGGTGCCGAGGTCGTCGTGGTGACCACCCCGCAGGAGGCGGCCGCCGAGGTCGCCGAGCGCGCGGGCACGATGGCCTCGATGATGCACCAGCGGGTCGTCGGCGTCGTCGAGAACATGAGCTACCTGCCCTGCCCGCACTGCCAGGCCGAGGGCAAGGACCACCGCCTCGAGGTCTTCGGGTCCGGTGGCGGCGACCGCGTCGCAGCGACCCTGTCGGCCCGGTTCGGCTACGACGTGCCGGTGCTCGGCCGGGTGCCGCTCGACCTGTCGCTCCGCGAGGGCGGCGATGTCGGCAAGCCGATCGTCGACTCCGACCCGACCGCTCCGGCGGCCGCCGAGCTGACCGGCGTCGCCGAGCAGCTGGCGGGCCGCGGCCGCGGTCTGGCCGGGATGCAGCTGGGGCTCACGCCGACCAGTAAGTTCTAGCCCGTGTTCGGCGTCGGGTTGGGCGAGTTCGTCGTCATCGCCTTCATCGCGGTCGTCGTGTTCGGACCCGACAAGATCCCCGACCTGGCCAAGCAGGCCGGCGCCATGCTCCGCAAGGCCAGAGACTTCGCCAACGCCGCGCGTGACGAGCTGCGCGACGAGCTCGGCCCGGGGTACGCCGATCTAGAGCTGCGCGACCTCGACCCCCGCGCGATCGTGCGCAAGCACATCGTCGAGGCCATGGAGGAGGCCGGCGAGGAGGAGACCAAGGTCAGGCGGCGCGGTCTGCGTCCGCTCGAGACCGGCGAGCGCCCGCCGTACGACGCCGACGCGACCTGAGCCTCACGCGCCGGCGACGCGCGCCAGCATCACCTGCCTGGTGCGGGCGCCGGTCTTGGCCAGCATCGCCTTCACGTGGTCGTTGACGGTGTGCTCGGACAGGAAGAGCGCCCCCGCGATCTCGCGGGTGTCGAGCCCGCCTCCGAGCAGTCCCAGAACCTCCGCCTCGCGCTCGGACAGCCCGTGGGACCGCGCGAAGAGGTCCATCCGCTCGGACGCCGACGACGGCTCGATGGAGACCGCAATGTCCTCCCCCAGCCGGCTGGCCTTGACGGTCACCCAGCGGCTGCCGCCGAGGTGCACCCGCGACCACGGCTCACCGACCGGCACTCCTTCCTCCTGCGCGATCAGCGCCGCGCCGACGTTGTACGCCGCCGCCGGGATCGGCGCCATCGGCTCGTCCGGAGGCAGCAGCTGCAGCAGCGCCTGTGCCGCGGCCTCGGTCCGGGTGCGCACCGACAGGTCCGGAGCCAGCACGACCACCGCCGGACCGACCGGCAGCAGCTGATCGGCCGGATCCACGAAGGTGCGGGCCACAGCGGCCCGCAGACCGGCCGTGACGAACGTCTGCATCGAGGTCAGCAGCGCGAGTTCCTCGGCCGTGAACTCCGCCGCCGTCCGCCACAGCTCGAGATAGCCCCAGGAGCCGTAGCGATCCCCGAACGCGACCACCGCGGTGTCCACGATCCCGAGCTCACGTTGGACGTGCCGCCACATCAAGGAGTCCTCGGGTGAGGTGGTCGACGTGCGCAGCGAGCCGGCTGGGGAGCCTTGCATCGTGTTCGGGCGGGTGACCGTCGTCAGGTAGCGCCACCTGATCATCTCCGGCAGCCGCGGCCACGGCAGCATGGGCGCGTGGGCCAGCGGCGCCGCGGCGACGTTGGTCACGGGATCGGTCAGCGGGAAGACGTAGGCCTCGAACGGGACCCTCTCGCGCAGCCGCCCGACCAGCCGCTCGCGAAGGACCTTGGCCGACACCGGACGCCGGCACTCGTCCTCGACCGCGCGCACCAGTTCCACGGGGTCAATGTAGGACGTGTCTCCCTGTTCAGGGCCGTCGCGAGCGTCCCCCAGGACGTGCGGTCGCTTGTCCGGGTCCCCGCGGAGTCGGGAGCGCAGCGAGCGATTCTGGGGGGCGGTGGCGTGGCGCCGGCGCGGAGGCAGCCGGGGTTCGTCTTTCAAGCGTCCGGCCATGCCGCCACCGCGCGTTCCGGGCGTCGCGCAGCAGGCCGGGGATGGCGAGACATGCCCTACGACCCCAGGACCCCCAGGATCGGGGATACCGGCAGTTCCTCCTGGCCGTCAGCCTGGATCCACCCACTCATCCCCATCAGGAGGAAGCCATGATCACCCTTCGCATCGAGAACGTCGTCCGCGACTACGAGTCCTGGAAACAGGTCTTCGACAAGTTCGACCGGTTCCGTGCCGATGGCGGCGTGCGCGCCTACCGGATTGCCCGCTCGGCCGAGGAGCCCGGGAAGGTCACCGTCGACCTCGACTTCGACTCCGCCGACGAGGCGACCACCTTCCGGACCGGGTTGGAGAAGATCTTCGAGACGCCGCAGTCGAAGGAGCAGCTGATCAGCCACCTGCCGCCGCACGTCTACGACGTGACCGTCCACCAACTCGCGTAGCCGCGACCCACCGAGCCGGTCAGAACCCGCCCTGGCCGGCGCGGTCGCTCTGCACCGCACCCATCGCCGCGAACGGCACGAGCACCAACCGGCCGCTCGGGTCGAGCAGCTCGGCGAAGTCGCTGCCCACTCGGCGCACGGTGCCCTCGTGCCGGGCCCCGTCGAGGAGGTGCGTCAGGCACCGCTCCCCCGACTCGGCGAGGCGACGCAGTGCCGACCCCAGCGACAGCCGGGTCAGGGGCGACCAGGCCACCTCGGGCACCGAGCGGTCGGACGCCCCGATCACCCTCGTGAGTGCGGCCAGGCGCACGATCCAGTCGGCGCCGACTGCGGTAGTCGCGCTGACCAGGCACCAGTCGGCGGCTACCCGCGACAGCACGCCCGACACGGCTCCGACGCCGGCGACCTCGAGGGTCACCTGGCGGTCGTGCGAGGCCATCAGCCGGCTGGCCAGGGACACCTGCTGGTACTCCGCGCGGCTGCGGTCCGCCAGCTCCGGGTCGCGCTCGGCGTCGTAGAGCACCTCGGCCTGGCCCTCGAGGTCGTCGAGCAACGCGAACAGGTCCTCCTCCCAGCCCATTCCCGCACCCTGTCAGACCTACCGTCCGTGGTCACCCAGCGAATGCTCCTACCCAATTGGGGGGACGTGCGACCCACCCGCCCGCCGGTTGGTCGGCCGACCACGAGACTGGGCGCGGCTGCTCGACGGGCCGCCGTTCCGGCGGCGCCCCCAAGTGCTCGTCGACCCCGTGGAGGCCTTCCCGTGCCGAGATACCGCGTCGCCCGCCAGGACGACTTCGACTTCCTGTCGCCCGCCTACCAGGCGCTCTACGACCGCTCGCCCGCCACACTCTTCCAGCACCCGGTCTGGCTCGACCGCCTGTACGGGACCCTCGCGGTCGCCCGGAATGCCCAGCCGGTCGTCGTGACGGTCCGTGACGCCGAGCGGGATGCACAGGACGAGCTCGTGGGCGTCCTCCCACTGGTGCGACGACGCCGACGCGGCATCCGACGCCTGGAGTTCGCCGACCTCGGCGTCTGCGACTACGCCGCACCCGTGCTCGACCGGGAGCACATCGATGCGCTCCTGTCGGACAGCACGGCGTGCCGCGACATCCGCACCTCCCTGGGTCGCTTCGACCTCCTCCAGGTGGAGCGCCTGGCCGGATCCGGAGCCGCGATGGCGACCCTCGTCGACGCGACTGCGACGCGGAGGCACTCCTACGACACGCACCCGATCACGCTGCCGTCGACGCCCGCCGGATGGCCCGATGAGATCGCCGACGCCAACCTGATTCGCCGCCTCGAGCGCAGTCGCAAGCGGTTACGACCGAGGGGCGGCGCCACACTCAGGCTGGTCACCGATACGGCTGAGGTGGACGCCCTGATGGAGCGGATGCAGGGCTTCCGTCGGGACCGCTTCTCCGGACGCCGCGCCGTCGACCTGGTCCAGGACCCGGACTGCTTCGAGTTCTACCGCCGCGCTGCGCACGACGGCATCGTCGGCGGAGGACCCACCCAGCTGGCGGTACTCGACGTCGGTGGCGAGCCCGCTGCCATCGCCCTCGACCTCGCCGACGCGGACCAGCACCTCTACGTACTCGTCGGCTACGACATCGCCCGGCTGCGCAACTGCTCGCTGGGTCTGGTGATCGTGGACGAGCTGATCCGGTCAGCGGTCGCCGACGGCCTCCGCACGTTCGACCTCACGGTAGGAAACGAGGGGTACAAGAGCGACTTCGGCGCCCGACCCACGCCCATGTACGCCGTCCGGGTCGCCGCCACGGTTCGCGGTCGTGCGGCCGCAGCGGCTGCGGACCTCGACGCGGTCGCCCGTGGGATGGCGAAGCGGGGCCTGGCCGCGCAGGCCCGTCTCGTCGGGCGGGCGCGGGCGACGCGCAGCCGGAAGCATGGGAAGGCCCCACCGATCCTGGCACGCTAGCCCGGTTGTGGATGGGTGCTTGACGACCACGGCAAAGAAGCGTTGGCTTACGCAAACGTAAGCAAACGCAAGGTTCTCGGGATGTACGACATCAAACGTGTCAGTCGCGCGCGCTGCCTGCTCACCTGGCTCGGCGCGACCGCGGCCGCGGCCGCCCTGGTCTGGTGGGCGTCCCCCGACCTGGTCGCGGCCCACCGGGCGATCCTGGGCCGCTCCGAGCGGCTGCAGCCGTTCGTCCACTGGCTGACCTGGCTCTGCGCCCTGGCCACCGCTCTGTGCGCCGTGTGGGGCTGGCTGGTCACCTCCGTGGTGGTGCTGGAGGCGCTCGCCGGAGCGGGCCTTCGGGTGCGTACACCAGGCGTCCCCGGATGGGCCCGGCGGCTGGTGCTGGGCGTCTGCGGCGCGGCCGTGCTCACCGCGGCCGCCCCGGCCATGGCCGACGAGCGGCCCGATGAACGGCCCACTGAACGACCCAGCGTGCTGGAGGGGCTCCCCCTGCCCGACCGGGCGGAGGGCCGCAGCGTCACGGAGCTGGTGGCCGAGGCGATCGCCGAGACCTCCCCCGCGTGGAGGGCGACCGGCCACCACCAGGTCCGACCCGGCGACTCGCTGTGGTCGGTCGCCGAGAGCACGCTCCGCGACTCCGGTGCTGCCGCCACCGAGGCCGACGTAGCGGCGTACTGGCCGCGGATCTATGCGCTCAACCGCGACCTGGTCGGCCCCGACCCCGACCTGCTTCGGCCCGGGCAGCGGCTGCGACTGGCCGACCCGCCCCGCCCGACACCAGGAGAGGACATCCGATGAGCCCGTTCCACGAGAAGGTGGTGCCCCTGCGGGTGCCGGTGCCCATCACCGCGACCCAGGGCACGCTCGCCCTCGACCTGCAGCCCCGCCACGACCCGCCCGCCGCGACGGTGGTGGTCATCGACTCCCGGGCGCGCCGCGGCGCCGACGAGTGGGCGCGCCGGTTCGCCCAGGCCGCCGTCGAGATCGTGGGCGGCGACCGTCCGGCCTCCCAGCTGCTCCGTTGGACCGACCGCGACGTCTACGCCGACCTGCAGCGGCGGGCGCTGCTGGTGGCCCGGGCCGGCGGCCACATTCCCGGCCAGGCCCGGGTGCAGCCGTCCAGCCCGCGCGTGCTCAGCGTGCACACGGCGTTCGTGGCCGACGACGTGATCGAGGCCAGTGCCCACGTCAGGTACGGCCAGCGCTCCCGCGCCGTGGCCACCCGCTTCGAGCGCCGGGCGGGTCGCTGGCTCTGCACCGCGCTGGAGTTCGCGTGAGCAGGACCGTGCGAGGAACGAGCGCGCTGCGTCGCGAGACGAGGTCGAGCGAGCTCCACGACCGAGGAACGAGGTCGCGACGGGCGCGTGGAGACCACGTGAGGTGCACGGCTACATCCCCGAGACTGCTCACGAGGTCTCGACACAGGCTCGCTGGCGCGCCCGGCGCGCCCGGCTGACCTCCGCTACCCAGCGCGGGCAGTCAGGCCGGTGGGGCCGCCGGGTGCGCCGTGGCACCGCTTGTACTTCTTGCCCGAGCCGCAGGGGCAGAGCGCGTTGCGGCCCACCTCGGCGTAGGGGTCGTCGGCGTTGGAGACCGTCCGACCCTTGACCTCGGCGTCGCCGTCAACGCT
The DNA here is from genome assembly GCA_030862825.1 of Actinomycetota bacterium. Classification (GTDB taxonomy): domain Bacteria; phylum Actinomycetota; class Actinomycetes; order Propionibacteriales; family Nocardioidaceae; genus Nocardioides. Next base: position 2,860 of record JALZCZ010000054.1, on the reverse strand, counting down.
CGGCGCGGAGTACGTCAGGTGCACGGGCTGCTGGGGCTTCTCGAGGCCCTTTGCCCGGATGTGCGGTGCCTCGCCGCGCACCTCCGCGCCGGGCTGGGGTGCCGACGGGATCTCGCGCCGCATCGGCTCCTCGGCCTCCTCCTCGGTCTCGACCTCGGCCTCCTCCTCGAGCTGGACCTCGAGGTTGAACAGGAAGCCGACCGCCTCCTCCTTGATGCCGTCCATCATCGCGGCGAACATGTCGAAGCCCTCGCGCTGGTACTCGACGAGCGGGTCGCGCTGCGAGTACGCGCGGAGGTAGATGCCCTCGCGCAGGTAGTCCATCTCGTAGAGGTGCTCGCGCCACTTGCGGTCGAGCACAGAGAGCAGCACGCGGCGCTCCAGCTCGCGCAGGACCTCCTCGCCCATCTCCTCCTCGCGGGCGTCGTAGGCGGCATGAGCGTCGGCCTTGAGCGCGTCGATCAGCTCCTGGCGGTCGATGTTGGTCAGGCCGCCGGCCTCGTCCTCGAGCTTCTGGTGGTCGAGCGAGACCGGCCAGAACTGCTTGAGGTCGGTCCAGAGCTGCTCGAGGTCCCACTCCTCCTGGAACTCCATCAGCCGGCCGGTGACGGTGCCGGTGACGACGTCGTCGATGAAGGTCCGGATCTGCTCCTGCAGGTCGGCGCCCTCGAGCACCTCGCGGCGCTCGCCGTAGATCACCTTGCGCTGGCGGTCCATCACGTCGTCGTACTTGAGGACGTTCTTGCGGGACTCGAAGTTCTGCGACTCGACCTGGCCCTGGGCGTTGGCGATCGCGCTGGTGACCCGCTTGTTCTCGATCGGTACGTCGTCGGGGATCTTCAGCATGGTCAGCACGCGGTCGACCCACTCGGACTTGAAGAGCCGCATCAGCTCGTCCTCGAGGGACAGGTAGAAGCGCGACTCACCCGGGTCGCCCTGGCGACCGGAACGACCGCGCAGCTGGTTGTCGATCCGGCGCGACTCGTGGCGCTCGGTGCCGACGACGTAGAGGCCGCCGAGGTCGCGGACCTCGTCGTGCTCGGCCGCCACCTGGGCCTTGATCTCCTCGAGCGTGCCGGGCCAGGCCGCTTCGTACTCGTCGGCCGTCTCGCCCGCGGGCTCCAGGCCCTTCTTGCGCAGCTCGGCGTCGGCGAGGAACTCCACCGAGCCACCCAGCATGATGTCGGTGCCTCGACCGGCCATGTTGGTCGCGACGGTGACCGCGCCCCTGTGGCCGGCCATGGCGACGATCTTCGCCTCGTCGGCGTGCACCTTCGCGTTCAGCACGGAGTGCGGGACGCCGAGCTTCTTGAGCTTGTTGGAGAGGTGCTCGGACTTCTCGACCGAGACCGTGCCGACCAGGACCGGCTGGCCCTTGGCGTTGCGCTCGGCGATGTCGCCGACCACGGCGTCGTACTTCGCCTCTTCGGTGCGGTAGACGAGGTCGGGCTGGTCGATGCGCGCCATCGGCTTGTTGGTCGGGATCGGGACCACGCCGAGGTTGTAGATCTTGTCGAACTCGCTGGCCTCGGTCATGGCCGTACCGGTCATGCCGGAGAGCTTCTTGTAGAGGCGGAAGTAGTTCTGGAGGGTCACGGTCGCGAGGGTCTGGTACTCCTCGCGGACGGTGACGCCCTCCTTGGCCTCGATCGCCTGGTGCAGGCCGTCGTTGTAGCGGCGGCCCGCCAGCATCCGGCCGGTGTGCTCGTCGACGATGAGCACCTCGCCGTTCATGACGACGTACTCCTTGTCGTTGCGGAACAGCTCCTTGGCCTTGATCGAGTTGTTGAGGAACGAGATCAGGGAGGTGTTCACCGACTCGTAGAGGTTCTCGATGCCGAGGTGGTCCTCCACCTTGGTGATGCCGCTCTCCAGCACGGAGATGGTGCGCTTCTTCTCGTCGACCTCGTAGTCCTCGTCGCGGTTCAGCGTCTTCACGAGCTTCGCGAACTCGCCGTACCACTTGACCTCGTCCTGGGTCGGACCGCTGATGATCAGCGGGGTGCGCGCCTCGTCGATCAGGATCGAGTCGACCTCGTCGACGATGGCGAAGGCGTGGCCGCGCTGCACGCACTCCTCGATGGAGCCCGCCATGTTGTCGCGCAGGTAGTCGAAGCCCAGCTCGTTGTTGGTGCCGTAGGTGATGTCGCAGGCATACGCCTCACGCCGCTCGGCGGGGCGCATCTGCGGCAGGATCACGCCGGTGGTCAGGCCGAGGAAGTGGTGGATCCGGCCCATCCACTCCGCGTGGTACTTCGCGAGGTAGTCGTTGACCGTGACGATGTGGACGCCCCTGCCGGTGAGCGCGTTGAGGTACGCCGGGAGGGTGGCGACCAGGGTCTTGCCCTCACCAGTCTTCATCTCGGCGATGTTGCCCATGTGGAGCGCCGCGCCACCCATGATCTGGACATCGAAGTGGCGCTGGCCGATCACGCGCTTGGCCGCCTCGCGCACCGTGGCGAAGGCCTCCGGCATCAGGTCGTCGAGGCTCTCGCCGTTGGCGTGCCTCTCCTTGAGCTCGGCGGTCATTCCCTGGAGCTCGGCGTCGCTCATCTTGACGAAGTCGTCCTCGATGGCGTTGACGGCCTTGGCAACGGTCTCGAGCTGGCGAAGGATCTTGCCCTCTCCGATGCGGAGAAGCTTGTCGAGAATGGCAGGCACGAGTTCTGGCTCCTGGAGGTGTACGACTGGCCGCCGCCACTCTACCCAGCGGGTGTGCGTGCACCTCAATCCGGCCAGCGGACGCTCGAGCCGTCCCAGCGGCGGCCTGGCGGTCGTGCCGCGCGCCGCGCGCCCGGGTCACCCGGCGACGAGGGGCACCAGGATCGGGGCCAGGTCACCGCGCGGCTCGACCCGGATG
>JALZCZ010000034.1 GCA_030862825.1 Actinomycetota bacterium | reverse complement strand
ACGACCCGCACGGACGTGGGTTCCGCCCGGACATGCCGGTCGTCCTCGAGCGCTTCCGCGTGCTCTATCCGCCCGAGAGCGGCACCACTCAGCCGGTGTAGGCCGGCAGCGGCGGGTCGAACGTGAGTGTCGTGTACGGCGCCTCGTCCGGCTTCTCGTCGCGCGGCCAGACCGCGGTGCCGACGTACGTCTTTCCGTCGAGCGTCACCTCGACCCGGTAGTCGAATGGCGCAGGACCCAGGGCGGCCGCTCGCTTGCCCTCCGCCTCCGAGCCCACGAAGCTCACGGTCCCGTCGCCGGCGCAGCCCTCGCCCTGGGCGAGCGGACCGATGGTCGTGGAGCTTCCGTCGGCCGCGGTGACCGTGACCGTCGCCGAGGCGTCGCGGGGGGCGCCGGCCAGGGCGTCGAGGCCGATCTCGACACCGTAGGAGTCGAGCTCCTCGTCGTTGTCCGTCACGATCCCGGCATAGCCACTCGCCTCGGGCAGGGAGCCGGCCTTCGTCGTCACCCACGCGAAGGTCACGATCACGTCCCCTCCAGGACCGCTGCCGAAGACGTTGACGTCGTAGGCACCGGGCGGCCCGGCCACCGGGACGGCGAACGTGCGGTCCCCGGTCTTCTCGATGGGCACCGTGAAGGTGCGTTCGCACCGGGCCTCGCCGGCGGGGGAGAACGTCGCCTCGAACGTCCACCCCTCCAGCGGAAAGGAGAACGGCACCTCGTCGCGGTCGCCGACGTCGGGGAACGGCGGCTCGGGGAACCCGTCGACGCACGCGGTGCCGAAGCAGCTGCTCCAGGGTTCGAGCACGACCTCCTCGCCGTCGAGCCTGAGGAACACCGGAGGCGGACCTTCTCCGTCCCACTCGGGCGCGACGTCGGCGGTGCGCGAGCTGTCGGGAGCGGTGACGGGCGGCTCCTCGGCCCGGTCGTCCGCACGCAGCGCCGATGCTCCGCCGACGATGGCGGCGACGATCGCCACCGAGCCCACCATGGCGAGCAGCGCGCGGCGGCGGGTACGACGACGTGCCCGCCGCACGACGACACCGTCGAAGGGCGGCGGCACCGGGGGGATGAGGCCGTCGACATGGGCCTGGAGATCTCGTTCGAAGTCGCTCATGGCTGGGTCGGTACCTCCGCGTCGGAGAGCATCGGGGCCATCGCCGCGCGGGCGCGTGACAGGCGTGACTTGACCGTGCCGACCGGAAGCCGCAGCAGCGCGCCGACCTCGTCGACCGGCAGATCGTGGACGTGGTGCAGCAGCACCACCGCCCGGGAGCCGATGGGCAACGACGCCAGGGCCTCCGCTACGTCCAGGCGACTCGTCGTAGGCCCGGGCGTCGCCGTCTCGGCGCCCGACGCCAGCCGACCGAGCCCGAGCGTGGCCACCTGCCGCCGGCGATGGCGGGAGATCATCAGCCGCACGGCCACGGTGCGCAGCCAGCCCTCGATGTCGTCGTACTCACTCACCTTGCGCCACTTCTCGATCAGCTTGACGAAGGCATCCTGGGCGACCTCCTCGGCCTCCGCCGCGGACCCGCTCATGGCGGTGAGCAGGCCTATCAGCCGCGGGCTCGCCACGGTGTAGATCGCCGCGACCCGGTCGTTGTCCACACCTATGACACGCGGCAGCGGGCCTTCCGGTTCCCTGCGGCTACGGTCGCTCATGTGCCCAGCATCCTCGTTCCGCCCGCCCGGATGGCGCGTTGGATCGCGAACTTCGCGACGCGCCACGGCGCTACCGAGCTCGAGGTGAGCGACGGCGCCTTGACCGGGCTGGCCGCCGACGGCTCCGACTTCGTCGCACGGCTCCCGTTCGCCGGGGTGTACGCCGGCCCGCCCGAGCCCGCCGCGTTCGTCTCCGCGGCGGTCCCGCCCGAGCGGTGGGGGGTGCTGCTGGTGCGCAAGGGCGGCTTCGCGGTGGCCCGCCTCGAGGGCGAGCGGATCGTGGAGTCGAAGGTCGGTCAGCGGCACGTGCAGGGGCGTACCAAGGCCGGCGGGCAGTCGCAGCAGCGGTTCGCCCGGCGGCGCGACAACCAGGCCCGCCAGGCCTACGAGGCGGCGGCCGACCACGCGGCCCGGATCCTGGCGCCCGGCCCGCTGATCACCGGGGGTGATCACGCTGCCGTCGAGGAGGTACTGGCCGATCCGCGGCTGCGGGGGATGACGATCGTGCTGCCGTGGCTGCCCGTGGCCGACCCCCGGCGCTCGGTGCTCGATCGGGCCGTCGTCGACGCGCAGGCGGTGCGTCTCGAGGTCACGAACGCCTGACCAGAGGTCGAGCTTCACCGGGACGGGATGCCGTGGCGGCCGGGGCGCTGGTCGTGTGCCCGCGAACGCCGCATGGGTCGATGTGGGGCACACGACGCGGCCGCACGGGGGCGGCCCGGATCGGCCGGAGATCCCTCAACCGGCGAGGCCGGACAGGTAGTTTCAGACGTGTGGACACGCCCCAGTGGCAGCCCGAGGCGGAGTGGCTGGCACTTCCCGGTGGCACCGGACCCTCGACCGTCGGCGTCTGGCGCACCGCCATGGGTGGCCGACCCGTGGTCATCAAGCGGCTGGCCGCACCCGGGCCGGACGATCCGGCGGAGCTGAGCGACCCCGCCCACTACGCCTACTGGCGGCGCGAGGCGGACGTGCTCGGGTCCGGCATCACGGTCGCCACCGCCGGGGTGCGCGCGACCGCGGCCGCGGTGGAGGAGGACGCCGCGGGAGTGACCATCACCCAGGAGTGGGTGGAGGACGACGCCCTGCCCGGGCTGTTCGTGGTGATGGCGCTCGGCAGGTTCGCCGGCACCGACCTGGCCCGGCCCCGCTTCCTGGCCCGCAACCAGCTGCGCGACCGGCTGCTGCGCACCGAGCGCAACGGTGGTTGGGCGACCCTGACCCGCACCACGGTCGCGGACGTGGCGGAGCACCTGTGGCAGCGGCGCGGCTTCTTCTTCGACGCGCTGGACGACCTGCCGCAGGTGCCGCAGCACGGCGATCCCACGCCGGCCAACCTGCCCGGCCGGGCAGATGACGACGTACTGGCCATCGACTGGGCGAATCTCGGCGTGGGCCCGGTCGGGGCGGATCTCGGCTACTTCGCGCTGTCGGCGCGGGAGGAGTTCGAGCCGCTGGTCGAGGCTTACCTGATCGGGCTGCCCGACACCGTCGCCACCCGCGAGCAGGTCGAGCTCGGGGCGCGCGTCGCCGCGGTCTACACCGCGCTCAGCCGCGCGGAGTGGGCTCTGGCGCGGGTGGCCGGGGGAGAGGGCGCCCTGGCCGGGAAGTACCGCCATCCGGCCGTCGCCCCTCACCTCCGGACGCTGCAGCGGCAGTTTCCCCAGGTCGAGGCGCTGATGGAGGCGTAGGGCGTCAGACCCGGTCGGCCGCGAACGTGTCGCAGGCGGCGAACGACCCCTGCTCGTAGCCGACCAGGAACCACTTCTCGCGCATCGCCGCCGAGCCGTGGGTCCAGGACTCCTCGTTGACCTGGCCCTGGGTTTTCTCCTGGATCCGGTCGTCGCCGACCGCCTCCGCCGCCTCGATGGCCAGCTTGATGTCGTCCTGAGTGAGATCGGAGATCAGCACCTCGCCCTGGGAGTCCTCGGTGGTGGTCGCGTCCCGCGCCCACATGCCGGCGTAGCAGTCGGCCTGCAGCTCCAGGCGTACGGCGTCGCTCTGCGGGCCCTGCTGGGTGCGCACCCTGCTCATCTGGCCGGTGATGTTCTGGATGTGGTGGCCGTACTCGTGGGCGAGCACGTAGAACTCCACGAACCCGCCGTCGGGACCGCCGAGCTGGCGCTCGAGCACCTCGTCGAAGAAGGTCGTGTCGAGGTAGATCGTGGTGTCGGCAGGGCAGTAGAAGGGGCCGACCGCCGACGTCGCGCCGCCGCAGGCGGTGTCCACCGAGTCGGAGAAGGTGATCAGCGCCTGCTCGGGCTGGAAGTCGCCGCCGAGCTCGCCGTCCCAGAAGTCGGTGAGGGAGTTCTCCACCGCCACCCGGGCGCAGTCCTGGCTCTCGTTGGCGTCCGCGCCGGTCGTGCAGTCGTCGTAGCGCCCCGTGTCGGCGGCGTCGGACAGCCGGGACGTCGAGTAGCCCCCGGAGTCGCTGCCGCCGAGGAACTGGATCGCCACGTAGATCAGGACGATCACGATGATGCCCCCGATGCTGCCGCCGCCGACACCACCCGGAATCGGCATCCGCATCCCGCCGCCGCCCAGGCCGCCACCGCCCCCACGGCCGCCCCCTCCGCCGCCCTGGCCGGTGTCCTTCACACGGCCACGGTCGAGCCGGGCCTTCGGGTTGAAACGCATGATGGAACACTAGGGGCAATCATGATCACCGCCCACCAGCTCGAAGTCCGGGCCGGGGCTCGGTTGCTGATGGAGGATGTGTCGTTCCGCATTGCCGCGGGCGACAAGATCGGTCTCGTCGGTCGCAACGGCGCCGGCAAGACCACGCTCACGAAGATCCTCGCCGGCGAGGGACTGCCCGCGTCCGGGTCGGTCCAGGCGACCGGTGACGTCGGCTACCTGCCCCAGGATCCCGGCACCGGAGGCCCCGACGTGCTCGCCCGCGAGCGGATCCTGTCCGCCCGCGGTCTCGACGACGCCGTACGCCGGATGCGCGTGGCCGAGGCCGAGATGGGCAGCGACGACCCGAACGTGCGCGACCGGGCGATGCGGCGCTACACACGCGCCGACAGCGACCTGCACGCCGGCGGTGGGTACGCCGCGGAGTCGGAGGCGGCGCAGATCGCGAGCAGCCTCGGGATCGAGGAACGGGTGCTCGCCCAGCCGCTGCACACGCTCTCGGGTGGCCAGCGGCGCCGGGTCGAGCTGGCGCGGATCCTGTTCTCGGGTGCCGAGACGCTGCTGCTCGACGAACCCACCAACCACCTCGACGCCGACTCCATCGTGTGGCTGCGGGAGTTCCTGGTCGGCTACAAGGGCGGGCTGGTCGTGATCAGCCACGACACCGCCCTGCTCGAGCGGTGCGTCAACCGCGTGCTCCACCTCGACGCCAACCGCGCCGAGATCGACGTCTACAACATGGGCTGGCGCAACTACCTGCAGCAGCGGGAGACCGACGAGAAGCGCCGCAAGCGCGAGCGCATGAACACCGAGAACAAGGCGAAGACCCTCACCGACCAGGCCAACCGGATGCGCGCGAAGGCGACCAAGGCGCAGGCGGCCCAGTCGATGCTCAAGCGCGCCGAGAAGATGATGGCCGGCCTCGAGGGCGAGCGGCGCGCCGACAAGGTGGCCCGGATCAAGTTCCCGGCACCCGCGCCGTGCGGCAAGACCCCGCTCACCGCACAGGAGCTGTCGAAGTCCTACGGCTCGCTGGAGGTGTTCACCGACGTCGACCTGGCGATCGACAAGGGCTCCCGGGTCGTGATCCTCGGCCTCAACGGCGCCGGCAAGACCACGCTGCTGCGGATCCTGGCCGGTGTGGACACGTCCGACACCGGCAAGGTGGTGCCCGGTCACGGCCTCAAGCTCGGCTACTACGCCCAGGAGCACGAGACCCTCGACACCACCCGGACCGTGCTCGAGAACATGCAGAGCGCGGCGCCGCAGCTGACCGACACCGAGAGCCGCTCGGTGCTCGGGGCCTTCCTCTTCTCCGGCGACGACGCCACCAAGCCGGCGAAGGTGCTGTCGGGCGGCGAGAAGACCCGGCTGGCGCTGGCCAGCCTGGTGGTCTCGAGCGCCAACGTGCTGCTGCTCGACGAGCCGACCAACAACCTCGACCCCGCCTCGCGCGAGGAGGTGCTGGAGGCGATCCGCACCTACGAGGGCGCGATCGTCCTGGTCACCCACGACGAGGGCGCCGTACGCGCCCTCCAGCCGGATCGGGTGCTGCTGCTCCCCGACGGTGACGAGGACCTCTGGAACGACGGCTACGCCGACCTGGTCTCCCTGGCCTAGGGACGGCGGCCTCCACCTAGACTCCGGCCCATGACCCCAGACGAGCTTGCCGCCGCCGGCCTGCGCCACGAGGTCGACGGCGACGTCGCGACGGTCACCCTGCACCGTCCTGAGGTCCGC
>JALZCZ010000475.1 GCA_030862825.1 Actinomycetota bacterium | reverse complement strand
GATGGCCCACGCGCAGGCGACCACGCTGATCCTGGTCACCAACACCGTGAGCGCCCGGCAGTGGAAGGACGAGCTGATCCGGCGTACCTCCCTGACCGAGGAGGAGATCGGCGAGTACTCCGGCTCGGTCAAGGAGGTACGGCCGGTGACCATCGCGACCTACCAGGTGATGACCACCCGCCGGAAGGGCGTGTACTCGCACCTCGAGCTGTTCGACGCGCGCGACTGGGGGCTGATCGTCTACGACGAGGTGCACCTGCTCCCGGCACCGATCTTCCGGATGACCGCGGACATGCAGGCCCGGCGCCGGATCGGGCTGACCGCGACACTGGTGCGCGAGGACGGCCGCGAGGGCGATGTCTTCTCGCTGATCGGCCCGAAGAGGTACGACGCCCCGTGGAAGGACATCGAGGCGCAGGGCTGGATCGCCCCCGCCGACTGTGTCGAGGTGCGCGTGACGCTGCCGACCAACGAGCGGCTGGTCTACGCGACCGCCGAGCCCGAGGAGCGCTACCGGCTCGCCTCGTGCACCCACCACAAGATCGACGTGGTGAAGGACCTGGTCGCCGCGCACCCCGGCCAGCCCACCCTGGTGATCGGGCAGTACATCGAGCAGATCGACGAGGTCGCCGAGGTGTTGGACGCCCCGGTGATCAAGGGCGACACCCCGGTCAAGGAACGGCAGCGCCTCTTCGAGGCCTTCCGCACCGGCGAGGTCGGGCTGCTGGTGGTCAGCAAGGTCGCCAACTTCTCGATCGACCTCCCCTCGGCCGAGGTCGCGATCCAGATCTCGGGCTCGTTCGGCTCGCGCCAGGAAGAAGCGCAGCGGCTTGGCCGGCTGCTGCGCCCCAAGTCCGAGGGCAAGTCCGCGCATTTCTACACGATCGTCTCCCGCGACACCGTCGACGCCGACTTCGCCCAGAACCGGCAGCGCTTCCTCGCCGAGCAGGGCTACGCCTACCGGATCGTCGACGCCGAGGACCTGCCGGCATAGTGGCCGGAGCCGTGCGGCTGGAAGTGCGTCCTGGCGCACGCTGAGGTGCACGACCCGATCGCCGATTGGCCTCCGCTCCCCTGGGTTCCTAGGCTCGGTGCGTGAAGGTCCTGCTGCTGGAGAACATCCACCCCGTCGCCGTCGAACAGCTCGAGGCCAGAGGGTTCGAGGTCGAGCTGCGGTCGGGCTCTCTCGCCGAGGACGACCTGATCGCTGCCCTGGACGGCGTGAGCATGCTCGGCATCCGTTCCAACACCAACCTGACCGAGAAGGTCCTGGCGTCGGCGCCCGACCTCCTGGCGATCGGCTGCTTCTGCATCGGCACCAACCAGGTCGACCTCGCGGCCGCCGCCGAGCGAGGCGTCGCGGTCTTCAACGCGCCCTACTCCAACACCCGCAGCGTCGTCGAGCTGGTCATCGCCGAGATCGTCTCCCTGGCCCGCCGGCTCCCCGAGAAGACCCAGAAGATGCACGACGGCGTCTGGGACAAGTCCGCCAAGGGCAGCCACGAGGTACGCGGCCGGACCCTCGGCATCGTCGGCTACGGCAACATCGGCACCCAGCTGTCCAACCTCGCGGAGTCGATGGGCCTGCGGGTGGTCTTCTACGACACCGCCGACCGGCCCGCGCACGGCAACGCGCGCCGGATGCACTCGCTCGACGAGCTGCTCGCCATCTCCGACGTGGTCAGCCTCCACATCGACGGGCGACCCGGCAACGCGGGTCTGTTCGGCGCGGAGCAGTTCGCGAAGATGAAGCCTCGCTCCTTGTTCATCAACGCCTCGCGCGGCATGGTGGTCGACGACCTCGCGCTGCGCGACCACCTGCTCTCCGGCCACATCGCCGGCGCCGCGCTCGACGTGTTCCCCGTGGAGCCGAAGGCTCAGGGCGACCCGTTCGAGTCGGTGCTCCGCGGCCTGGACAACGTGATCCTGACCCCGCACGTCGGCGGTTCCACGCAGGAGGCGCAGGAGGAGATCGGCTGGTTCGTGTCCGGCAAGCTGGCCGGTTTCGCGCTCGAGGGCGGCACCGCATTGTCGGTCAACCTGCCCGCCGTTGCTGCGCCGCCACTCACCTCCGGCCACCGCCTGGGCTTCCTCCACGCCAACGTGCCCGGCGTGCTCGCCCGGGTCAACGCGCTGCTCGCCGACGAGGGTGACAACGTGATCGGCCAGGTGCTGTCCACCAAGGGCGAGCTGGGCTACGTCGTCACCGACGCCGCGGAGCCGCTGTCGGCAGGTTCGCTGGAGCGGCTGCGTACGTCGGAGCACTGCCTCTGGGCACGCACCTGGGAGGCCTGACCGTCCGAGACGGCGGTCCGGGTACCGGCCACCATGGACCGGATCAGCGACAAGCTCTTCAGCTGGGCCTCGATCCTCGAGGACCAGACCCGGGCGCAGGCGGAGACCACGGCCCGGATGCCGTTCATCCACCCGCACCTGGCCCTGATGCCCGATGCCCACCTGGGGCTGGGCGCGACCGTCGGCTCGGTCATCCCCACGCTCGGCGCGATCATTCCCGCCGCGGTCGGCGTGGACATCGGCTGCGGCATGATCGCGGTCCGCACCCAGGCCTCGCTCGGCGAGCTGCCGACCGACCGGCGGCGGGTGCGGGAGGCCATCGAGCATGCCGTGCCGCTCAACGTCGGCGCCGCCAACAGGCAGGTCAGCCGCGACCACACCCGGCGCCGTCTGGCCCGGCTGCGCGACCTCGCGGACCAGGCCGGCTTCGACCCCGCGGCGTACGCCGGCAAGTGGGAGGGGCAGCTCGGCTCCCTCGGCTCGGGCAACCACTTCATCGAGATCACGGTCGACGAACGGGACCGGGTCTGGCTGTTCCTGCACTCGGGGTCGCGCGGCGTCGGCAACAAGATCGCCCAGAAGCACATCGGCGTCGCGCGCACGTACTGCCAGCGCAAGGGCGTCGACCTCCCTCATCGCGACCTGGCCTACCTCGAGGAGGGCACTCCGGAGTTCGACGCCTACATGCGGGAGATGCGGTGGGCGCAGACCTATGCGCTGCTCAACCGCGAGGAGATGATGGACCGGGTCGTGGCCTGCTTCGAGCAGTGGACGGGCGAGCCGGTGCAGCGGGTGGAGGAGATCAACTGCCACCACAACTACACCGAGCAGGAGACCCACTTCGGTGAGCAGGTCTGGCTCTCCCGCAAGGGCGCGATCAACGCCGAGCAGGGCCGCGACGGGCTGATCCCCGGCTCGATGGGCACGGCGTCGTACGTCGTGCGCGGCAAGGGCGACGAGATGTCGCTCCGCTCGGCGCCCCACGGTGCCGGTCGCAGCTTCTCCAGGAGGCGGGCGCGCAGGACGTTCACCCAGGACCAGCTGCGCGAGGCGATGGCGGGCATCGAGTACCGCGACACCCAGGCCTTCATCGACGAGATTCCGGCGGCGTACAAGGACATCGACCAGGTGATGGCCGACGCCGCCGACCTGGTCGAGGTGCGCCACGTGCTCCGTCAGATCGTCAACGTCAAGGGCGACTGACGCCCCTCGACCCCCGCCCGCCTCGTGCGGCAGCAGCCGGTTTGTTTCAATGGTCGGCGTGGACCAACCCCCGCCTGTGCCCGACTCCCTGATCTCCGCCTGGCCGCTCGAAGGGGGGCACGCGGTGCGCGACGCGCTGGTGGAGGCCTACTCCGACCCCACGCGCGGCTACCACGACACCCAGCACCTCGCCGAGGTGCTGTCTCGCCTCGACGAGCTGGCCGAGAACGGCACCTTCTTCGACCGGGTGCCGGTCGGTCTCGCTGCGTGGTTCCACGACGCGATCTATGACGGCGAGCGCGATGCGGAGGAACGCTCGGCCGTCTGGGCCGAGGACGCCCTCGCCGAGCTGGCGGAGCCGGACGTGGTCGCCGAGGCCGCGCGCCTGGTGCGCCTCACCGAGACCCACCGCCCCGAGGAGACCGACGCCAACGGGTGCGCGCTGTCCGACGGCGACCTGGCGATCCTGGCGGCGCCGCCCGAGCGCTACGCCGAGTACGTCGTCAACGTGCGTCGCGAGTACTCCCACCTCGCCGACGACGTGTTCGAGGCCGGCCGGGCCGACGTGCTCCGCGACCTGCTCGCCAAGCCGCAGCTGTTCCACACGGCGTACGCGCTCGAGCACTGGGAGGTCGCCGCCCGGACCAACATGGAGGCCGAGCTCGCCCACCTGCCAGCAGCGACGGGTGCGGTCGACTAGGGCGCCGCGCCCTTGCGCCGGCGCAGGCCGGCCGCGATCAGCCGCTGCACCAGCTCGCGCGAGGTGACCGGTTCGGCGCCGAGCGCGATCACCTGGCCGTACCACTCCGCCGGTACGTCGTAGTGGTCACGGTCGAAGCCGCGCTCGGGGATGCCGAGCTCACGGGCGAACTCGTGCAGCTCGTCGTAGGACTCGTCGCTGGCCAGGTGCGACCACATTCGCCCGTGGCCTGCGGCGTTGGGCGGGTCGATCAGGATCGTCATGCGAGCCGGGTGCGCGCGGGGGCGTCGTCGAGCATCGACCGCCACGACCGCACGAACTCCCCGGCGACGTAGGACTTGTACGTCGCACCCGGACGCACCTGCACCCCCACGTGGAACTGCCGCACGCCCGCCCGCGCCAGCCACGGCACGTGTTCCGGGAGCAGCCCGCCCGACGGCGTGGCCAGCCGGGCCACGTCGGGCGAGGAGCCCACCAGGGTGAGCAGGTCGTCGAGGCCGTGCTGGAGACCTTGGGGCGAGCCGGCGGTGAGCACGGAGGTCAGGCCGGTCAGGTTCACGATCCGCCGCCACGAGCGGGTCAGGTCGAGCGTGTGGTCGATGGCCCGGTGCAACGTCCAGGGCACGCCAGGCAGCGATCCGGCGAGCGCCGCGCAGGTCTCCACGTCGATCTCGAGGTCGGCGTCCAGGAAGCCGAAGACGACACCCTCGGCCCCGAGTGCGACGTACTCCTCGGCCAGCCCGACCAGCCGCATGAACTCGCCGCCGGTCGTGGTGAACGACTCGTTGAGCCGGAGCATGATCCGCACGGGCAGCTCGCTGGCACGGATCACGGACGCCGCGGCCGCCAGGTCGGGCGACGTGCCGCCGACCTCGCCGGGCACGACCAGTGCCAGGCGGTCGGCACCGCCTTCCTGGCAGCCGGGCACGTCGCGCGCGTGCAGCACGGCCACCTCGAGGAGCATCTCGCTCATGCCTCCCAGGCTAGGCCGAGGGAGGCACCAACTCGGGGAAGCCGGGCCCGGGTTTGCCCCGGGCGCACAATGGGGGGTGTGGACGACAGCCTGGACAACCTGGTTCTGTCGGCGCGAGCCCGGGTGCTGGCCGACCTGGTGGCCCGTCACCAGGCGACCGCGGTGGCCGTGTCCGCCCTCGAGGAGGCCTGCGCGTCGCGCCAGTGGTGGGCCGAGCAGTGGCCCGAGGGCGAGGTGTACGTCGCCGGCCTGGTCGCCCAGGACGTGCAGGATGCGCTGTTCGAGAAGGTGGGTCGCTGGCCGATGTGCCTGGAGTGCGACGACGGGCCGGTGCACTCCCTCTACATCCAGCCGGACCTCGGCGGGCCGGACCCGGTCTGGGTGTGCGAGGAGACCGGCGAGGTCGCGGCCGCCCTCGGCCACCTCAGACGATAGGGGCTGATACGCGCACGGGCGGAGGTCCGGGTGGTCGAGCCGCGCGAGGCTCCGCCGACCGTGTCGCGAGGGAGCCGATCTCGGGGACGTAGCCGGGCACGTCCCGTGGTCTCGACGCGGCCGTCACGACCTCGTCCTCCGTCGCCGGGCTTGCTCGAGCTCGTCTCGCGACGCAGCGCGCTCGTGCCTCGCGCCCTGCTGCTCGCTTGAGCTCAGTCGCCCCCCAGCTGGATCCACATCGTGAACCGGTCCGCGCGGTAGACACTGCGGGAGACCTCGACGGTCTTGTCGCCGGTCAGGGCGCGGCGGGAGTGCCGCAGCACGACGCCGCCGGGCGCGACCTCCAGCAGCTCCGCCTCCTCGTCGGTCGCGGAGTCGGCGGTGATCGAGTCCTCGGCCCAGGTCGGGTGGAGTCCCCGGGCGGCCAGGTCGTCGTAGAGGCTGGTGGGCATGCCGCTCTGCAGGAAGCCGGGCAGCAGCACCTCGTTGAGGTAGGCGTCCTCCACGCAGATCGGCACGCCATCCGCACGCCGCAGCCGGCGCCAGTGGATCACCGCGTCACCCTCGGTCAGGTTGAGCGCACGCGCGACACCGGGCCCGGCCTGCTCGCGGCGGGCGAGCAGGGTCTGCGACTCGGGCAGCAGTCCCCGGCGGGACATCTCCTCGGAGTAGCCGGTGATCGTCGTGGCGACCCGGCGCGGGCGGGCCACGAACGTGCCGCGGCCGGGGATCCGCTCGAGCAGGCCCTCCGACACCAGCGCGTCGAGCGCTTGGCGCACGGTCATCCTGGCCACCCCGAAGCGGTGCACCAGGTCGCGCTCCGATGGAGCGGGCGAGCCGGGCGCGTTGCCGGCCACGAGGCTGCGCACGTACTCCCGGACCTGGACGTGCTTCAGAGCGCGACCGTCCGACAGGAGTACTTCTTCCACCGCAGCAGAGTAGGGCGCAGCCACAGTCGGCGTCCGTCGAATCCGAACAGACGCCTTTACTCTGTGGCGATCGCCTCGAGCACGTCGAGCCGGGCCGCCCGTCGTGCCGGGAACACCGCCGCCAGGCAGCCGACGAGCGCCGCGAGCACCAGGAACACGACGATCTGCAGCGCCGGCACCCGGATCACCTCGAGCCCCTGGTCGCGGAGCGCGGCCATCAGCACCACCCCGAACGTGATGCCCAGGATGACGCCGAGCACCGCGCCGAGCACGGAGATCACCACCGACTCGAGCGTGATCATCAGCCGTAGTTGGCGTCGGCTGACGCCGATGGCCCGCAGCAGGCCCACCTCCCGGGTCCGCTCGATCACCGACAGGGCCAGCGTGTTCACGATGCCCAGAACGGCGATGACCAGCGCCAGCCCCAGCAGCGCGTAGATGATCAGCACGAACTGGTCGACCGGCTCCCGCTGCTCGGCCGCGAACTCGCCCTCGTCCTTCACGGTCACGATCGGCAGCGACGCGACCACCGCGTCCAACGCATCGTGGACACCCTCGGCCCCGGGCGCCACGTCGATGATCAGCGCGTTGTCCTCAGCCGGAAAGCCCGCCTCCTCCATCGTGGCGAGCGTCGTCATGATCGGCGCGTAGATCACCGGATTGTCCTCGAACGTGGCGACGATCTCCCACGACCGCTCACCCGCCGGCGCGTCGACGGTCACCGCGTCGCCGACCTCGAGGCCGTGGTCGTCGGCCCACTTCTCCTTGACCAGGACCGTCTCGTCCACGAGATCGGAGGCCTTGCCGTCGACCACGTCGAGCTCCAGGGCGGCCAGCGCGGCAGGGTCGGTCGCGGCCACGCCGGCGCCGTCGCCGTCCACCTCTGCGGCGTCGTACTGGTAGCGCTGGCGGATGACCGACTCGACGCCATCGACCTGCTCCATCCTGGTGGCGATGGCCGGCGAGAAGGCTCCGCCGAAGACGTTGCTGACCACGAAGTCGCCGACGAAGTTCTCCTCCACCGCCCGATCGATCGACGCCTTGGCCGACGCGCCGATCAGGGCCATGGTGGAGGCCAGCGTCAGCCCGATCATCAGGGCCGAGGCGGTGGCGGTGGTCCGGCGGGGGTTGCGCAGGGAGTTCTGGCCGGCCAGGTTGCCGATCGTGCCGAAGACCGCGGCGTACGACGACCGCGCCAGCGCCAGCAGCGGCCGGCTCAGCACCGGGCTCGCCGCCGCGACGCCAAGGAGCACGCCGAGCACACCCAGGCCAACGAACCACAGCGGTTCCGGCCCACCGCCGAAGAGACCGAGCCCGACCGCGATGGCACCGGACACGACCAGGACGGTCCCGGCCACGAACCGGCGGTGCATCGACGTCTCGGGCATGGCCACGTCGTCGCGCAGCGCCTGCACCGGCGCGATCCGCGACGTCCGCCGTGCCGGGAGCCAGGCCGCCGCCATCGTCACCACCACCCCGACCGCGTACGCCGCCAGCACGGTGCGCGGAGTGAAGATCAGGGCCTGCTCGGAGAGGTCGAGCCCGAACTGCGCGAACAGCGCCCGGAGCGCCATCGCCAGCAGCACCCCGAGCCCCAGGCCGATGGTGGACCCGACCAGCCCGACCACGAGCGCCTCCAGCAGCACCGACCCCGTGACCTGTCGGCGCGACGCACCGAGGGCCCGCAGGAGGGCCAGCTCGCGGCTGCGCTGGGCGACCAGGATCGAGAACGTGTTGACGATCAGGAAGGCGCCGACGACCAACGAGATCGCGGCGAAGATCAGCAGGAACGTGGTGATGAAGCCGATCGCGTCCAGCAGGCCGGTCGCCGCCTCGTCGGCCGCGTCGTCTCCGGTGAGGGCCTCGATGTCGTCGGGCAGCACCTGCGTCGCCTGGTCGCGCAGCTCCTCCTGGGACACGCCGTCGCGGGTCGTCACCCAGACGCTGCTGAACTCGTCGCGGCTGCCGAGGAACAGCTCCTGTGCGGTGGCGGTGTCGAACATGGCGAGGGTGGCGCCGTTGAGCGAGCCGCCCTCGGGGAAGTCCGCGATCCCGACCATGGTCGCCTCGATGCGCGGCGTCGTCGGACTCGGCAGGATGAGGGGGACCCGGTCGCCGACCTCGTAGCCGGCGCGTTCGGCCGCGGACGCGTCCAGCACGAGCTCGTCCGGCCCCAGCGGCTCGTCACCCTCGACGATGCTGAGGCCCTCGAGGTCGTGCCCGACCGGCGCGTCGGACCAGTTGCCGCCCAGGCCCGGAGGGCCGACCCCACCGAGCAGCTTGCCGCGCTCGTCGACGATGAAGACGCCGAACGCCTCGACCATGCCGTCGGCCCGAGCCGCACCGGGCAGCTCCGCCAGCTCGTCGACGTACGACGCCGGCACGGTGAGTCCCGAGGGCATCCCCCCGCCGAGGGTGGAGCTCTCCGGCTGGACCACGACGTCGCCCACGCCGGAGGCGAACAGCGCCGTGAAGCTGCGGTTCAGGGTGTCGGTGAAGATCAGCGTGCCCGCGACGAAGGCGACCCCGAGCACGATCGCGAACGTGCTCATCAGCAGGCGCAGCTTGCGCCCGAGCAGGCTCTTCAGCGCCGCCCTGATCATGGTGTCGCGTCCGCGAGCCGGTTCATGACGTCCAGCACCTGCTCGCGGTCCGGCATGCGCAGCTCGTCGACGACCCGGCCGTCGGCGAGGAAGACGACCCGGTCGGTGTAGGCCGCGGCCACCGGGTCGTGGGTGACCATGACGACGGTCTGGCCGTGCAGGTCGACGGCGGCGCGGAGCAGCTCGAGCACCTCGGCCCCCGAGCGCGAGTCGAGGTTGCCCGTGGGCTCGTCCGCGAACACGATCCGGGGCCGGCTGACCAGGGCCCTGGCCACGGCGACCCGCTGTTGCTGCCCGCCGGAGAGCTCGTTGGGCTTGTGCGTGAGCCGGTCGCCGAGGCCGACCGTGCGGATCACCTCGTCGTACCACTCGGCATCGGGCTTGCGTCCGGCGATCGCCACCGGGAGCGTGATGTTCTCCTGGGCGGTGAGGGTCGGCACCAGGTTGTAGGACTGGAACACGAACCCGATCTCGTCGCGGCGCAGGCGGGTCAGCTGGGCGTCGTTCATCGACGCGAGGTCGTGATCGCCGAGCAGCACCTGTCCGGCATCTGCGGTGTCGAGGGCGGCGCAGACGTGCATCAGGGTCGACTTGCCCGAGCCGCTCGCGCCCATCACAGCGGTGAACTCTCCGGTGTACAGGTCGAGCGTGATGTCGTCGAGCGCCCGCACCAGTGCGGCGCCGGAGCCGTAGGTCTTGGTCAGCCGGTGCACCCGGGCCGCGGGGATCATGGCCCCATGGTGTCCGGCGGCCGGAAACGACCGCTACGGGTTCATCGTGGCGGACCCTTCGGATCGACCGAGCTCAGGTGCGAAATCCACTCGAACATCTGTTCGATCTTGTCGTACAGTGGGTCCCGTGGACTTCCAGAGCACGCTCTTCGAGGCGCCGCCCACCGCGGCGCTGGGCTTCGAGAGGCTGCAGCGCCGGGAGCTGACCGACGGCGCCTGGGTCGACGTCGCCCGCACCTGGCTCCCCCAGCCCGACGACGTTTTCGCGACCATGGTCGCCGAGGTGCCGTGGCGCGCGGAGCGCCGACAGATGTACGACCGTGTCGTCGACGTGCCGCGGCTCGTGCACACCTACATGATCGACGAGCCCCTCCCCCACCCGGTGCTCACCGAGGCCCGGGAGGCGCTGTCCGACCACTACCTGCCGGAGCTGCTGGAGCGGTTCCGCACCGCCGGCTGCTGCTACTACCGCGACGGCCACGACAGCGTGGCCTGGCACGGCGACCGGATCGGCCGCGGCAACACCCACGACACGATGGTCGCGATCATCTCCGTCGGCGACCCGCGCAAGCTCTGCCTGCGCCCCCGCGGCGGCGGCGACTCGATCGCCATCGAGATGGGCCACGGCGACCTCGTGGTGATGGGCGGCAGCTGCCAGCGCACCTGGGAGCACGCCGTACCGAAGGTCTCCTCGGCCGGTCCGCGCATCTCCATCCAGTTCCGCCCGTTCAACGTGTTCTGACCGGGCAGCAGCGCGCGAGGAACGAGCGCGCTGCGTGGGCGAGGGCAGGTCGAGTAGCCGTGGCGGCGTATCGAGACCCGATCAGCGAAGCGGACACCGTTCCACTCGCTGGGTCCCGATACGGCCTCGCCCAGGGGCTCGGCCCACTCGACCAACGAAAGGAACCGTCGGTCGAGTAGCGAGCGCCAGCGAGCGCATCGAGACCCGATCAGCGAAGCGGACACCGTTCCACTCGCTGGGTCCCGGATACGGCCTCGACCAAGGGCTCGACCTACTCGACCAACGAAAGGAATCGTCGGTCGAGTAGCGAGCGCCAGCGAGCGTATCGAGACCTAGAACTTCACCGTGGGCGCGAGGTCGTGGCCCTCGGGGGCGTCGTAGAACTCGCGTTTGTGCACGCCGGCGATGCCGGTGAGGAACATCCAGGGGATGGTCAGCACCAGCTTGTTGAGGGTCGCCACCGCGTCGTTGTAGTACTGGCGCGCGAAGGACAGCTGGTTCTCGGTGTCGGCGAGCTGCTTCTGCAGCTCGAGGAAGTTGGTATTGGCCTTGAGGTCGGGATAGGCCTCGGCGACCGCGTTCAGTCGCACCAGGGCCTGCTGCAGCTCGGCATCGGCGGCGGCCTTGGCCGGTACGTCGTCGCCGGCGGCGGCCGCGGCGACCCCGGCACGGGCCTTGGTGACCTCCTCGAAGACGCCCTTCTCGTGCGCGGCGTAGCCCTTCACGGTCTCGACCAGGTTGGGGATCAGCTCGGCCCGACGGGTGAGCTGGACGTCGATGCCGCCCAGCGCCTCCTCGGCGCCGACATCGGTGGTGCGGAGCTTGTTGAACCCGGTGATGACGAAGCCCACGAGGAGCACCAGCACCACGACGATGACGATGATCGCGATCAGCATCAGGTTGTTCTTCTTTCCTTAGGTGTTCCGAGTCTGGTCGATCGGTGGCCGCTCACCACGAGCCGCCGCCGCCTCCTCCGCCACCACCGCCGCCGGAGAACCCGCCCCCGCCGCTCGACGAGGACGACTGCGTCGCCTGGTAGGAGGAGATGGCGCTGCTGACGGTCGAGTCGAAGTCACTCACCATCGAGCTGACGAGCACACCCGTGCCGGCGGCGTGGTAGGCCCCGAAGTAGCTGGGGGTCGGCGGCTCGGTGCCCATCTCGGTGCGGTACTTGGCGGCCCACTCGTCGGCACAGCCGAACGCCACCGCCCACGGGATGTACGCCGTGTAGAGCTCCTGGCGGCCAGAGAAGTCGAACCGGTCCTCTGCCGACGGCGTCGAGAGCACCCGCTTGAAGCCACCCGCGCGCGACCAGAGCTCACGTCCCTGGCGGGTGCGCTTGGTGCCGGATCCGGTCCTCATGAGCGGCGCGCCGGTCACTGCGAAGGCACCCGGGACCAGCGCGAGCATGGTCATGTTCAGCGGGTTCCAGATCGCGATGACGCCGACCAGGATCCAGGACGCGATGACCAGCAGCCCGCCCAGCCCGCCCAGGCCGGAGCCGACCAGGTTGCCGGATCGGTGCGCCCAGTCCTTGACCTTGGCCTCGAACTCCGAGATCTCGGTCTGCAGCCGCTTGCCCGCCTCGACGTCCTTCGGCGAGGCCACGAACGACGTGCCGGGTCCGCCCAGTAGCTGGGCGATGTCCAGCGACGCCTCGTCCAGACCGGCCCACCCGGCAGCACCCTGCTTGTCGGTGATCACCCAGGCGTCGCCGTTCTTCTGCAGGTCGATGGCGCCCCGCTCCGCGGCGTAGAGCAGCGTGGCGACATACGCCTCGCGGTCGATGCTCTCGGTGAGGATGTACTTCGCCTGGGCGGGGCCTACGCCCTCGGGCGGGGTGTAGAGCACCGGGAACTGCGGGTTCGCCTCGTAGCTGCGCCGAGCCGCGATCGCGCCGATGACAGCTG
>JALZCZ010000448.1 GCA_030862825.1 Actinomycetota bacterium | reverse complement strand
GCCCAGGGCATCGCGACCAAGCAGATCGAGCTGATCGCCGACCAGATCGGCGGCTCGGGCGAGATCGCGATCCTATCGGCCGCGGCCAACGCGACCAACCAGAACGAGTGGATCAAGCTCATGGAGGAGGACCTCGCGGCCAACTACCCCGACATCGAGCTGGTCGACACCGTCTATGGCGACGACGACGACCAGAAGTCGTTCGACCAGACCGCGGCCCTGCTCTCCTCGCACCCGAACCTCAAGGGCATCGTCTCGCCCACCACGGTCGGCATCGCCGCGGCCGCCCGCTACCTCTCGACCTCGGAGTACAAGGGCAAGGTCGCCCTGACCGGCCTCGGCGCCCCGAGCCAGATGAAGGACTTCATCGAGGACGGCACCGTCACCGAGTTCGCGCTGTGGAACCCCGAGGACCTCGGCTACCTGGCGGCGTACACGGCCAACGCCCTGATCGGTGGCGACATCACCGGTGAGGAGGGCGACACCTTCGAGGCCGGTGAGCTGGGCGAGTACACGGTCGGCGCCGACGGCGTGGTCGTGCTCGGCGAGCCGTTCGTCTTCAACAAGGACAACATCGACGACTTCGACTTCTGAGTCGTCGGCACATCGATCCATCACACCGCAGGAACAGGGATGTCATGCGCTACTGCTTCAACCTCCAGGTGCGGCCCGACCGCGTCGAGGAGTACGTCGCGCGGCATTGGGCCGTGTGGCCCGAGATGCTCGAGGCACTGAAGCAGAGCGGTTGGCACAACTACTCCCTGTTCCTGCGGGAGGACGGGCTGCTGGTCGGGTACGTCGAGGCCGACGACCTGACCAGCGCCCAGGCCGCCATGGCGGCCACCGACGTCAACGCACGCTGGCAGGCCGAGATGTCCGAGTTCTTCACGGGCATCGACGGCCGGCCACCCGACGAGAGCCTTCTCCTGCTCACCGAGGTCTTCCACCTGGAGGACCAGCTCGCTGCGCTCTCCTCCCACCAGCAACCCGAAGAGAAATGACATGACGACATTCGCGCAGATCGCACCTCTTCTCGAAGGTCAGGCGATCGAGGTCCCCTCGTGGGCCTACGGCAACTCGGGCACGCGCTTCAAGGTGTTCGGCACTCCCGGCACTCCTCGGACCGTCGAGGAGAAGCTCGCCGACGCGGCTGCCGTCCACCGGTTCACCGGGCTCGCCCCGGCCGTGGCCCTGCACATCCCGTGGGACCTGGTCGACGACTACAGCGCGCTCAAGTCGTACGCCGAGGACCTCGGCATCGGCCTGGGCACGATCAACTCCAACACCTTCCAGGACGACGACTACAAGCTCGGGGCGCTCACGCACACCGACGCCAAGATCCGGCAGAAGGCGATCGACCACCACTTCGAGTGCATCGACGTCATGAACGCGACCGGTTCGCGTGACCTGAAGATCTGGCTGGCAGAGGGCACCAACTACCCCGGCCAGGGCGACATCCGCGGCCGGCAGGACCGGCTGACCGAGAGCCTGCGCACCATCTACGACCGGCTCGGCGACGACCAGCGGCTGGTGCTCGAGTACAAGTTCTTCGAGCCGGCGTTCTACCACACCGACGTGCCCGACTGGGGCACGTCCTACGCGCACGTGGCCGCGCTCGGCGACAAGGCGTTCGTGTGCCTCGACACCGGCCACCACGCGCCCGGCACCAACATCGAGTTCATCGTGGCCCAGCTGCTGCGGCTCGGAAAGCTCGGCTCGTTCGACTTCAACAGCCGGTTCTACGCCGACGACGACCTGATCGTCGGCGCGGCCGACCCGTTCCAGCTCTTCCGGATCATCTTCGAGGTGATCCGGGGCGGCGGCTACGGCCCGGCTGTCGAGGGGGGCAGTGAGGTCGCCTTCATGCTCGACCAGTGTCACAACATCGAGCAGAAGATCCCCGGCCAGATCCGGTCGGTGCTCAACGTCCAGGAGATGACGGCCCGCGCGCTGCTCGTCGACCGCGAGGCGCTCAGCGTGGCGCAGGAGACCGGCGACGTGCTCGGCGCCAACGAGATCTTCATGGACGCCTTCTACACCGACGTACGCGCCGACCTCGCAGCATGGCGAGAGGAGCGCGGGCTCCCCGGCGACCCCGTGCGCGCCTTCGCCGCGAGCGGCTACCAGCAGCAGATCGAGGCGGACCGCGTGGGCGGTACGCAGGCAGGATGGAACTGAGATGAGCACCCCCGTCAGCAGCACGGCTGCCGACCTGATCGCCCGCTCCAACCGACTGGGCGCAGACCCCAGGAACACCAACTACGCCGGGGGCAACACCTCCGCGAAGGGCGCCGAGACCGACCCGGTCACCGGTGAGCCGGTCGAGCTGCTCTGGGTCAAGGGGTCCGGCGGCGACCTCGGCACCCTGACCGAGAAGGGACTGGCCGTGCTGCGGCTGGACCGGATGCGCGCGCTGGTCGACGTCTATCCCGGCGTGGACCGCGAGGACGAGATGGTCGCGGCGTTCGACTACTGCCTCCACGGCAAGGGCGGTGCGGCGCCGTCGATCGACACGGCCATGCACGGCCTGGTCGACGCCGCGCACGTCGACCACCTCCATCCCGACTCCGGCATCGCGATCGCGACGGCAGCCGACGGCGAGCAGCTGACCAAGGAGATCTTCAAGGACCAGGTGGTCTGGGTGCCCTGGCGTCGGCCCGGCTTCCAGCTCGGGCTCGACATCGCCGAGATCAAGAGGCGGAACCCGCAGGCGGTCGGCTGCATCCTGGGTGGCCACGGCATCACCGCGTGGGGCGAGACCAGCGAGGAGGCGGAGGCGCGGTCGCTCTGGATCATCGACACCGCCGCCGACTACATCGCCGCGCACGGCAAGCCCGAGCCGTTCGGACCGCCCCTCGAGGGCTACGCCGCGCTGCCGGCCGACGAGCGCCGCGCCAAGGCCGCCAAGCTGGCGGCGACCGTCCGCGGCATCGCTTCGGCGGACCGCCCTATGGTCGGCCACTTCACCGACTCCGACGTCGTCCTCGACTTCCTCGCCCGCGCCGAGCACACTCGGCTGGCCGAGCTCGGCACGTCGTGCCCCGACCACTTCCTGCGCACCAAGGTGAAGCCGCTCGTGCTGGACCTGCCGGCGTCGGCGACGGTCGAGGAGTCGATCGCGCGGCTCAAGGAGCTCGCCGTCCCCTACCGCGCGGACTACCAGGGCTACTACGACCGCAACGCGACCCCGGAGTCCCCGGCCATCCGCGGGGCCGACCCCCTGATCGTGCTGGTGCCGGGTGTCGGCATGTTCAGCTACGGCAAGGACAAGCAGACCGCGCGGGTCGCCGGCGAGTTCTACGTCAACGCGATCAACGTGATGCGCGGCGCCGAGGGGCTGTCGACGTACGCACCGATCGACGAGGCCGAGAAGTTCCGGATCGAGTACTGGGCCCTCGAGGAGGCCAAGCTCCAGCGGATGCCGAAGCCCAAGCCGCTGGCCACCCGGATCGCGCTGGTCACCGGTGCCGCCAGCGGCATCGGCAAGGCCACTGCCGCCAAGCTGGCCGCCGAAGGTGCCTGCGTCGTGATCGCCGACCTGGATGCCGGCAAGGCGCAGGCCGCGGCGGCCGAGATCGGCGGCACTGACGTGGCGATCGGGGTGGCGGTCGACGTCAGCAAGGCCGACGCCGTGCAGGCGATGGTCGACGCGGCGGTGCTCGCCTTCGGTGGGCTCGACCTGGTCGTCAACAACGCCGGCCTGTCGCTGTCGAAGTCCCTGCTCGAGACCACCGAGGCGGACTGGGACCTCCAGCACGACGTGATGGCCAAGGGCTCGTTCCTGGTCTCCAAGGCCGCGGCCAAGGTGCTGATCGAGCAGGAGATGGGCGGCGACATCGTCTACATCTCCAGCAAGAACTCGATCTTCGCCGGCCCCAACAACATCGCCTACTCCGCCACCAAGGCCGACCAGGCCCACCAGGTGCGGCTGCTGGCGGCAGAGCTGGGCGAGCACGGCGTCAAGGTCAACGGTGTCAACCCCGACGGCGTCGTCCAGGGCTCGGGCATCTTCGCCAGCGGGTGGGGCGCCAACCGGGCGGCTGTCTACGGCGTCGAGGAGAAGGACCTGGGCAAGTTCTACGCCCAGCGCACGATCCTCAAGCGCGAGGTGCTACCCGAACACATCGCGAACGCCGTCTTCGTGCTCTGCGGCCCGGACCTGACGCACACGACCGGGCTGCACGTGCCGGTCGACGCCGGCGTGGCGGCGGCGTTCCTGCGATGAGTCCCGCCCCGGCCCGGGTCGCGGCCGTCGACCTCGGTGCGACCAGCGGCCGGATCATGTCCGGCAGGGTCTCGACGTCACACCTGCAGCTCGAGGAGATGCACCGGTTTCCCAACGCCGCCGTGTCGGCCGGCGGGGCGCTCTTCTGGGACATCCTCGGGATCCACCGAGAGGTGCTCGCCGGCATCCGGAGGGTCCGGGCGACCGGGCCGCTGCACGGGATCGGCATCGACTCCTGGGCGGTCGACTACGGACTGCTCGACCGCGACGGCACGCTGCTGGGCAACCCGCGCAGCCATCGCGACCCGCGCACCGAGGGGGTCGCCGCCCAGGTGCTCAACAAGGTCGATGCGGGGGAGCTCTACGCCGTCACCGGACTGCAGCAGCTGCCGTTCAACACGCTGTACCAGCTGGTCTCGTCGCTGGGCTCGGCCGAGCTCGAGTCGGCCGAGACCCTGCTGCTCCTGCCCGACCTGCTCACCTACTGGCTCACCGGGGAGATCGGTGCCGAGCGCACCAACGCCTCGACCACCCAGCTCTACGACGTCACCAGCCGCGGCTGGGCGATCGACCTCGCGAAGCGGCTCGGCATCCCCTGGTCGGTGCTGCCGCCGCTGCGCGACCCCGGCACCGTGGTCGGGCCGGTGCGGGCCGACGTCGCGGCCGAGATCGGGCTCACCGACGACGTGCCCGTGGTGGCCGTCGCCTCCCACGACACCGCCTCCGCCGTGGTGGCGGTACCCGCTACCGACGAGCGCTTCGCCTTCATCTCGTCGGGCACCTGGTCGCTGGTCGGGCTGGAGCTGGACGCGCCGGTGCTGACCGACGCGGCACGGTTGGCCGACTTCACCAACGAGAGCGGTGTCGACGGCACCATCCGCTTCCTGAAGAACGTGATGGGGCTCTGGGTGCTGTCGGAGTCGCTGCGCACCTGGCGCGACCGCCGGCTGGTCGGCACCGACCTGCCGTCCCTGCTCGCCGGGGCGGCCGAGGCGCCGGTGCTGCGTACGGTCGTCGACATCAACGACCCGCGGCTGCTGGCGCCCGGCGACATGCCGGAGCGGATCCAGCGGCTCGCCGAGGAAGCGGGCGAGCCGGTTCCTCGGACACCGGTGGCGGTCACCCGGTGCATCCTCGACAGCCTCGCGCTCGCCTACCGTCGCCATACGCGCACGGCGGTCGTGCTCTCCGGTCATCCCGTCGACGTGGTCCACGTCGTCGGTGGTGGCTCGCAGAACGACCTCCTGTGCGCCCTGACCGCCGACGCCTGTGGCCTGCCGGTGCTGGCCGGTCCCGCCGAAGCGGCGGCACTCGGCAACGTGCTGGTGCAGGGCCGGGCGCTCGGCGCCGACCTGCCCGACCTCGCCGCGATGCGCGACCTGGTCCGCCGCACGCACGACGTGCGCCGCCACGAACCCCGCCTCGGCCTCGACTGGGAGGCCGCCGAGCTCCGGCTGCCCGCCCGACGTGATGGAGTGAGCACATGAAGCGGCAGCTGCCGAAGCGTCACGACCTGGCGCCCCTGCTCAAGTTCAAGCAGCCGACGTGGTCGCCCAAGGAGCGGCGGCTGGCGAAGGCGCTCACGATCGAGGACCTGCGCCGGATCGCCAAGCGGCGTACGCCGAAGGCGCCTTTCGACTACACCGACGGGGCCGCCGACGGCGAGGTCTCCCTGGCGCGGGCGCGCCAGGCGTTCGGTGACGTGGAGTTCCGGCCGGCCATCCTGCGTGACGTGTCGAAGGTGGACACCTCGCGGATCGTGCTGGGGCAGCGGGTGGAGCTGCCGTTCGGGATCGCGCCGACCGGCTTCACCCGGATGATGCACGCCGAGGGTGAGATCGCCGGCGCGACCGCGGCGGCCGCGGCCGGCATCCCGTTCGCCCTGTCCACGATGGGCACCACCTCGATCGAGGAGGTCGCGACCGCGAACCCGCCGTCGAGTGGGGGTCGCAACTGGTTCCAGCTCTACATGTGGAAGGACCGCGACCGGTCGATGGCGCTGGTCGACCGCGCGGCGGCGGCCGGGTTCGACACGCTGCTGGTGACCGTCGACGTGCCGGTGGCCGGCGCGCGACTGCGCGACGTACGCAACGGCATGACGATCCCGCCGACCCTGACCCCGCGCACGGTCGCCAACGCACTTCCCCGCCCGGCCTGGTGGTTCAACTTCCTGACCACCGAGCCGCTCGCCTTCGCCTCGCTGGACTCGTGGTCGGGCACCGTCGCGGAGCTGCTGGACACCATGTTCGACCCGACCGTGACCTACGACGATCTCGCCTGGATCCGCGACCAGTGGCCGGGCAAGGTCGTGGTCAAGGGCGTGCAGACGGTCGACGACGCCCGCAGGGTGGCCGACGTCGGCGTCGACGGCGTGCTGCTCTCCAACCACGGCGGCCGCCAGCTCGACCGGGCGCCGGTGCCGTTCCACGTGCTGCCCGAGGTGGTGCGCGCCGTCGGCAAGGACGTCGAGGTGCACCTGGACACCGGCATCATGTCCGGCCAGGACATCGTCGCCTCGATCGCGCACGGCGCCCACTTCACCCTTGTCGGCCGGGCCTACCTCTACGGGCTGATGGCCGGCGGCCGCGACGGCGTCGACCGCACCATCGAGATCCTGCGGGGCCAGCTCGAGCGCACCATGCGCCTGCTCGGCGTCACGACCCTCGACGAGCTCCAGCCGGAGCACGTGGTCATGTTGCGGCGGGCGACACCCAGAGGCTGAGGCGGGTCAGCCGGGATCGTAGGCGAGGAGGCTTCGGTGAAAGGCTGCATCAGTGACCCGAGAACCAGGTGGTTCGACCCGCGTCAACCGAGCGCAGCACGTTCGTCGACGTCCAACTCTTGGAACATTTCCCCCACCACCTCGCACCGGAGGCGATCGCCCGCCGCATGAACGTGTCGGAGCGGACGGTTCGGCGGCGAATCAGGCGTACGTGTGACGAGATCGGCGTCGGCACTCCGGTGGAGGCGTGGTCTGGGCGTTCGCAACGGCTGCGTCTGACCAGCCGAGTCCGGCCCTGACAGCTGCCACGACCGGAGCGCCGGCGTCCTCTCCCGCTCAGCGCTTCGTCAGCGCGGCCCTCTTGCTCACCCGGACCGATGCATTGGCCCGGTTGTCGAAGGCCCTTGCTTGGTAGATCAGCCGACCCTTCCGCAGGCCGGAGACCCTGACCGACCAGTTCCCGGCCGTCGTCGGCCGGACGCTGGCGGCGACGGCCCGCTTCCAGGCGGCTGACTTGGACCGCGCCTTGACCCACGAGCGAGTGTTGGCCTTGTAGGCGTACCAGCGAGTCCCGCGCTTCTCGATGGCCGTCAGCTGGACCGTGCGTACGCCGGTCTGGGCGTCCACCGCGCGGCCCTTGAGGGTCCGCCACGAGGCGACGGACGACTTCCGCTTCCTGGGCGGAGTCAGCCTGATCGTGGGCCTGGCTGAGTCGACCATGACCTTGACCGTCGACGTCGGGAGTGCCGACGAGAGGTTTCCGGCCTCGTCGATCAGCGTCAGCGTCGGGGAGAAGAACCCCGGCCCGTGGTAGACGTGGTTCGGCGTCGTCCCCTGCTCCCAGATCGTCGTCGCTCCGTCACCCCAACGGATGACGCGGGTGATCTTGTCGTCCGGGCTCAGGTTGTCGTCGATGCGAATCTGCTTGAGGCTGACCTTCGTCCACCCGGCCCAGGCCGAGCTGTTCACCAGGGCGAACTCGCCCGTCGGCTTGATCCCGTCGTTGACCACGATCCCCAGCGGATAGATCCGCTGGTTGTGGGCCTCGTCCTCCACCGTGATCCGAGCCTCGTAGCGGGCCTCGACATCCGGGTAGAGGTGGCTCATGGGCTGCGAGTGATCCCACTGCTCCGGCGTACCGTGTCCCCAGTCGATGCCTACGACGATGTCCGCGTCCCGGGTGATGTTGTCGTCCACCGAGCTGACAGCCACCCTGACCTCAGGCCCGTTCTGCGTCACGGTGTACGACGCGACAGGCGCGGTCAGATCGGGGAGCACGAAGCTCCTCGTCGCCGTCCCGCCGCGACGTCGGCCGTTGTAGGACGTCACGCTGGCCCGGACGGTCGAGCCGTCCGGCACCGTGGTGTGGCCGGTCCAGGTCAGCGCGGACACAGTCGCCGAGTCCAGCGTCACGCCGGCACGTGACAGTCGGACGACGTACTTCGTGGCGTTGGTGCCGGCCCGCCAGCTCACCTTGACGTTGAACGTTGATCCGGACTTGCTGGCGCTCAGCGCCAGGTCGGTCGGTGCGCTCGGCTTCGCCGGCGGCTTGGCTACGGCAGGACCGGCTGTGGTCGACAGCATCAAGCTGATGACCACGGCTCCTCCGAGCACGCGAAATAGACGTGACATTGCAACATCCCCCCGCAGCGTCGCATCCGGGCTCCCCAGCCCAGGTCAGCTACCACGCTGTCTCCTTGAGGGAAGCGACGATGTGCGGTCCTGTCGGCGTAAGTCGGCACTTGGGATTCTCATACCTCATTTTGGGGAGGAGCCGGCTCATGGGTCCTCATTCGGTCCGGACGGGCTCGATCCGGATGACGCCAGAGGGTCTCGGCCAGCCGATCAGGGTCACCGAGCACGAGGCCGCCCTGACCGCCGGCTGTGCTTCGCTGTCCCTGCACCCGGAGGAGGCCCCGCACCCACGAGGTCTCGGTCCACTACGCCGGGACCGCGACCGGGTCCGGCTCCACGTCCGTCGTACGCACTGTGGAGGTGGCCGGGTGCTTGGATGTGTCCATGCCCCTGGTCGTGATCGCGCCCGACAAGTTCAAGGGGTCGCTGACGGCACCCGAGGTCGCGCAGGCGGTGGCCAAGGGGATCGCGGCCGTGGCTCCCGACGCCGAGCTGCGGCTGGTGCCGGTGGCCGACGGCGGGGACGGGACGCTGGACGCGGCGCTGGGCGGGCCGTTCGAGGCGGCGCCGGTGACGGCTTCGGGGCCGACCGGGGAGCCCGTCGAGACCCGCTACGCCCGCCACGGGGACACCGCCGTGGTCGAGATGGCCGACGTGAGCGGCCTGTCCCGACTGCCCGGAGGCACCCTCGATCCGATGAGCGCCACCAGCCGCGGCACGGGTGAGGTGGTCGCCGCGGCCCTGGACGCCGGCTGCCGGAAGGTCGTGCTCGGGATCGGCGGCAGCGCCAGCACCGACGGCGGAGCAGGGCTGCTGGTCGCGCTCGGTGCCCGGCTGCTCGATGCGGCAGGTCGACCCGTGGCCGAGGGCGGCGGCGCGCTGACCGACGTCGTGAGCCTCGATCTCACGACGCTGCACCCGGGCCTCGCCGACGCCGAGGTGGTCGTCGCGTGCGACGTGGACAGCCCGCTCACCGGTCCCGACGGCGCGGCCGCCGTCTTCGGGCCGCAGAAGGGTGCCTCGCACGACCAGGTGCGCGACCTCGACCACGCGCTCTCGCACTGGGCGGACCTGGTCGCAGCCGCCACCGGAGCCGACGTCCGTGACGCTCCCGGCGCGGGGGCCGCGGGTGGTGTCGGCTTCGCGGCAATGGCCATGCTCGGTGCCCGGCTCGAGCAGGGGGTTGCTCTCGTGCTGGATCTCCTCGACTTCGAGGCGCTGGTGGCCGGCGCCGACCTGGTGGTCGTGGGGGAGGGGTCGCTCGACGTGCAATCGCTGAGGGGCAAGGCGCCGGTCGGCGTGGCTGCCGTGGCCCGCGCTCACGGAGCCGAGGTGGTCGCGGTCTGCGGGCGCCGGCTGATCGACGACGCCACGCTCCAGGCGGCCGGCATCTCCGCGGCGTACGCCTGCGCCGACCTGGAGCCCGACCCGGCCCGCAGCATGTCGGAGGCCGCACGGCTGCTGGAACGGATCGGCTCCGACCTCGCCGGCGCCCACCTGCCGGGGTAGTCCCGGACGAAATCGCTCCGGGGGAGGC
>JALZCZ010000426.1 GCA_030862825.1 Actinomycetota bacterium | reverse complement strand
GTCCGAGGAGGACGAGGAACCCGAGGACGAGTACGAGGACGAGGAACCCGAGGACGAGGAGTCCGAGGAGGACGAGGAACCCGAGGAGGACGAGGAACCCGAGGACGAGTACGAGGACGAGGAGTCCGAGGAGGACGAAGAACCCGAGTACGAGGACGAGGACGAGGAGTCCGAGGAGGAAGAGGAACCCGAGGACGAGTACGAGGACGAGGACGAGGAAGAGGAAGAGGAAGAGGAAGAGGAAGAGGAAGAACCCGCCCCGACCCGACGCCGGCGACGCGCGAGCTGACCCGGGAGCACTGGAGAAGGAGAGAAGTTCATGACGGTCCAGACCACCAGCACACGAGGGAGCGGCGGCTATCTCGCGCGGCCAGCACCCAGCAGTCTCGCCGACGTCATCGAGATCATCCTCGACAAGGGCCTCGTCATCGACGCCTACGTGCGCGTCTCGCTCGTCGGCATCGAGCTGCTCACCATCGATGCCCGGATCGTGGTCGCCAGCGTCGACACCTACCTCCGCTTCGCGGAGGCGACGAACCGACTCGATCTGGCGGCGCAGGGCGGGGGCAAGCCACTGGACGAGTTCCTCGACAGCATGCGAGAGAGCGGAGCGGGAGCCAAGGTCAAGGGCGCCGTCAAGGGCGTGAAGGGCGCCTTGACCAGCGGCGACGAAGAAGATGAGGACAACGAGCGGCAGCGTCGTCCGGCGCGCAAGACGTCCTCGACCCGCCGCAGGACCAGGGAGTCGTGAGCGGCGCCCCGAACGTCCGCCACCGGGCAGAGACACTCGCCGACCCGGCGGTCGGGTTGTGCGTCTACGGCGTCGTCGCGGCCGCGGAGGATCGGGTCCCCGAGGGTCTGACCGGCATCGACGATGCGCAGGTGCAGCTGGTCGAGCTGGAGGACATCGCGGCGGTCACCGCCGACGTCCGGCTCGACCGGCCGGCGGGCCGCCGGGCCGACCTGGTGGCCTACAGCTCGGTGCTGGACGCCCTGTCGACGTCCGGCCCGGTCGTGCCCGTGCGGTTCGGGTCAGTGCTGCCGGACGCGCAGGCCGTCGTCGCGGACGTGCTGGCACCGCAGGCCGACTTCTTCCGAGAGCTGCTCGCCCAGCTCGAGGGCAGGGCGCAGTTCAACCTCCGCGCCGACTACGACGAGCCGACGATCCTCGCCGAGATCGTGGCGTCCGACCGCACCGTGGCGGCGCTGCGAGAGCGGACTCGCGGCCTCAGCGAGGAGGCGGCGTACGCCGATCGGGTGCGTCTCGGCGAGCTCGTGGCGCAGGCGCTGGAACACAAGCGGGAGATCGACACGGAGGTCCTGATGGACGCGATCGTCCCGTTCACGGTGGATCAACGCCTGACGCCCGGCACCGGGCTCGAGCAGGTGATGAGCGTGGCGGTCCTGGTCGACGACGAGCAACGTGAGCAGTTCGAGGAACAGCTCGAGGCGCTCGCCGAGGTCGTGCACGAACGCATCCGGCTGAGCCTGGTCGGACCGGTGCCGCCGTACGACTTCGTGGGTGATGCCTGATGGGACTGATCACCGGTCTGCTCGGACTCCCGCTGGCGCCTGTCCGGGGCACGGTGGCGATTGCCGAGCAGGTGCTGCAGCAGGCCGAGGACCAGTACTACGACCCCGCCGTGATCCGTCGCGAGCTGGAGCGGGTCGACCAGCTGCACGCAGCAGGAGAGCTGACCGACGAGGAGGCGATCGCTTGGGAGGACCAGCTCGTGGATCGGTTGATGGTCGGGCGTGACCGACCTGGAAGGGAGTGAGTCATGGCGACCCCCAAGAAGACCACCGCCAAGAAGACCACCGCCAAGAAGACCACCGCCAAGAAGTCCAGAGCCAGAGGTACGAGCAAGCAGTCGTCGAGCAGCGGATCGGCGCGCGAGAAGGCGCCAGCCGAGAAGGCAGCGGCCAAGAGGACGCCCGCCAAGAAGACGACCGCCAAGAGTGCGCCGGCCAAGAAGGCAGCGGCCAAGGCAGCCAGCGACGGAAGCCGGACCTCGGCCTCCGTGCAGTCGGGCACCCAGATCGCCGCGGAGGCGGCGCGTCAGCTGCTGGACCTGACCGCCAAGGAACCCGAGAGCATCAGCGGGCTCGAGCGCAGGGACGGCGGCTGGACGGTGCAGGTCGACGTGCTCGAGCTCCGTCGAATCCCCAACACCACCGACATCCTCGCCTCCTACGAGGTCCAGACGGACGAGAAGGGCGAGCTGATGGGCTACCGGCGGGTCCGCCGCTACGTGCGCGGCGGCGCCGGGGAGGAGTGACATGACCGAGTCGTCACGAACGCCCGACCGGCGCCCCTACTCGTCCCCGATGAGCCAGACGGAGCGGCCCCATCCGGCCAACCTCGCCGACATCCTCGAGCGGATTCTCGACAAGGGCATCATCATCGCCGGCGACATCCGCGTGAACCTGCTCGACATCGAGCTGCTCACCATCAAGATCCGGCTCCTCGTCGTCTCCGTCGACAAGGCCGAGGAGATGGGCATCGACTGGTGGCGCAACGACCCGATGCTGACCGCCAGTGCGCGGGAGCTCGCGCTGGAGAACCGCGAGCTGCGCGAGCGGATCGACACCCTCGAGTCGGGGAACCAGGAGGAGGCGTCCCGTGGCTGAGACGGGCCGCTACCTGTACGCCATCACCCGCGACGTCGACCACTACGTCCTCGACCATCTGCCGGCCTTGGGCGAAGGGCGGCTGGAGGTCGTCGAACAGCACGGGTTGAGCGCGGTGGTGAGCACCGTCGGCCTCGACGAGTACGGCGAGGAAGGGCTGACCCGCAACCTCGAGCGCCTCGAGTGGCTCGAGGAGGTGGCCCGCTGCCACGACACCGTGGTGCAGGCGATGGCCGCGATCGGGCCGACGGCGCCGCTGCGACTGGCGACCATCTGTCTCGACGACGCAGCGGTCCGGCACCGCCTCGACGAGTGGTATCCCGCCCTGCAACAGGCCCTGGACCGGGTCGAGGGCCGGATGGAATGGAGCGTCAAGGCCTTCGCTCCCGCCCGCCCCGCGGCGCCGACCACCGGAGAGCCGGACGAGCCGGTCGGCGGAGCGGAGTACCTGCGGCGCAAGAAGGCCCAGACCGAGGCCAGGCACGCCGACACCGAGCAGGCGATGCGGGCTGCCGACGAGGTGCACGACGCGCTCGCCCGGGCGTCCGTGGCCAGCCGGCGCCTCCCCGCCCAGGACCCACGGCTCACTGGTCACGACCGCGAGATGCTGCTCAACGGCGCCTACCTGGTGGAGATCGCGCAGGAGTCGGCCTTCACCGACGTGGTGCAGGAGCTGGCGAACGCCCATCCCGAGCTCGGACTCAGCTGCGGCGGCCCCTGGGCGGCGTACTCGTTCGCGACGTTGGAGCAGCGATGACCACGACGGACACCGTCAGAGCCGACGTGGAGGTCGCCGAGGGACGGGCCCTCGGTCAGCTCTCGCTCGTCGATCTCCTCGACCGGCTGCTCGGCTCCGGGGTGGTGCTGTCCGGCGACATCGTCATCTCCCTGTCCGGAGTGGACCTCGTGCAGATCCGCCTGCACGCGTTGATCGCGACCATCCGAGCGGACATGGCGGGGCCGCGATGACCGGCGAGCGGCGACGACTCCAGCAGCGGATGGAGACCGACCCCGAGTCGGTGGAGCGCGACCTGTTCAAGCTGGTCCTGAGCATCGTCGAGCTGGTCCGTCAGCTGATGGAGAAGCAGGCCCTGCGCCGTGTCGACGAAGGCGATCTGACCGACGAGGAGATCGAGGGCCTCGGCACCGGGCTGCAGCACCTCGAGCGCGCGATGGAGGACCTCAAGGCGAGGTTCGACCTGACCACCGCCGACCTCAACATCGATCTCGGCCCCCTCGGCGCGCTCCTGGACGAGTGATCAGGTGACCTCCTCGCGCTTCCGCCCGACCACGAGCCCAAGACCCAGCATGGCGACCCCGAGCACCAGGTGCAGCCAGTTGTCGGCGTCGTTCAGGGGCACGAAGTTGGCATCCGACCCCCGGTCGATGACGAGGCCGTAGACCCAGAGCACGAGGTAGACCGCTCCGCCGCCGACGAGGAACAGCCGGG
Organism: Actinomycetota bacterium; assembly: GCA_030862825.1. Lineage (GTDB taxonomy): Bacteria > Actinomycetota > Actinomycetes > Propionibacteriales > Nocardioidaceae > Nocardioides. Next base: position 1,626 of record JALZCZ010000426.1, on the reverse strand, counting down.
CGCCGGAGATCGTCCGGGCCAGGGCGAGCCCGGCGATGCCGAACAGGATGTGCACGGCGTTGTGGAGGATCGAGACCTGGAAGACGTCGAGCAGCTCGGCACCCGACTCGTGGCCGGCGAACTCCAGGTCGTCGGTGGTGGTGACCCCCGGGACGAAACCCAGGATCCCCACGACGAGGAAGACGGTTCCGACCACCAGGGCGATGCCGCTCAGGGGTTCGCGGTCGGTCGCGGTGGATGGCTGACGGGTGGTCATGACGACTCCTTTCGCGGAGCTTCCGGTACCCCTGCGTGGCGGTGCCACCAGGTGGATACCGGTGCCGATGCCTTCTCTACGACGTCTCGAGAGCTCCGCCGCGGACGCCTCCGGACACATCCTGTCCACGGTGATCCGCGGCGTGGCCGCCGTCCGGCCCGCCCGGAAGCCGCTGCACCCGAGGGGCCGGGTGATGCGGGCTCGGTTGCACCGCCGCGGCGCCGACCCGTCGACCGGCGTGCGGTGGTTGGACGAGAGCGGCACCAACGACGTCCTGGTCCGGATCTCCCAGGCCATCGGGCTCCCGACCTGGCTCCCCGACATCCAGGGCCTGGCGCTCCGGTTCGACCCCGACGGGACACCGGGCGACCTGCTCTTCGCCACCACCGGCCATGGACGGTTCACCCGGTTCGTGCTCACCCCCAGCCGCGGGATGCAGCGGCCGATGACCACCCTGCTGCCCTACCGGACGCCCTGCGGACCGCTGCTGCTGGGTGCCCGACGCACCCACGACCGCCTCTTCGAGCTCAGCTGTGCCACCCTCGCCGGCCCGTGGTGGCCGTTCGCCGGACTGGCGCTCCTGCCGGACGACGAGCAGGAGCAGGATCCGGAGATCTCGTTCGACCCGGTGCTGCACCAGATCCCCGGACTGGAGCCCTACGACTGGGTACGCCGCGTGCGCGAGCCGAGCTACGCGCGGGCCCGGCACGAGCGTGACCAGCGCGCCGCGAGCACGACAGCGAACAGTGCCGCGGAGCCGCGGTAGCGGAAACCGCTGTTGTGGTCGGCGTTGGTGTGCCCGACAGCATCTCGCGACGAGACCACCACGTCACACTGGCCGGGTGCTGTCCCGCTTCGAGATCATCCACCGGTCCAGACCGGTCGCGCTGGTGCTGCCCGGGTCCGACCGCGAGCAGCCGATCGCGCCCTACCTCGCGGTCGAGGCGATGGTCACCGGACCCGGCCGGGCCGAGCTCGCCCTGGCGAGCGGCGACGTCACCCTCGTCGCCCGCTACGACGACCGCGGAGCCTGCCTGCAGGTGGCGACCGGCGGTACCACGACCGTTCACCGCAGCCGGCGCCACGGCCGGCCGGAGGGCGCCGTCGACGGCGTGGCGCTCACCCTGACCGGCCCCCACCTGGTGGTGCTGACGCTCGAGGACGGCGCCTGGCGGGCCCGGGGACGGGTGGACCTCGCCGAGCGGGTCGACCCCCACGACGAGCACTGGCTGGCCGGGGTCGAGTCGTCCGCGACCGGACCCGTCGCGGAGGTCCGGTCGGGCCGCTTCGGACAGGTCGGCCTGCGCGACCTGCGCCTGGTGACGCACGCGGACGGCACTGCGTACCGCGAAGGCGACGCAGTGCTGCTC
>JALZCZ010000386.1 GCA_030862825.1 Actinomycetota bacterium | reverse complement strand
CCGTTACGGTCGGTGCCGGCGACACGGCGGGCGCCGGCGGCGCCGGGACCACCCGGAGTTCCGGCACCGGTGCGCTCACCCGCGTGTGATCGCTCCACCACTCGTCGCCGCTGGCCCGGGCGAGCGGCTGCTCGCGGGCGGCGCCCAGCTCGGCCGAGAGCTGGGCCAGCCGCCGGGCCACCGCCTCCTGGTGCTCCGAGCTGGTACGTCGTGATCGCATGCCGCGACGCTACGAAGATCGATCGACACCCGGAAGCGACGGCGCCCGCGCCTGTGGACAACCGGCCGCCGGGACGCCGGCTGTGGACGACTCCTAGGCCGTGCCGCCTAGGACGTCCGGAGCGCCACGCAGACGGCGATCATCCCCGGGCCGACGTGGGCACCCAGCACGGCACCCAGCTCACCGCACCAGAGCTCCCGGCCGTCGAGGTTGTCCTTCAGCCGCTCGCCGAGCCGTTCCGCGAGCTGGTCCGCCCGCTCCGGGTTCGCCAGGTGCGCCACGCAGACGTCGACGGGCGTGGCGCCCGCGGCCTCCACGGCCAGCTCCTCGAGCCGGGCCAGGGCGCGGCCGGAGGTCCGGACCCGTTCCAAGGAGGCGACGACGCCGTCCTTGATCTCCAGCAGCGGCTTCACGGCGAGCGCCCCGCCGAAGAGCGCCGCGGCGGCACCGATCCGGCCGCCCCTGCGGAGGTACTCGAGCGTGTCCACGTAGAACAGCGACGACGCGGCCGCGGCGCGCTCACGCGCCGCCTCCGCCGCCTGCTCGACCGACCGGCCCTCGCCGATCGCGTCAGCGGCCGCCAGCGCGGCGTACCCGGTGGCGACCCCGACCTGACGGCTGTCCACGCACACCACCCGCACCGGTGCGTCGCGGGCCGCGAGCTGTGCGGACTCGAACGTGCCGCTCATGTCGCCGGAGATGTGCACCGACACGATCTGACGGGCGCCCATCCGGGCCGCGGCCTCGTAGGCCTCGAGCATCAGGGCCGGTGCTGGGCGCGAGGTGCTGACCGGCTTGAACGCACGGAGCGCCTCAGCCACCTTCGCCGGCGTGGCCTCCTCCGAGCCCTCGTCGTAGGCGTTGGCCCCGATCACCACCTGCAGCGGGACCACCACGATGCCGCGCTCCTCCGCGACGTCGGGAGGGAGGCTGGCGGTCGAGTCGGTGACCACGACGATCGACATGGCCGAAGGCTAGTGCCCCCGAACCTCAGACGACGACGTTGACCAGCTTGGGTGCGCGCACGATCACCTTGCGGATCTCGCGCCCGTCGACGGCCTTGACGACGGCCGGGTCGGCCAGGGCCAGCGCCTCCAGGTCGGCCTCGGAGATGTCCGGCGGCACCTCCAGACGGGCCTTCACCTTCCCCTGGATCTGTACGACGGCAACGACCGAGTCTTCGACCAGCAGCGCCTCCTCGACGACCGGCCACGTGGCCGAGGCCACGCTCGGCTGGTGTCCCAGGCGCTCCCACATCTCCTCGGCGACGAACGGAGCCACCAGCGACAGCAGGATCGCCACCGACTCGGTCGCCTCACGCACCGCGGGGTCGGCCGGACCGCAGCCGGAGTCGATCGCCTTGCGGGTCGCATTCACCAGCTCCATCACCCGGGCCACCATCACATTGAACCGATGTCCGTCCAGCAGCTGCTCGGCGTCGCGGACGACCCGGTGCGTCACCTTGCGCAGCTCGACGTCACCGTCGGCGACGGAGACCCCGGGTGCAGAGGTCACGTCGCCGCTCAGCCGCCAGGCCCGCTGCAGGAACCGCAACGACCCCGCCGGGCTCATGTCGGCCCAGTCGATCGAGTCCTCGGGCGGACCCGCGAACACCAGTGTCAGCCGCACCGCATCCACGCCGAAGGCATCAAGCTGCTCCCCCAGACTGACGCCGTTGCCCAGCGACTTGCTCATCTTCTTGCCCTGGTTGATGACGATGCCCTGGTTCAGCTGCGCGGCGAACGGCTCCTGCACGTCGACCATGCCCATGTCGGCCAGCACCTTGGTGAAGAAGCGCGCGTACAGCAGGTGCAGCACGGCGTGCTCGACGCCGCCGATGTAGAGGTCGACGGGCATCCAGTCCCGGGCCCTGGCCTCGTCGAACGGTCCGTCGGTGTAGTCCGGCGAGCAGTAGCGCAGGAAGTACCACGACGAGTCGACGAAGGTGTCCATCGTGTCGCTGTCGCGCTTGGCCGGACCGCCGCACGACGGGCAGTCGACGTTGACCCATTCCTCGGCCGCGGCCAGCGGCGAGACGCCCTTCGGCTTCAGGTCGGCGCCCTTCAGCTCCGGCAGCTCCAGCGGCAGCTGGTCGTAGGGCAGCGCGACCTCGCCGCACTCCTCGCAGTGGACGATCGGGATCGGCACGCCCCAGAAGCGCTGCCGCGACAGCAGCCAGTCGCGCAGCCGGAAGTTCACGGCGCCCTTGCCGGTGCCCTTGGCCTCCAGCCAGTCGATGATCGTGCGCTTCGCCTCGTCGACGCCCATGCCGTTCAGGGAGATCTCGTCGTTGGCAGAGTTCGTGGCGGGGCCCTCGCCGGTGTAGGCGTCGCCCTCCCAGCCCTCCGGTGGCTGCACGGTGCGCACGATCTGCAGGTCGAACCTCGTGGCGAACTCCCAGTCGCGCTGGTCCTGCCCCGGCACCGCCATGATCGCGCCGGTGCCGTAGTCGGCCAGCACGTAGTCCGATGCCCACACCGGGATCTGCTGGCCGGTGACCGGGTTGGTGGCGTGCACGCCCAGGAAGACGCCGGTCTTGGGACGGTCGGCGGTCAGCCGGTCGATCTCGGTCGACTTGCGCACCTCGGCCAGGTAGTCGTCGTACGCCGCGCGGTGCTCGTCGGTGACCAGCTCGTCCGCCAGTGCCGCATCGGCTGCCACCACCATGAAGGTCGCCCCGAACAGGGTGTCCGGACGTGTGGTGTAGACGCTGATCGGCTCCGCACGACCGTCGACCGCGAAGTGGACGTGGGCGCCCTCGGAGCGACCGATCCAGTTGCGCTGCGCCGTGATCACCCGGTCCGGCCAGGTCGGCGCCAGGTCGTCCAGCGAGTCCAGCAGCCGCTGCGCGTAGTCGGTGATCTTGAAGTACCACTGGGTCAGCTCGCGCTTGGTGACCTCGGCGCCGCAGCGTTCGCACATGCCGTCGACGACCTGCTCGTTGGCCAGCACGGTCTGGTCGTTGGGGCACCAGTTGACCGGGCTGTTCTTGCGGTAGGCCAGCCCGCGCTCGCGGAACTTCAGGAACAGCCACTGCGTCCAGCGGTAGTACTCCGGGTCGGAGGTGTGCAGCCGGCGCGACCAGTCGAAGCTCAGGCCGTAGCTGCGCATCGACGAGAACTGGGTCTCGATGTTGGCGTAGGTGTAGGTCGCCGGGTTCTCGTTGTTGCGGATGGCCGCGTTCTCGGCGGGCAGGCCGAAGGAGTCCCAGCCCATCGGGTTCAGCACCTCGTAGCCGCGGAACCGCCAGTACCGCGCGATGACGTCGTGCAGCGCCAGCACCTCGGCGTGGCCCATGTGCAGGTCGCCGCTCGGGTACGGGAACATCGTCAGCGCGTAGCGCTTCTCCTTGGGCGAGTGGTCGTCGGCCCGGAACTGGTCGAGCTCGTCCCACACCGGCAGCCACTTGGCCTGCACCGCCGCAATGTCGTACGTCGCCGCTTCCGTTACGTCGGTCTCGCTCTGCTCAGTCATCGGGGATCTCCTGCTCGTGCCTGCTCCTGGCTGTCCTGGACATGAAAAAACCCCTCGCATGGAGGGGTGGCCGCGCGATCCTCTGGATCAGCGCGGCTGGCCAAGAAGCAGGGTGGTGGTCCGCATGCGCGCAGGATACCGCGCCCGGTGAGCCGGGCGCGACTCAGATCCGCCGACGGAGTGCGTCGGCGGTGCGCGACACTGTGGCCTGGCCCGCCGCTCCCTCCTCGCCACGACCGCTGCTCTGTCGTCGGCCAGCTGTGGTCCGGGTGACGGCGAGACCACCACACCCGAGCCGGTCGCCTGCACCTCAGACGAACCCACGGTCGACGAGCCCTCCGCGCCAGGAATGCTGCTGTGCGTCGGTGCCATTGAGCACCTCCCCTTCACCGACCGCAGCGGCCACTCCCACGTCGTGCGACGAGCTGGACATCGGCAACGACCCGGCCCGTTCGACATCTGTGCAGTGCACGCGTCGGCACGACTCAGCAAGCCGGCTGGCCTCGACCTGCTGCGCGACCTCCTCCTCTACTCCGGGGAGCACGACCTCGCCGATGCCCGCGTGCTTTCCCACCTGGTCGCCCACCGGCTGCGTGACAAGCGACTCAGTCTGCGATGTCGGCCGGCGCCCCGGTCCGCACCTGCGACTGGCGAGCGGTCACCCGCGGCGCGGCTGAGGTGACCGCGTTCGTGAAGAAGCGGGTCGGCTCGGTGAAGTCGCCCCAGCAGATCGACGTGTGGCCGGACCTGCCCGGTCCAAGGTGGCCAAGGTGCTGAAGACCGAGATCAAGGACGCCCTACGATCCGACGCATGACGGTCACCGAGATGTTCCAGCTGGACGGCAAGGTCGCGATCGTGACGGGGGCCTCGAGCGGGTTGGGGGTGGCGTTCGCCCAGGGCTTGGCCGAGGCGGGCGCGGACGTGGTGCTCGGTGCGCGGCGGGTCGACCGGTTGGCCGAGACCGCGGCGCTGGTGGAGACCACCGGGCGGCGGGCGCTGACCGCGGGCACCGACGTGTCGGATCCCGCCTCGTGCAGCGACCTGGTCGCGCTGGCGATGGAGGAGTTCGGCCGGGTCGACGTGCTGGTCAACAACGCCGGCATCGGCACCGCGGTGCCGGCGACCCGGGAGAGCCCCGAGCAGTTCCGGCAGGTGATCGACGTCAACCTCAACGGCTGCTACTGGATGGCCCAGGCCTGTGGCCGGGTGATGCAGCCGGGCTCGAGCATCATCAACATCAGCTCGGTGCTCGGCCTCACGACCGCGGGCCTGCCGCAGGCGGCGTACGCCGCATCGAAGGCCGGGTTGATCGGGCTGACCCGCGACCTGGCCCAGCAGTGGACCGGTCGCAAGGGGATCCGGGTCAACGCGATCGCGCCGGGGTTCTTCACCTCCGAGATGACCGAGCAGTACCCGCCCGGCTACCTGGAGTCCCAGCAGGCCCGGATCCCGTGCGGCCGCAAGGGCGACCCGGCCGAGCTGGCCGCGACCGTGGTGTTCCTGGCATCGGCCGCCGCCGGCTACATCACCGGCCAGACCCTCCCCGTCGACGGCGGCATGACCATTACCTGAGCCCGATGTAGAAGGTCGTGTGCCTGAGGACGCCCCATGCGTCGGACTCAGGC
>JALZCZ010000368.1 GCA_030862825.1 Actinomycetota bacterium | reverse complement strand
GGCCAGTCCGAAATGGACAGGCCCCGGATCGATGACCCGGGGCCTGTCACACGTGCGCGAGGGGGGAGTTGAACCCCCACGTCCTTTCGGACACACGGACCTGAACCGTGCGCGTCTGCCTATTCCGCCACTCGCGCGTGTAGCCGGGCAAGGCTATCCCAGCGCTCACGGCATCCCCAAACCGGTGCCGAGGGTTCGACGGGCGTGCGCATCCGGCCGATACGATCGATGAAGCCCAGCGAGAGCTGGGCACGTTCGCATGCCGTGGACTCGATGCGGAGAGGGGGCACCATGGGTGGACTGCAGAACTTCGAACAACGACTGGAGCAGCTGATCTCCGGTGTCTTCGCCCGCGCCTTCCGCAGTGCCGTACAGCCGGTCGAGATCGCCGCCGCGCTGCAGCGGGAGTGCGACAACAACGCCCAGATCCTCTCCCGCGACCGGCGGCTGGTGCCCAACGACTTCCACGTCGAGCTGGCCCAGACCGACCTGGACCGGCTGGCGCCGTACGACTCGGCGATGGCCAAGGAGCTGACCGACCAGCTGCAGGACCACGCCGACGCCCAGAGCTACGTCTTCCCCGGTCCGGTCAAGATCGCGTTCGAGTCGGCCGACGACCTCACCACCGGCCGGTTCCGGATCCGCAGCCAGGCGCAGGCCAAGGTGACCGGGCACAGCACCCACACCCAGGTCCGCCGGGCGCGGGCGCTGCTCGAGGTCAACGGCACCCACCACCCGCTGCAGCCGCCGGGCCTCGTGGTGGGCCGCGGCACCGAGGCCGACCTGCGCATCAACGACCCGGGCGTGAGCCGCAAGCACGTGGAGTTCCTGGTCGTGTCGACCGGCACCACGAACGACGACCCGGAGATCGAGGTCCACGACATGGGCTCCACCAACGGAATGCTGGTCAACGGGCGCAAGGTGCCACGCGCCACGCTGCGTGATGGCGCCCAGGTCAAGATCGGCACCACCACGATGACCGTGCGGGTGGTCCGCGACGACGCCGAGGGGCCCGATGTCTGAGCTCACGCTGTTCCTGATCCGGATCGCCTACCTCGCGATCCTCTGGATCTTCGTGCTGTCCGCGATCTCGGTGATCCGCTCCGACATGTTCGGAGCGCGGGTCCCGGAGGGCGCGCGCACCGTCCCGGGCGGCGGACCCAAGCAGAAGGCGCCACCGCGGCGCCGCGGATCGCCGTCGCGGGTGGTGGTCACCTCCGGCAGCAACGCCGGTGCCACCGCTGCGCTGGAGAACGCGCCGATCCTGATCGGACGCGGCGCCGACGCCGCCATCCGGCTCGACGACGACTACGTCTCGACGCGGCATGCCCGGATCGCGGCGTCCGGCGACCAGTGGTTCGTGGAGGACCTCGGATCCACCAACGGCACCTACATCGGCACCGTGCGCATCACCCAACCCACCACCATCACCCTCGGCACCCAGGTCCGGATCGGAAAGACCATCCTGGAGCTGCGCAAGTGAGCCTGCGCCTCCTCTACTCCGCGATCTCTGACGTCGGACGGGTTCGCAAGGACAACCAGGACTCCGGGTACGCCGGACCCTGGCTGCTCACCGTGTGCGACGGCGTCGGCGGGGCGGCGCGCGGCGACGTCGCGTCCGCCACCGCCATCCAGGAGCTGCGCCGGCTCGACGAGCCCCCCAACGAGACCGAGCTGCTCGACCGGATCACCGACGAGCTGCACGCTGCGCACGTGCGCATCGGCCGGCTCGTCGACGAGGACCCCACCCTCAACGGCACCAGCACCACCGCCACCGTGGCCCTCTTCGACGGCGCCCGGGTCGGCATCGGTCACGTCGGCGACAGCCGCGGCTACCTCTTCCGCGACGGCGAGCTCTCCCAGCTCACCACCGACCACACCTTCGTGCAGAGCCTGATCGACGAGGGGCGGATCACCGAGGTCGAGGCCCGGGTCCACCCCCACCGCAACCTGATCCTCAAGGCCCTCGACGGCATCCACGAGGCGGAGCCCGACCTCTTCATGCTCGAGCTGGTGCCGGGCGACCGACTCTTCCTGTGCAGCGACGGCGCCTGCGGCGTGCTCGACGACGGCCGGCTGGCCGACGTGCTCTCCATGGGTTCGCCGGACTACGCGGCCGTCGAGCTGGTCCGGGCGAGCCTGGAGGCGGGCAGCTCCGACAATGTCACCTGCATCGTCGCCGACGTCCTGACCGAGGAGGAGGCGGCCGCCGACCCGGCGTACGCCGATCTGGAGCCGGTGCTGGTCGGTGCGGCCGCCGAGCTCCGCCGCAGGGGCGGCCGGCCGGCCGTGAGCAGCGGCGTAGGCAGCCTGTTCCGCGGCCACCGCTCGGGCGACACCGGCGAGATGGAGCCGATCGACGCCGAGATCCCCGACGACCTGCCGTTCGCGATCAAGGCCGACCCGATCGACCCGGAGGAGGCGCGCTACGCGCCGCGTCCGCCGGGTCGCTACCAGTGGCTCAAGCGGGCGCTGGCGCTCCTGGTCGTGGTCGGCCTCCTGTGGGTGGCCGCCGCGATCGCCTGGTCATGGAGCCAGCGCCAGTACTACATCGGCGAGCAGGACGGCGTGGTGGTGATCTTCCGCGGCGTCAACGCCGACCTGCCGGGCGTCGACCTGTCCGAGCCCTACCAGGCCAGCGACGTGCAGATGGACCGGCTGCCCGAGCTCGACGCGGAACGGGTGTCCGAGACCATCGAGGTCGACGACCTCGAGGCCGCCGAGGCCGCCGTACAGGAGCTCGCCGCGCTGCAGAACCCCGAAACGGCGGCGCCGTGATGGCCCGGCGCTCGAGCAAGCAGGCCACGCAGGCCCCGAGCTTCCTCGGGTTCGTGCACCGCCGGCGCCGCGGTGCCGAGCTCTTCCTGCTCGTGCTCGCCCTCCTGGTCGGCATCGGCGCGTACGCCGCGGTCGGCCTCGGCGTGCAGGGCAAGGTGCCGCCCGGCATCGTCGCGTACGGCGGCTGGCTCGCCGCGCTCGTCGTCGCCGCGCACGTGGTGGTCCGGATGGTCGCGCCGTACGCCGACCCGGTGCTGCTGCCGGTCGTCTCGGCCCTCAACGGGCTCGGCCTCGCCGTGCTGCACCGGATCGACCTGGCCGACGACTCGACCTGGGCGCGCCAGCAGCTGACCTGGATGACCATCGGCGTGGTCCTCTTCGTCGCCACCCTGGTGCTGCTGCGCGACCACCGGATCCTGACCCGCTTCACCTACACGTCCGGCCTGCTCGCCATCGTGCTGCTGCTGCTGCCGATCGTCCCCGGTGTCGGCAACACCGTGAACGGCGCGCGGATCTGGATCACGGTCGGCCCGTTCGGCTTCCAGCCGGGCGAGGTCGCCAAGGTGCTCCTGGTGATCGCGTTCGCCGGCTACCTCGTGCTCCACCGCGATGCCCTGGCCCTCGCCGGCCGCCGGTTCGTCTTCGTCGACCTGCCCCGCGGGCGCGACCTCGGGCCGATCCTGGCCATGTGGCTGGTCAGCCTCGGCATCCTGGTCTTCCAGCGCGACCTCGGCTCCAGCCTGCTGTTCTTCGGTCTCTTCCTGGTGATGCTCTACGTCGCCACCGAGCGTCCGGGCTGGCTGTTCGTCGGCGGGGTGCTCTTCTTCGGCGGCGCCGCGCTGGCGTTCCAGTTCGCCAGCCACGTGCAGAACCGTGTCAACATCTGGCTCGACCCGATGCCCTACTTCGACAAGACCCCCGGCAGCTTCCAGATGGTCGAGTCCCTCTTCGGGATGGCCTGGGGCGGGCTGATCGGGCGGGGCTTCGGTGAGGGCGACCCCGGGCGGATCCCGTACGTGCACTCGGACTTCATCGTCGGCGCGATCGGCGAGGAGCTCGGCCTCACCGCGGTGATCGCGGTGATCCTGCTCTACGGCCTGATCGTCGAGCGCGCCCTGCGCGCCGCGCTGATCTGCCGCGACGGCTTCGGCAAGCTGCTGGCCACCGGTCTCGCCGGCGTCTTCGCCCTCCAGGTCTTCGTGGTGATCGGCGGCGTGACCCGGTTGATCCCGCTGACCGGCCTGACCACGCCCTTCCTCTCCTACGGCGGCTCGTCCCTGGTCGCCAACTGGGTGATCATCGCGCTGCTGCTCCGCGTCTCCGACCACGCCCGGCGCCCCGTGCCGGACCTGTCGTCCGACGACGAGCCCACCGACGACCAGTCGACGCAGGTGATCAAGCTGTGAACGGTCTCGCTACGCGCTCGCTGGCGCTCGCGCTACTCGACCACCGGGTTGGGGCGGTGGGTCATGAATAAGCCGATCCGCACCATCTCGATCTTCTGCATGTTCCTGTTCCTCGCGCTGATGGCGAACGCCACCTACCTGCAGTTCTGGGAGGCCGACGACCTCAACGAGGACCCCCGCAACCGGCGGATCATCGAGGCGGCGTACTCCCGCGAGCGCGGCGCGATCCTGGTCGGCCGCGACCCGGTGGCGGAGAGCGTGCCCTCCGACGACGAGTACAAGTTCCAGCGGACCTACGACCTGCCGTTCATGTACGCGCCGATCACCGGGTTCTTCTCCTTCTACACCCAGACCGGCTTGGAGCAGACCCAGAACGTGGTGTTGTCGGGCGAGGACCCGCGGCTGTTCGTGACCCGGCTGGTCGACATGCTCAGCAACGAGGACAACCAGGGCGGCAGCGTCGAGCTCACCATCGACCCCAACGCCCAGCAGGCGGCGTACGACGGTCTCGCCAACAACCCGAACCTGCCCGGTGACGTTGAGGGCTCCGTGGTGGCCATCGAACCGGCCACGGGCAAGATCCTGGCGATGGTGTCGCTGCCGTCCTACGACCCCAACAAGCTGGCCTCCCACGACCTCGCCTCGGTCGACGACGTCTACCAGCGCCTGCTCGCCGATCCCAGCGAGCCGCTGATCAACCGCGCCGCCTCGAAGCGGCTGCCGCCGGGATCGACGTTCAAGCTGGTGACGGCCGCCGCCGCCATCGAGAGCGGGCTCTACAACAGTGACGACGAGGTGCCGGCCGGCGCCATCTACGACGTGCCGCAGACCAGCTCCGACATCGGCAACGACGGTCGCTCGCAGTGCAGCCCCGCCGAAGTGCCGTTCGCGACCGCTCTGGAGTGGTCGTGCAACACCACGTTCGCCCGGATGGCCAACGAGCTCGGGGCCGAGACGATGCTCGAGCAGGCCGAGGCGTTCGGGTTCAACTCCGACTACCTGGAGGATCTGCCCCAGGCACCGTCGGTCTACCCCGAGGACCCCAACGAGCCGGAGACGGCCCAGACCGGCATCGGCCAGTTCGAGGTCGCGGCCACGCCCCTGCAGATGGCGATGGTCTCCGCCGCCATCGCCAACGGCGGCACCGTGATGCGGCCCTACCTCGTCAACAAGGTGCAGTCGGCCGACTACCAGGACCTCGAGCAGACCGAGCCCGAGGAGCTCTCGCAGGCGGTCTCGTCGGCCACCGCCGAGCAGCTCACCGAGCTGATGGTCGGCACCGTCGAGGTCGGCACCGCCAGCCCGGCGAGCATCCCGGGCGTGGACGTGGCGGGCAAGACCGGCACCGCGCAGAGCGGCATCGAGTCGGTGCCTCCCTACGCGTGGTTCACGTCGTTCGCTCCTGCCGACAACCCCCAGGTGGCGGTGGCCGTGGTGATCGAGTCCGCCGCCGGCATCGAGCGCGGCGAGATCGCCGGCGGGCAGCTCGGCGGCCCGATCGCGAAGGCCGTGATGGAGGCGATCCTGGGATGACCGACCAGACCAGCGAGCACTTCGTCGACGACGGCAACCGCTATCGGCTCGACTCCCGGATCGCCACCGGCGGCATGGGCGAGGTGTGGCGCGCGACCGACACCGCCCTCAACCGCGAGGTCGCGGTCAAGGTGCTGAAGACCGAGTACGCCGACGACCCGGCGTTCCGCGAGCGGTTCGCCATCGAGGCCCGCCATGCCGCCGCGCTGCACCACCGCGGTGTGGCCGGTGTCTTCGACTTCGGCGAGGCCCATCACGCCGGCGTCGCCGACGGGTCCGGCATGCCGCGGCCGTTCCTGGTGATGGAGCTGGTCGAGGGCGAGCCGCTGTCGGTGCTGCTGCGCCAGGGCGTGGAGTCCGACCGCACCCTCGACCGCGATGCCGTCCGTGACCTCCTGGCCCAGGCCGGCGACGCGATCGGCGCCGCCCACGAGGCCGGCATCGTGCACCGCGACGTGAAGCCCGCCAACCTGATGGTCACCCCGGACGGGCAGCTGAAGGTCACCGACTTCGGGATCGCGCGGGCCGCCGACGGTGCCGGCATCACCCAGACCGGTGCGGTGATGGGGACTCCGCAGTACCTCTCGCCCGAGCAGGCACAGGGGCTTCCCGCCACGCCGCGCTCCGACGTCTACTCGCTGGGCGTCGTGGCGTTCGAGTGCCTGGCCGGTCGTCGGCCCTTCGACGCCGACTCCCCGGTCGCGACCGCCCTCGCCCACATC
>JALZCZ010000326.1 GCA_030862825.1 Actinomycetota bacterium | reverse complement strand
GATCCTGTTCGGCTACGAGTGGGAGCTCACGGAGAGTCCGGCCGGCGCGAAGCAATGGGTGGCCAAGGATGCCGACGCGATCATCCCCGACGCCCACGGCGGTCCCAACAAGCTGCCGACCATGCTGACCACGGACCTCTCGCTCCGCTTCGACCCGGAGTACGAGAAGATCGGCCGTCGGTTCCTCGAGAACCCCGAGGAGTTCCGGCTCGCGTTCGCCAAGGCCTGGTACAAGCTGCTGCACCGCGACATGGGGCCGATCGATCGCTACCTCGGCCCGTGGGTGGCCGAGCCGCAGTTGTGGCAGGACCCGGTGCCGGCCGTCGACCACGAACTGGTCGACCACGCCGACGTAGCCGCCCTCAAGGCCAAGCTCCTCGACTCGGGCCTGTCAGTCGCTCAGCTGGCGGGCGCGGCATGGGCCTCCGCGGCCAGCTTCCGCGGTACGGACCTGCGTGGCGGCGCCAACGGGGCCCGGCTCCGGCTCGAGCCGCAGCGCAGCTGGGCAGTCAACGCGGACGCGGTTGCCTCGCTGGACGTCCTCCAGCGGGTCCAGCAGGACTTCAACGCGGAGGGTGCCGCGAAGATCTCCCTGGCCGACCTGATCGTGCTCGGCGGCTGCGCGGCCGTCGAGCAGGCTGCCAGGAACGCCGGCGTCCAGGTCACAGTGCCCTTCCGACCCGGCCGGACCGACGCCTCGCAGGAGCAGACCGACGTGGAGTCGTTCGCGGCACTCGAGCCGCGCGCCGACGGCTTCCGCAACTACCTTCGCGATGGCGAGAAGCTGCCACCGGAGACGCTGCTGCTCGAGCGGGCATACCTGCTCAACCTGACCGCGCCGGAGATGACGGTCCTCGTCGGCGGCATGCGGGCTCTCGGCACCAGCGTCGGTGGTGCGAAGCACGGCGTGCTCACCGAACGACCCGAGGCACTGACGAATGACTTCTTCGTCAACCTGCTGGCTCCCGGCACCGAGTGGAAGACTTCGGAGTCGACCGAGAATCTCTACGAGATCCGCGACGCCGCCACCGGTGACCTGAAGTGGACGGCCACCGCCGTCGACCTGGTGTTCGGCTCGAACTCTCAGCTCCGCGCGCTCGCTGAGGTCTACGCCAGCGATGACGCTCGAGAGAAGTTCGTGCACGACTTCGCCGCTGCGTGGGTCAAGGTGATGGAGCTCGACCGGTTCGACCTCGCGTGAGCCCCGGCGTCCGGGTCGGCCGTTGTCGGCCGGCCTGGACGCCGTTCGGCTTGACGCCGGAAGTGCGTCCGGACCGTTGACCTCGAAGTGGGAGACGGTCGTCTCGCGGTCGACCAGGTACGGGTCGTCCTCCGGGTAGTACTTCGCGACCTCGATGTCGTCGCCCGCGAAGGCGCGGATGACGTCCAGGTCGTCCCACCAGCTCAGCGTCACCAGCTCCGTGCGCCCGTCGCCGAGGTCGCGGGTGAGCAGCTGGGCACCCCGGTTGCCGGGCGTCGCGCGGTAGCCGGCCATCCCCGTGCGCTCGACGATGTCGACGTACTCGTCGATCAGCTCCGTGCGGACCCAGCCCCGCCACATGCGCGCGATCATCGTGTCGCCTTCATGGAGCGCAGTCTGCCGGACTGCCACCGCGGCGTCCGGTCGGCCCGACGGGACTGGGTCACCCACGGCGGACTGCTCACCACGCTGGTCGGGTACTTCCACGTGCGTGCGTAGCCTTGCGCCATGGTGCTGGCCGAGCTGACCGAGGAAGGCGTCGTCATCCTCGACGGAGGACTCTCCAACGCCCTCGAGGACCGAGGTGCCGACTTGTCGTCGGACCTCTGGACCGCCCGGCTGGTGAGGGACGCGCCGCACGAGATCGCCGCCGTACATCGGGCGTACTTCGAGGCCGGCGCCCAGGTGGCGACCACGGCCAGCTACCAGGCGAGCGTGCCCAGCCTGGTCGCCGCGGGACTGAGCCCGGCGGTTGCCACGGCGCTGATCACCGCGAGCGTCACGATCGCCCGCGACGTACGCGACGAGATGGCGGAGACCCGGCCCGCGCGCGGGCCACTCC
>JALZCZ010000325.1 GCA_030862825.1 Actinomycetota bacterium | reverse complement strand
AGCTAGGCCATCACCGATCCTCAGGAGCTGCCGAGCAGCGCGAACGCCGGCGTCATGTCGTCGCCCTCGGGGCTGGAGAGCACCTGCTCGCTCGAGCCGTCGACGCCGAGCCGGTAGATGCGCCACTCGCCCTGCTCGAAGGTGTTGACCAGCACGTGGTCGTCGTCCTCCCAGACCGACTCCCGGACGAAGCCACTCTTCGGTGTGAACCGGGCAAGCTCCGTACCGCTGGTCGCGTCGAGGATGGTGACGTAGCCGAGGCCGATGCCGTCCAGGTAGGCGGAGCTGCCCGTGATGTAGCCGGCATCGGGTGAGAAGGCGAACAGCGTGGCGTCGCACGTCGCGAACACCTCGGCACCCTGCACACCGTCGTACACCGCGCTGCAGGAGCCGGTGTCGCTGAAGCTTGTCTGCGCCGCGAGAAGGCCGGTGGCGGACACGTCGTTGAGCTTGATGGCGCCAGGGACCGCCACCCCTGTGATCCCTTCGGAGGCCACGACCTCGGGAGCCGAACTGTCGCCGTGGCTGACGTAGGCCTGGCATTCGACGCCTCCGCCAAGGCAGTCGTCACCGGTCAGTCCGACGACCGAGTCGCCGTCCACGAACTCCCCGCCCAGCGAGGAGGCGCCGTCGGTTCCCCGGATCGTCACGGTCCCGTCGGTGGCGACGTACGCGATCGCGGTGTGGTCGGCGTTCGCGACGGGCGGACTCGTGAGGACGTCGAAGGAGTCGGTGACGTTGCCGTCGGGCTCGATCACGTCGACCGTCCAGCTGCCCTCGTCGTTGCTGGAGGCTAACAGCTGGTCGCCGAGCTCGACGCCGGTGAAGTAGTCCTCGTCGAGCTCGACGGAGGATCCGTCCGCGCGGTGCCAGGTGGAGCCCTCGAGGTACGAGGCTCCGATCGTGCCCGCGGGCCGCGCGGTCTCGGTCGGCGTGGGGTCGTTGGGGTCGGTCGCCTGGGTGACCGTCGGCGTGTCGGCAGGGTCGATGTTCCCGTCCGAGTCGCCCAGGCCGTTGCCGGCGAAGACGGCGACGGGGACGACGACCGCGGCGGCGGCGAGGATGCCCCCGGCGACGGCGATCCGTCGGTTGCGTCGGATGGTCATGGCTTTGCCCTTCACGTTCTCGAAAGTCAGGGGTGCCTCGTGGAGGTCGCGGACGCGCTTGTCGAACTCGCGGCTCATCTCGGACTCCCAGGGGTCGGTGCTGTTCGTGTGTTCCTCGTTCATCGGTCGTCCTCCTCCCCGTGGCGAGGGTTCAGGTCTGCTGGGACTCGGTCGCGGAGCGCTGCCAGGGCTCTGCTGGACTGGCTCTTCACGGTGCCGACGGAGATACCGAGCACATCGGCTGTCTCGGCCTCGCTCATCTGCTCGTAGTAGCGGAGGACGACGACGGCCCGGGCCTTGGGGGGCAGGGTCTGCACCACCTGCCACAGGGCGTCGTTGGTGCCCTCGTCGTACTGGTCCCTGACCTCACGATCGGGGACCTCCTCGGTGGCGAACTCGCGCTTCTTCCAGCCGCGCCGCCACATCGAGTTGTTCTCGTTGACCATGATCCGGCGGACGTAGGCGTCCACCGAGTCGCGGTCGCGCACCTTGTCCCAGGCCAGGTAGAGCTTGGCCAGCGACGTCTGCAGGACGTCCTCGGCATGGTTGCGGTCACCGGTCAGCAGGTAAGCCGTGCGCAGCAGGCTCGGCTGCCGCGCGTGAAGGTACGCCGTGAACTCTTCGTCCTTGGCACGCGCCTTGGCACCCATGTGCCCAGTCTCGGGCCTGGGTCGTGCGGCGAGCTGCATCGCCATACCTCCTTCGTTCACGTGTCCAAGACGCGAACCCGTCGAAGAAGGTTGCAATCAGGGCCGGGCGGCGAACGGGACGTCCACGATGTCCTGCCGTCCCAGCGCCACAGCCACCGCTGTGGCGCCCTCGAGGTCGACCCTCACGATGTCCCCCTCGAGGGTGCCGAGCAGGTGGGTGGAGTCCTCCCACTCCGCGATCCGGAGTCCCGGCAACCCACTGAGGCCCGTGCCCCGAATCCCGGTGACGATCACGTCGCCGGTCCGAGCGTCGCGGATCGTGTCCGCCTGCCCGAGGCCTTCCTCCATCACGTGCAGGTACCTGCCGTCCGGGCTGAGAGACATGGCATAGGCGCCCTCTTCTCGCCACAGCTCAGCACCCGTCGCGGCGTCGACGACGGCTGCGATGCGGTCGTCGGCCTGACCGGCGACCAGGCCCGCCGCCGCGTCCACCGCGTGGCGCAGAGGTGCGAGCGGGCGGGGCGACCCGACCAGATCTGTGATCCACGCCCGCGGTGTGCCTCCGCCGCCGTTGAAGATCACCTCGTGGCCGACCAAGCCCACGACCTCGGGCTTGATCTGGTCGACTTCCTGAGTCGTCCCGTCGCGGTGGATCAACGTGGAGAAGAACAGGCCCGACTCGGGCGGGCTGAACGACGACCAGGCCGTCGTTCCGTCGACCCCGACCGCGAGGCCGGCGCCGACCCACTGGTCGACGATGGCACCGGAGGCGTCGTAATGGATGATGGAGGCCGAGCCCTCGAAGGACCGGTCACCGGCGACCAGGTAGCCGCCGTCGTACGGAGTGAAGGTGCTGATTCCGAGCTCGCCAGGGGGAGTGAACCGCCCGCCGTCAGGGTTGATGATCTCGCCGTCCACGGCGTACGCGATACGAGGCGGAACCGAGTCGCCCTCCTTGACCGGTGGGCGAGGGGCGCCGTCGGAGGGCAGCACCGGCTCGGTCGGCCCCGGTCGGACCGGTGCGGAGTCGGGGTCGGAGCGGCTCGCCACCACGGCCATCGGCACGGTGACGGCGACGATCGCCGCCGCGGCGATCAGCACGCCCGCCGTCCGCCGGCGCCGGCGGATCGCGTGAGCAGCTGTCGCGACCCGAGCCAGCGGAGTCGGCTCGTATGCCGTCCGGTCGGCGCGCTCGCGCAGGGCTTCGCGCAGCAGGTCCTCGGTCATCGGTCCTCCTCGGGCACGCGGACACGCAGAGCGGCGATGGCCCGGCTCGCCTGCGACTTGACCGTGCCGACGGAGATGCCGAGCACCTCGGCTGTCTCGGGCTCGGTCAGCTCCTCGTAGTAGCGCAGCACGATCACGGCCCGCTGGCGTGGCGGCAACGACTGGACGAACGCCCAGACGGCCTCGCGGCTGCCGTCGTAGTCATGGTCGACGGTGGCGCCCTCGGGCACGAGGTCGGTGACCACCTCCCGCCGGCGAGACGGCCGCCGCCAGGCGGACCGGTGCTCGTTGACCAGAATCCGCCGCGCGTACGCGTCGACGCTTTCGGTGTGGTCGAGACGGTCCCAGGCCAGGTAGAGCTTGGCCAGCGTGGTCTGGAGCAGGTCCTGGGCGCCATGGCTGTCACCGGCGAGCAGGGCCGCCAGCCGCTGGAGGGCGGGTTCGCGCGCGACGAGCCACGACTCGAAGTCAGCCTGCGCCGCCACCCTGGTCTCCACACCCCTCACACGCCTCGGACCGCGCAACGGTTGCACGTTCAGCGGGCCTTCAGCCCCGGCACGCGAGAATCGGTCCCATGCGGGTCCTGGTCGTCGACGACGAGAAGCGACTGGCCGCGTCGCTGCGGGTCGGGCTGGAGGCCGAGGGGTTCGCGGTCGATGTTGCCCATGACGGCACCGACGGGCTATGGCTGGCACGGGAGAACACCTACGACGCGATCGTGCTCGACCTGATGCTGCCGGGGATCAACGGCTACCAGGTGTGCGCGACGCTGCGGGACGAGGAGGACTGGACGCCGATCCTGATGCTCACGGCCAAGGACGGCGAGTGGGACCAGGTGGAGGGCCTCGACACCGGGGCCGACGACTACCTGACCAAGCCCTTCTCGTTTCCCGTGCTCGTCGCCCGCCTGCGGGCGGTCGCTCGGCGCGGCGCCAAGGAGCGACCGACCGTGCTCGAGGCCGGCGACCTGCGCCTCGACCCGGCCGCGCGGCGGGCCTGGCGGGGCGGGACCGAGCTGGACCTGACCGCGCGGGAGTTCTCGATGCTGGCGTTCCTGATGCGCCACCCGGGCGACGTGGTGTCGAAGACGCAGATCCTGGACGCGGTGTGGGACGTCGACTTCGAAGGCGACCCCAACATCGTCGAGGTCTACGTCCGTCACCTGCGCAACAAGATCGACCGGCCGTTCGGCCGGGAGGCGATCCAGACGCTGCGCGGCGCGGGCTATCGGCTGGGAAGCAACGGTGGCTAGCGTCCGGGTCCGAACCACGGTCGGCGCCGTCGTCGTCGTGGCGCTGGCGCTGGCGGCGGGGGCGGCATTGCTGGTGCTGCTGCTGCGCGACTCCCTGACCGACGGGCTCGCGACCACCGCCGAGGATCGCGCCGAGGAGCTCGCGGGCCAGATCGAGACGTCGGGGCTGCCGGACACGCTCGGCGGCGCCGAGGACGACGACGAGGTGGACGACGTCGTCCTGCAGGTCACGGACGCAGGCGGCCACGTGGTGGTGTCGTCCCAGACGCTCAGCGAGCCGCTGCCGGCCACCGACGGCGAGGTCGAGCTCCCGGGCACCGGCCAGCGCTACGTCGTCGAGACGGACGACGCCGGGGACGGCTACGTCGTGAGTGTGGCGGTGTCGCTGGAGGACGTGAGCGAGTCCACGGCGGCTCTGCTACCGCTGCTCGCCGTCGGGATGCCGCTGGTGCTGCTCGTGGTCGCCGGGACGACCTGGGTCGTGGTCGGCCGGGCGCTGGGTCCCGTCGAGCGGATCCGGAGCGAGGTGGCCGCGATCAGCGACGACCGCCTCGACCGGCGGGTCCCGGTGCCACGAGGACGCGACGAGCTGCACCGCCTGGCGCTCACCATGAACGAGATGTTGACGCGCCTCCAGGCCGCGCACGACCGGCAGCAGCGGTTCGTCTCCGACGCCTCCCACGAGCTGCGTTCGCCGCTGGCCAGCCTGCGCCAGGCCGCCGAGGTGACCCAGGCGCACCCCGGTGCAATGCCCGAGGGGGAGCTCGCCGACACGGTCCTCGAGGAGTCGGTCCGGATGCAGCGGATCGTGGAGCAGATGCTGGTGCTCACGCGCACGGACGAAGACGGCGTCCGCGAGCGGCGGGAGGTCGACATCGACGACCTGGCGCTGGCCGAGGCGGCCCGGGCACGTCGCGACGGGCTGACCGTGGATGTCTCAGGGGTGAGCGCGGGCCGGGTCGTCGGCGATCCCGCAGGGCTCTCCCAGGTCGTGCGCAACCTGGTCGACAACGCCGCACGGCACGCCCGCTCGCTGGTCACCCTCCAGCTCGGTGAGTCGGACGGCTGGGTGGAGCTGAGGGTCGACGACGACGGCAACGGGGTACCGGCCGACGAGCGCGAGCGGGTCTTCGAGAGGTTCGTCC
The DNA here is from genome assembly GCA_030862825.1 of Actinomycetota bacterium. Classification (GTDB taxonomy): domain Bacteria; phylum Actinomycetota; class Actinomycetes; order Propionibacteriales; family Nocardioidaceae; genus Nocardioides. Next base: position 4,308 of record JALZCZ010000325.1, on the reverse strand, counting down.
GACTCGACGAGGCCCGGTCGCGCGACGCCGGCGGCAGCGGCCTTGGCCTGGCGATCGTGCGCGAGATCGTGACGGCCCACGGCGGAACGGCGTCCGTGGAGCAGTCGCGGCTCGGCGGCGCGTCGCTCGTCGTCCGGCTGCCGGCCTGAGTGGGGTTTCAGGCGCGTTCAGGTGAGGTTCAGTGACGGCGCGTCAACCTGGGTCTCGAACAACCACCTGAGGAGACAGACATGACCAGGAACCTGCGCAGCAAGCGGATCGTGATCCCGACCATCGCGGCCACGGCCGTGCTCGGCATCGGAGGCACGGTGTGGGCCACCAGCGCCTCGGCCGGACCGAGTGACGCCGAGATGGACCGCGCACGTGCCGCTGCTTTGGAGGCCGTCGGCGGGGGCGAGGTCACCGACACGGAGAAGGGCGACGAGGAGGGTGCCTACGAGATCGAGGTGACCAAGGACGACGGCACCGAGGTCGACGTGCACCTCGACGAGAGCTTCGAGGTGATCAGCGTCGAGGACGAGAGCGGCGACCAGGCCGACGACGCCGACGACGCCGACGAGAACGACGCTGAGGACCGTGCCGAGGACTGACCCGTCGTAGCGTCGTGCGAGCCCCGCCCAACCGGGCGGGGCTCGAGCTCCGTCTCGGTAGTGACGACAACGGCAGCAGACAGGACGGTTCATGGCCTGGGGCCGCTGCCCTGGTCGACGCCCGGCGCGGTGGCGGGTGGCGCACGACCAGGGGTGCTGGAGGCGTTCCCGCCGATGTAGGGCTCGAACCCGGGTGGTTGCATGATCCCGAGACTTCCGTACGTCGAGAGGCAGTGGGCATGCAGCAGGTCAAGGCAGTCGTGGCGCGGGCCAAGGGTCAGCCGGTGGAGCTGGTCACCATCAACGTGCCGGACCCCGGTCCGGGCGAGGCGGTGGTGCAGGTGCAGGCCTGCGGGGTGTGCCACACCGACCTGCACTACCGCGAGGGCGGGATCAACGACGAGTTCCCGTTCCTGCTGGGCCACGAGGCCTCCGGCGTGGTCGAGTCCGTGGGGCCCGACGTCACCGGTGTCGCGCCGGGTGACTTCGTGGTGCTGAACTGGCGGGCGGTGTGCGGGGAGTGTCGGGCGTGCAAGCGCGGCGACCTGCACTACTGCTTCAACACCCACAACGCGACCCAGAAGATGACGCTCGCTGATGGGCCTGATGCCGGCACCGAGCTGAGCCCGGCACTGGGGATCGGTGCCTTCGCGGAGAAGACCCTGGTCGCCGCGGGCCAGTGCACCAAGGTCGACGCCTCCGCGCGGCCCGCTGCGGTGGGCCTGCTCGGCTGCGGGGTGATGGCCGGCATCGGTGCGGCGATCAACACCGGCGCCGTGACCCGCGGGAAGTCCGTGGCGGTGATCGGCTGCGGCGGCGTGGGCGTGGCCGCGGTCGCCGGGGCGGCCCTGGCGGGCGCGAGCCCGATCATCGCGGTGGACATCGACGCCAAGAAGCTGGCGAAGGCCAAGGCGATGGGCGCCACCCACACGGTCGACTCCTCGGTGGTCGACCCGGTCGCGGAGATCAAGCGGATCGCCGCGGAGACCTACGAGGGCGCGGACGGTGCCGACGTCGTGATCGAGGCGGTCGGTCGACCCGAGACCTGGAAGCAGGCGTTCTACGCCCGGGACCTGGCCGGGGTGCTGGTGCTGGTCGGCGTACCGACTCCGGAGATGACGGTGCCCGACCTGCCGCTGATCGACGTGTTCGGTCGCGGGGGAGCGCTGAAGTCCAGCTGGTACGGCGACTGCCTGCCCTCGCGCGACTTCCCGATGCTGGTCGACCTCTACCAACAGGGTCGGCTCGACCTGGACGCGTTCGTGACCGAGGAGATCGGCATCGACGACATCGAGGCGGCGTTCGAGAAGATGCATCACGGCGACGTGCTGCGCTCGGTGGTGATCCTCTGATGGCCCCCTCGACAAGCAGGGTCGACCACGCCGTCTCGAGCGGCACCTTCAGCCTGGACGGCCAGACGTTCGAGGTCGACAACAACATCTGGGTGGTCGGCGACGACGCCGAGTGCATCGTGATCGACGCGCCGCACGACGTCGACGACATCATGGCCGTGGTCGGAGACCGCAAGGTCAAGGCGATCGTCTGCACCCACGCGCACGACGACCACGTACGGGTCGCGCCGGCGCTGCGGCTGCGGACCCTCGCGCCGATCCTGCTGCACCCGGCCGACCGACCGCTGTGGGAGCTGACCCACGGCACGGACGAGTCGGGCGAGCTCTGGGACGTCGACCTCTCGGACGGGATGACGATCGAGGTCGGCGACACGACGCTGACCGTGCTGCACACGCCGGGCCACGCGCCGGGAGCGGTCTGCCTGCACGCGCCGGAGCTCGGCTGTGTCTTCACCGGCGACACGCTGTTCCAGGGCGGCCCCGGCGCGACCGGGCGCTCCTACAGCGACGCCGACCTGATCGTCGACTCGATCCGGGCCCGGCTGTTCGCGCTGCCCGACGACACCGTGGTCCACACCGGCCATGGCGACGACACCACCATCGGCGCCGAGAAGGCCGTGCTCGGTCGAGGCTGACCGGCCAGCGGCATCGTCAGAACGGCCGCACGAGCAGAGCTGTCCCCTTGCCGTCGACGCGGGTGAGCACGATCGTCGCCTCCTCGTCGCCGGACAGCGCCAGCCGGCGGCGCAGCTGCTCGGGCACGACGTCGACCCCGCGCTTCTTGATCGTCAGCCGGCCGACGTTGCGCTCGCGGAGCGCCGCGCGGAGCTGCTTCTCGCGGTAGGGGAGGTGCTCGAGGACCTGGTAGCCGCGGGCGAACGGCGTCCGGAACGACGCGTCGGAGGTGACGTAGGCGATGTGGTCGTCGACCAGGCCGCCCTGCACCCCGGCCGCGACCGCGGTGACCAGTCCGGCCCGGATCACGGCGCCGTCGGGCTCGTAGACGAACTCCCCGACCGCCCGGACCTCGGCGCCAGGGTCGTCCTCCTCGGTGAGCGTGGCGAGACCGCCCTCGCCGATCACCGTCGCTCTCCGCTCGGCCGAGGCAAGGCTGCCGGACCACAGCGCGGCCTCCTTCACCTCACCGTGGTCGCTCACCCACTCGGCCTCGACGCCACCGGGCACCAGCGAGTGGGGGATGCCGGGCGCGACCTTCACGCAGGCATCGCCCGCGAACAGGGTCTCCACGAACGTCCACGGCGGCGTCCAGTCGTCGACCCGGAAGGTGCGCCCGCGGTCCGAGCGCCGCGCCGGGTCGGCGAAGGCCACGTCGAACGGCGAGATGTCCACGCGCGTGGCGTCGGCGACCCCCACCGCGCCGGGCAGGTCGAGCGCCGCGAGGTTCGCCTCGGCAACCGCCACCCGGAGCGGGTCGAGGTCGATGCCCGCGCAGGTCAGGCCGGCCCGGCTGGCGGCGAGCAGGTCGCCGCCGATGCCGCAGCCCAGGTCGATCAGGGTCCTGGTCTCGAACGCCGTGAGCCGGGCGGCCCGGTGCGCCGCGACCCGGGCCCGGGTGGCCTGCTCCAGCCCCTCCGGCGTGAAGTACATCCGCTGCGCGTCGGACCCGAACTTCGCCGTCGCCCGCGCGCGCAGGACGACCTGCGTGACCGCCGCCGCCACGTGCTCGGCCCCCGCCGTACGACGCAGCTCCTCCTGGGTGTGCAGCTCGTCGGCCCCGGCAAGCGCGGTGGCCCGCTCCAGCAGCCGCTGCCCGTCGTCGGTCAGCAGCCAGCGGAAGGCGTCGAGATCCATTCCGCCATCCTGTCAGCGACCGGTGTGCCGACCCGCGCTGGCACTCCCCGGGGGTGAGTGCTAGTTTCTGTATTGGCACTCTCACACCGAGGGTGCCAGTGCTTGCGACGAAGTGCGACCCCCGCGACGGCGTACCTCCAGCAAGCCCCAACGTGGGAGGACACCCGTCCTCCAGCAGCCAGACAAGTTCAGACAACGTGGAGAAAGTGGAGGTCGACATCGTGTCGGTCAACATCAAGCCTCTCGAGGACCGGATCGTCGTCAAGCCCCTCGACGCCGAGCAGACCACGGCTTCCGGCCTGGTCATCCCGGACACCGCCAAGGAGAAGCCCCAGGAGGGTGAGGTCCTGGCGCTCGGTCCCGGCCGGGTCGACGACAACGGCAACCGCGTCCCCTTGGACGTGGCGGTCGGCGACAAGGTCATCTACAGCAAGTACGGCGGCACCGAGGTCAAGTACGGCGGGGACGAGCTGCTCATCCTCTCCGCGCGCGACGTGCTCGCTGTCGTTTCCTGATCCCCCGGGTCGTGTGGTCCAGAGTGCGCTAGACCGCAC
>JALZCZ010000320.1 GCA_030862825.1 Actinomycetota bacterium | reverse complement strand
TCGCAAGCTCGGTCCGAGGCATGTCACTCCGCCGCAGCGCGGCGCAGCGACTCGGACAGGCGCTCGGCGGCGGCGAGGACGGCGGGGGCGTGCATACGGCCCGGCTGGCGGGAGAGCCGCTCGAGGGGTCCGGACACCGACACGGCGGCGATGATCTTGCCGCCGGGGGAGCGGACCGGCGCCGAGACCGAGGCCACGCCCTGCTCGCGCTCACCCACCGACTGCGCCCAGCCGCGCCGGCGGATGCCGGACAGGGCGGCGGCGGAGAACGCGGCGTTCTGCAGGCCGCGGTGCATCCGCTCGGGGTCCTCCCAGGCCAGCAGCACCTGGGCGGCGGAACCGGCGCGCATGGTCAGCTGCGAGCCGACCGGGATCGTGTCGCGCAGGCCGGACGGGCGCTCGGCGGCAGCGACGCAGACCCGATGCTCGCCCTGGCGGCGCCAGAGCTGCGCGGACTCGCCGGTGATGTCGCGCAGCCGAGCGAGCACCGGGCCGGCGGTGGCCAGCAGCCGGTCCTCACCGGCCGCGGCCGAGAGCTCCGCCAGCCGCGGGCCCAGCACGAACCTGCCCTGCATGTCGCGGGCGACGAGCCGGTGGTGCTCCAGGGCGACGGCGAGCCGGTGAGCGGTCGGTCGGGCGAGCCCGGTGCCCGCGACCAGGCCCGCGAGGGTAGCCGGCCCGGACTCGAGCGCGGTGAGCACGAGAGCCGCCTTGTCGAGTACGCCGACGCCGCTGGAGTTGTCCATATGGCAATACTGCCGTCTCAGATCATGGGATGCAAGGGTTAGGCTGTGTGACGTAGCCAGAGGGGTGGTCGCACCGACGCCACCACCGGAGATGAGGGAGTTGCGCCATGGGCAGGACGTTGGCAGAGAAGGTATGGGACGAGCATGTCGTCCGATCAACCCCGGGTGAGCCGGACCTCCTCTTCATCGACCTTCACCTGATTCACGAGGTGACCAGCCCTCAGGCCTTCGACGGCCTTCGGCTCGCTGGGCGCTCCGTACGCCGCCCCGACCTGACCCTCGCGACCGAGGACCACAACGTCCCGACCGTCGACTGGGACAAGCCGATCGCGGACCCCGTGTCCAAGACCCAGGTCGACACCCTGCGCAAGAACTGCGCGGACTTCGGCGTGCGGCTCCACCCGCTCGGCGACGTCGAGCAGGGCATCGTGCACGTGGTCGGCCCGCAGCTGGGCCTCACCCAGCCCGGCATGACCATCGTCTGCGGTGACAGCCACACCAGCACCCACGGCGCGTTCGGCGCGATCGCGTTCGGCATCGGCACGTCGGAGGTCGAGCACGTGCTCGCCACGCAGACGCTGATGCAGGCCAAGCCCAAGACGATGGCGGTCACCATCAACGGTTCGCTGCCGCCGGGCGTCACCGCCAAGGACCTGGTGCTGACCCTGATCACCCACACCGGCACCGGTGGCGGACAGGGCTACATCGTCGAGTACCGCGGCCAGGCCATCGAGGAGCTCTCGATGGAGGCCCGGATGACCGTGTGCAACATGTCGATCGAGTGGGGCGCCAAGGCCGGGCTGATCGCGCCCGACCAGACCACCTTCGACTACATCGAGGGCCGCCCCGAGGCGCCGACCGGTGCCGACTGGGACGCCGCTGTCGCGCACTGGAAGACCCTGGTCACCGACGACGATGCCGAGTACGACAAAGAGATCGTCCTCGACGCGAGCGAGATGGCGCCGTTCGTCACCTGGGGCACCAACCCCGGGCAGGGCGTGCCGCTGAGTGGCACCGTCCCGTCGCCGGACGACTTCGACGACGCCGACGACCGCATCGCCTGTGAGAAGGCGCTGCAGTACATGGCGCTCGAGGCCGGCACCCCCATGCGGGAGGTGAAGGTCGACACGGTCTTCGTCGGCTCCTGCACCAACGGCCGGATCGAGGACCTGCGGCTCGCCGCCGACATCATCAAGGGACACAAGGTCGACCCCGACACCCGGCTGCTCGTCGTACCCGGCTCGGTGCGGGTGCGGATGCAGGCCCAGGACGAGGGTCTCGACCAGATCTTCAAGGAGGCGGGCGCCGAGTGGCGCGGCGCCGGCTGTTCGATGTGCCTGGGCATGAACCCCGACACCCTCGACCCCGGCGAGCGCAGCGCGTCGACCTCCAACCGCAACTTCGAGGGCAGGCAGGGCAAGGGCGGGCGGACCCACCTCGTCTCGATCCCCGTCGCGGCCGCCACGGCCATCCGCGGCACGCTCTCCTCGCCCGCCGACCTCGCACCCGTTGGGAGCAAGTGACATGGAGAAGATCACGACCCACACCGGCGTCGGCGTCCCGCTGCGGCGCAGCAACGTCGACACCGACCAGATCATCCCGGCGGTCTACCTCAAGCGAGTGACCCGTACCGGCTTCGAGGACGGGCTGTTCGCGGCCTGGCGCAACGACCCCGACTTCGTGCTCAACGATCCGGCGTACGCCGGCGGCTCGGTGCTGGTGGCCGGGCCCGACTTCGGCACCGGCTCGTCGCGCGAGCACGCGGTGTGGGCGCTGCAGAACTACGGCTTCAAGGCCGTCATCTCCTCGCGCTTCGCCGACATCTTCCGCGGCAACTCCGGCAAGTCCGGACTGCTCGCGGCGCAGGTGGACGAGAAGGTCGTCCAGCGACTGTGGGACCACCTCGAGGCCAACCCCGGTGCCACCGTGACCGTCGACCTCGAGTCGCGCACCGTGCGTGCCGGCGAAGGTCCCGACGCGATCGAGGACTCCTTCGACATCGACGACTACACCCGCTGGCGGCTGCTGGAGGGTCTAGACGACATCGGAATCACCTTGGGCCATGACGCCGACATCACGGCGTACGAACAGACCCGCCCGAGCTGGAAGCCCGCGACGATCAAGGCGTGACCTGATTTCGCAGGATGTCGAGAATCCCCAGCAATAGTTGGGGATTCTCGATATCAGGAAGACGTCGACGGAGATTCGGAGTCGGCCGAGTCGGCGAGTTCAGCCAGTAACTGCGGGATATCGGGCCGTCTCGGCGCCTTCGACGCGCCGAAAAACTTCTCGACTTCCTCGGCGTGGTGATTGTGACTACAGCCACGAATGCCTAGCGTGCCTTGAAGAAAGTCGGGCACGGGCTCGGCATCACCAGTTCATTGGAAGGACAGCTAGTGAACAAGTCACAGCTCATCGACGCGCTTGCCGCTCGTTATGAGGGGAATCGCAGGGCCGCAGCCCACGCGCTCGACTCCGTACTGGACACGATCACGCGTGAGGTCGCCAAGGGCGAGAAGGTGGCCATCACCGGCTTCGGCTCGTTCGAGAAGCGGGTCCGCGAGGCCCGTTGGGTCCGCAACCCGCAGACCGGTGCGCGGATCAAGGCCAAGAAGACGTCGGTGCCGAAGTTCAGCGCCGGCGCCGACCTGAAGAACGTGGTCTCGGGCGCCAAGAAGCTGCCCAAGCTCACGGTCGCGGCTGCCTCTCCGGCGGCCAAGAAGGCGACGTCCGCGGCCAAGAAGGCGACGGCCAAGAAGGCGACGGCCAAGAAGGCGACGGCCAAGAAGGCACCTGCCAAGAAGGCTCCCGCCAAGAAGGCTCCCGCCAAGAAGACGGCGGCCAAGAAGGCGTCGCCGGCCAAGAAGGCCACCGCCAAGAAGACGACCGCGAAGAAGGCACCTGCCAAGAAGACCGCCGCGAAGAAGGCTCCTGCCAAGAAGACGGCGGCCAAGAAGGCTCCTGCAAAGAAGACCACCACCAAGAAGGCACCCGCCAAGAAGACAGCGAAGAAGACCGCGAAGAAGTCCTGACGCGATCCTGACCACGGGCCGTCCTCCTGCGGGGGGACGGCCCGTCGTCATGTGCGGGGCAGCGCCCGTCAGAGATCCGCGAGGCTGCTCGCGAGCCGGTCCGTCTCCGGGC
>JALZCZ010000306.1 GCA_030862825.1 Actinomycetota bacterium | reverse complement strand
GTGCGGTGCGGCGCCTCGAAGAAGACCATGGTCCGCTCCTCGGCGGCCAACGCCTCGAGGCGCCGGGCCCGCTCCCCCTGCTTGCGCGGCAGGAAGCCCTCGAAGCAGAAGCGGTCGACCGGCAGGCCCGAGACCGCGAGCGCGGTGAGCACGGCCGAGGGGCCGGGCACCGCGGTCACGCGGACGCCGGCCTCGACCGCCGCCACGACCAGCCGGTAGCCCGGGTCGGAGACGCTGGGCATGCCGGCGTCGGTCACCAGCACGACCCGGCCGCCCTCGCGCAGCGCCTCCAGCAGGGTCGGTGTGCGCGCGGACTCGTTGCCCTCGAAGTAGGACACCACCCGGCCGCCGAGCGTGATGCCGAGATCGTTGGTGAGCCGCCGGAGCCGCCGGGTGTCCTCGGCCGCCACCACGTCGGCGGCGGCGAGCTCCTCGGCGAGACGCGGCGGCGCGTCGCCCACCTGCCCGATCGGGGTCGCGGCCAGGACGAGCGTGCCGGCGCCTTCGATGGTCACGGTTCCGATCATGTCAGCCACGTAGAGTTCGCCGTCGTGACGACCGTGGAGCGACCGCCTCGCACCGGCCTGTCACGCACCGCCTCCGGTGACGACGTACCGCTGGCGGCAGAGCGGGCCCGGCGGGGTCTGGACCTCGACGGTCGGCTGTTCGGCTGGCTGGCCCCGATCGGCATCACCCTGCTGGCGCTGGGGCTGCGCCTGTGGCACCTCGGGTCCCCGAAGGAGTTCGAGTTCGACGAGACCTACTACGCCAAGGACGCGTGGTCGCTGCTCCACAACGGCTACGTCCGCGGCTATGTCGAGAACGTCGACAAGGTCGAGGTCAACGACGCCATCCTCGACGGCAGGACCACCGGCCTCTGGACGGGCGACCCGGCGATGGTCGTCCACCCCGAGGCCGGCAAGTGGCTGATCGCGCTGGGCGAGAAGGCCTTCGGCATGGACCCCTTCGGGTGGCGGATCTCGGCCGCGGTCGTCGGGGCGCTGATGGTGCTGGTGATGTGCCGCCTCGCGCGGCGGCTCACCGGGTCGACGCTGCTCGGCTGCGTCGCCGGGCTGCTGCTCACCTTCGACGGCCTCCAGTTCGTGCTGTCGCGGCTGGCGCTGCTCGACATCTTCCTGGCCTTCTTCCTGCTCTGCGGCGTGGCCTGCCTGGTCAACGACCGCTGCTGGTTCCGGGCCAGGATGGCCACCCTGCTCGAGGAGCAGGGCGACGGTCAGGTCCGCCGCCCACGCGACTGGGGTCCGGTACGGGGACTGCTGTTCCGCCCCTGGCTGCTGCTCGGCGGGGTCAGCTTCGGGCTGGCCGTGGGCACCAAGTGGACCGCGCTCTTCCCGATGGCGGCGTTGGGCGTGCTGGCGTGGCTGTGGAGCGCGGGCGCACGGCGTTCGTTCGGCGTCCGCTGGCCGGTGCTGCGCTCCGCCGTGGTCGACGGGCTGCCGGCCTTCGGGCAGCTGGTGCTGGTCGCGTTGGTCGTCTACGTCACGACCTGGACCGGCTGGCTGGTGCACGCCGATGCCTACGAGGAGCACCTCTCCTCGACGCAGTACACCCGCTTCGAGGCCGAGAAGCCGTGCAAGAACGGCGAGACCGACAACACCCTCAACGACGACCGATGGCCGACCGCCACCGAGAAGGACGCCAGCGGCGCAGGCGAGGTGGTGCAGTCGCTGCGGTCGCTCTGGTACTACCACCAGGACGTCTACGCCTTCCACGCCCACTTCCTCAACTGCAGCGATCACACCTATGCGTCGAAGCCGCTCGGCTGGATGTTCGTCAACCGCCCCGTGGGCGTGGCCGCCGACACCGGCATCCGACCCGGCACCCGCGGCTGCGACGCCCCGCCCGGCAGCGACTGCCTGCGCCAGGTGCTGCTGATCGGCACGCCGATGATCTGGTGGGCCGGGATCCTGGCCCTGCTCTACGCCGTCGCCATGTGGGTCGGCGGACGCGACTGGCGGTTCGGGCTGGCCGTGGTCGGGGTGGGATCGACCTGGCTGCCCTGGCTGATGTACGACGACCGGCCGATCTTCTTCTTCTACGCGATCGCCATGCTGCCGTTCATCGTGCTCGCGCTGACCCTGACCATCGGGAAGCTGATCGGCACCTCCCGCCTGCCGTCCAACCGGCGTACCACCGGCGTGATCGTGGCCGGGTCGTTCGTGGTCCTGGTGCTGCTCAACTACGCGTGGTTCTGGCCGATCTGGACCAACGGCCTGCTCACCAAGTCCGAGTGGCTCGACCGGGTCTGGTTCCAGCGATGGGTGTGACCTGGAGCGAGCTCTCCCCTGCCCTGCTGGACTTCTGGGCCGAACGCCACCTCTGCACACTGACCACCCTGCGCGCCGACGGGCGGCCGCACGTCGTACCGGTGGGTGTGGCGCTCGATCCCGAGGAGCAATGTGCGTGGGTGATCGCCTCCGGCGGCTCGCTCAAGGTCCGGCTGCTGCGCGAGCGCGGCACCCTGGCCGCCTGCCAGGTCGACGGGCGGCGCTGGTCGACGCTCGAGGGCACGGGCACGGTGTTGACCGACCCGGCGTCGGTGGCCCGCGCCTGCGAGAGGTACGCCGCCCGCTACCGCACCCCGCGGCCGAACCCCGAGCGGGTGGCGGTCCGGATCGAGGTCGACCGCTTCCTCGCCTCGTCCGGCCTCCGGGGCTAGCCGGGAGGTCGGCTGGCGCCACGCGCGGCAGCGACGATCGTGTCGAGACCCCGGGGCCTGTCAGTCGGCAGCGAGGGTGGTCTCGCCGTCGAGGCAGCTGTCGGCGAAGGAGACCAGGTCGGGGGCGTTCCAGTGGGACGGGTCCTCGTGCAGGCCGCGGGCCGGGAGCAGCGAGACCTCGGCGCCGAGGTCGGTCAGCGACCGGATCAGGACCTCGCTGTTCTGGTCGTAGAGCACCCAGTGGTCGTCCTTCGACGCCACCACCCGGTAGCGGGTGTCGAGCGGGAGCGAGGCGAGGTTGCGGACGGGGTCGCGCTCGGTGGGCACCACTCCGTCGTAGGCGTTGGCGATGAACGTGCGCCCGCCCGGCACCAAGTCCATCCGGGTCAGGCTGATCGCCGGCTTGACGCCGTACCAGCACGGCGGCGGCTCCACCCCGAAGTTGAGGGCGTTGAGGCTGACCGCACCCCCCATCGAGCCCGCGACCCACATCTGCACCTCGAGACCGGTCTGCTCCTCCGCCCACTCCACCAGGCGGCGAGTGTCCTCGGTGGAGGCCTCGTTGCCCCACGACGTGGCGTGGAAGTCGGACGACGCGATCACCCAGCCGTCGCGGCGCAGCGCCTCCAGCCACGGGCTCTCGACGCGGTGGTCGGCGCCGCCGCCCTGGCCGTGGAACCACAGCGCGATGCCCTTGGGCTTCCCGTCGCCCGCCGGCAGCGAGAGCCGCACGGCCTGGCCGGCGAGGTTGTCGCGGACCACGGTCCCGTCCCGCTCGCCGGTGGAGACGGACGTGAACCCGACGGCCACGAACCCCACCCCGAGCACGGCAACGCCCTTCGCGAGGCGACGCCCCCATGTGGTCACTGCGTCTCCTCGATGTGCGTCCGCCCGCGAAATGCTAGGCGACATCAGCCCGGGGCGGTACGGATTCGCCTGCGGGCTAGCCTCCGGGCATGCGTCGCATGCTCGGGACGGTCGTGGCCCTGGCGGTTGCGGCTGCGCTCGCGGCGTGCGGCGACCAGGGCAGCGCGGACGCCGATGGGGCTCCCGCCGCGTTCGAGCTGCCGGTCGGCACGCCGTCGTACGACGTCGACGCGCCGTCCTGGGCGATCGGGACGGAGATCCGGGTCGGCGGCGAGGCGATCACTGCCGATCCCGCGCCCGACGTCTACGTCGTCACCCCCAGCGGCATCTACTACATCGCCGGCGGGACGCTCCACTTCACCAACGGCGGTCCGGCCGAGGAGGTCGCGGAGCTCGACGCCTTCTCGCTGGCCCTCTCCCCCGACCAGCGGCGGCTGGCCCTGGTCGACGCGGCGCACGGGACCCAGGACCCCTACGGCACGCACGTCGCCGTCCCGGTGGTCTTCGACCTCGACACCGGCGAGCAGGTCTTCCGCGGCGCGCCAGGGCGCTCGGTCGAGAACGACGACCTCGCCGTCCTCTACGGCGAGCTCCCTCCGGGCCTCCTCGGTCTCGACGACGAGGCCGTCTACGCGATCGACCCGCTCCAGGAGAAGGACCGGACGCGCTTCCCCCTCGACGGCGGCGCACCGGAGCCCGTCGACGGCAACCCGATGCTCCGCGACGAGGCCGGCATCCATGGCTACGCGAAGGAGCTGCCCGGTGGCGGGTTCGCGTGGGCCCCGACCTTCACCGACGAGGCCGACGGGCCGATGTCGACTGCCGTGCTCTCGCCCGCCGAGGACGTCTTCTTCACGATGACCGGGCGCGGCGGCCGCTACTACGCCACCGGGTCCGGCCGGCCCACGGTCTTCAGCGAGACGCCGTTCACGCTGGGCGGCTGGGTCGACGACGACACGTTCTACGGCGCGTTCAGCGCGCGGGGCTCGATGGAGGGACCCAGCGGACGCACGTCGATCGCCAGCTGCGACGTACGGCCGCGGCCGACGTGCACTCCTCTGGCCGAGCTCGACCTCCCGCAGCGACCGGTGCTGCACTTCGCCACCGGGCGCGACCGGTTCCTCTGAGGTGGCCCCGATGGAGAGTCACGCGGCCCCGCCCCCTAGCATTTCCCGCATGTCCAGCCAGGCCCTCACCGACCGTGAACGCGAGATCCTCGCGTTCGAGCGCGAGTGGTGGAAGTACGCCGGCACCAAGGACACCGCCGTCCGCACCGCCTTCGAGATGGGCGTCGCCGACTACTACCAGACCCTCAACACCCTGATCGACCACCCGGGCGCGCACGCGTTCGATGCCCTGCTCGTCCGGCGGCTGCGGCGACAGCGCGCCCTGCGTCAACGTCGGCGCTCCGACGCGCGCCGCGGCACCGAGGTCGGCTGACCAAGCTCAGCCGGCTCAGTCCAGCGGCGTACAGCGCGGGCACACCACCGTCACCGGAACGTCCGCGGGCAGCGGTCGTTCCTTCGGATCTCGCGGCTTCTGGGTCAGCACCGGCACCATCTGCGTGCCGCAGCTCGGACAGTGGCTCGGCATCGGGTCCAGTTGCATCTGACCAGGTACCCCGTTTGCCAGACAATCGTGCGTCTTCGCAGGTCAGAGTGGTCTTAGCGGGTCCGGCAGGGATCCCCGGTGCGCCGGGGAAGTTGTCGCTTCTCAGGGGAAGCTTTGCC
>JALZCZ010000285.1 GCA_030862825.1 Actinomycetota bacterium | reverse complement strand
GCCTCCGGCACCCCGAGGCCGCCGAGGACGCCCGTGGCGAGGGCGAGGTGCTTCTCGACAGGCACCCGCAGCAGCTCGGTCACGGGAGGTCGACCGCCGCGTAGGTGACGTCGAGATACTCGAGGATGCCTTCGTGCGAGCCCTCCTTGCCGATCCCCGACTGCTTCACGCCGCCGAAGGGCGCGGACGGGTCCGAGATCAGGCCGCGGTTGATGCCGAGCATCCCGGTCTCCAGCCGCTCCGTGAACCGCAGGGCGCGCTGGAGGTCGCGGGTGAAGACGTAGCCGACCAGGCCGTGTTCGGTGTCGTTGGCCTTCGCGATCACCTCGTCGTCGGACGTGAACGAGACGATCGGCGCCACCGGGCCGAAGATCTCCTCCTCGAGCATGCGGGCGTCGGAGGGCACGTCGACCAGCACCGTCGGCGGGTAGAAGTGACCCGGGCCCAGCGGTCGCTCACCACCGACCACGACCGTGGCGCCGCGGTCGACCGCGTCGGTGACGAGCCGGTCGAGCTTGGTCACGGCCGCGTCGTCGATCAGCGCCCCTACGTCGGTGCCGTCGTCGAGCCCGTGGCCCACCGAGAGCGCGCCCATCCGCTCGGCGAACCGGGCGATGAACTCCTCGCGCACCGGCTCCTCGACGTAGATCCGGTTGGCGGCGATGCAGGACTCGCCGATGTTGCGCATCTTGGCCACCATCGCGCCGTCGACCGCGACGTCCAGGTCCGCGTCGGCACACACGATCAGGGCCGCGTTGCCCCCGAGCTCCATCGAGGTTCGGAGCACGTTGTCCGCCGCCTGACGGAGCAGCACCCGCCCGACCTCGGTCGACCCGGTGAACGAGAGCTTGCGGGTGCGCGGGTCAGCAAGCAGCGCCGAGACGACCTCGCCCGACCGCTGGGTGGTCACCACGTTCACGACACCAGGAGGTATGCCGACCTCCTCCATGATCCGGGCGAGGAGCAGCATCGTCAGCGGCGTCTGGCCGGCGGGCTTGGTGATCGTCGTGCACCCTGCCGCCAGCGCCGGGGCGATCTTGCGGGCACCCATGGCGAGCGGGAAGTTCCAGGGCGTCACGAAGACGCACGGCCCCACCGGCTTCGGCACGGTGAGGATGCGGTATCCCCCGGCCGGGGCGACGCTGAAACGCCCCTCGACGCGCACCGCCTCCTCGGCGAACCACCGGAAGAACTCCGCGCCGTACGCCACCTCTCCCCTGGCCTCGGCGAGCGGCTTGCCCATCTCCAGGGTGATCAGCCGGGCGACCTCCTCGGACCGCTCCGTCAGCGCGTGGTAGGTCGCCGTCAGCAGCTCCGACCGCTTCCGCGGCGGGGTCGCGGCCCAGGCCGCCTTCGCGTCGTACGCCGCATCGAGCGCGGCGAGCCCGTCGCTCACGCCGGCATCCGCCACCTCGGCGATGACCTTGCCCGTCGCCGGGTCCTCGACGGGAAATGTCATCCCGTCGGCGGCATCGCACCACGTCTCGCCGATGCGGAGCCGGCGGTGCTCGGCGGCCAGGACGTCGGTCGGATCACTCATGTCGTGTCTCCTGTGGTCGGGCTTCGGGTGTTTGCTGCGCGGCGATACGCCGAACGGGGTCCGAAACGGGTCAGACGACCTTGCCGGGGTTGAGGATGCCGAGCGGGTCGAAGGCGGCCTTGACCCGCTGCTGCAGGCGGAGGCCCACTTCGCCCAGCTCCTGCTCGAGCCACGGCCGCTTCAGCGTGCCCACGCCGTGCTCCCCGGTGATGGTCCCGCCGAGCTCGAGCGCGAGGTGCATGATCGCCCCGAAAGCGTCGCCCGCCCGGCCCGCTGCTGCTTCGTCGCCGCGGTCGAACACCACGTGCGGGTGCATGTTGACGTCGCCGATGTGTCCGGGGCACATGATCAGCACGTCGTGCTCGGCGGCGATGGTCGCGATGCCGTCGAGCAGGTCGATGAGCCGGGCCCGCGGCACCGCGACGTCGTCGACGAAGCTGGCGCCGACCTTCTCGATCGCGGGGTTGATCATCCGACGCGCGGCGAGCAGCAGCTCCGACTCCTCCCGATCACTCGCCACCGCGACATCCGCGGCACCGAGCCCCTCGCAGAGCCGGCCCATGGCCGCGACGTCGTCTGCGGCGCGCGGCCCACGGTCGGACTGGAGCAGGAGCATCGCCTGGGCAGACTCGGACAGCCCCATGTCGCGGTAGGCCTGGATGGCCGCGATGGACGGTGCATCCAGGAACTCGAGCAGCGAGGGGCGTACGCCGGACGACATGATCTGCATGGCGGCCTCGAGCGCGGCAGGCACCGTGTCGAAGAGCGCCACCATCGTCAGCGCCTCCTCGGGCGCCGGCTGCAGCGACAGCGTGGCCTGCGTGATCACGGCCAGCGTCCCCTCCGACCCGACGAGCAGCTGGGTGAGGTCGTAGCCGGCGACGCCCTTGACCGTCCGCCGACCGGTGTGGATGACCTCGCCGTCAGCGAGCACGACCTCGAGTCCGCGCACGAAGTCGCCAGTGACGCCGTACTTCACGCAGCAGAGACCGCCTGCGTTCGTGGCGAGGTTGCCGCCGATCGTCGACTCCTCCCACGACGACGGGTCGGGCGGGTAGAACATTCCGGCCTCGATGGCAGCTCGCGAGAGATCGGCGTTGACGACGCCGGGTTCGACGACAGCGACCTGGTCGACGGGGTCGACCTCGACGATGGAGTCCATCCGGGCCAGGGAGAGCAGCAGGCATCCGTCCACGGCGTTCGCCCCGCCGGACAGGCCCGTGCGCGCCCCCTGCGGCACCACCGGTACTCGGTGCCGGGTGGCCCACCGCATCACGACCTGCACGTGCTCGGTCGTCGTCGGCCGCACGAGCGCGAGCGGCGACCCCGCCGGGCACAGGTCCGCCCGGTCGCGGCTGTGGTTGCCGACCGTCACGGGGTCCACGACCACCGCGTCGGCGGGCAGGGCGGCGACCAGCTCGTGGAGCGCCTGCTCGCTCACGATGCGCTCGCCGCCAGGTAGTCGTCACGCAGCCGCTGGTAGATCCGCCCGTTCTCCCTCAGAGCCTCGACCTTGTCGCCGTCGAGCTCACCGCGCACCTTGGCCGGCACGCCCGCGATCAGCGACCGCGCCGGCGCCTCGCTGTTCTCGAGCACCACCGCGCCCGCGGCGAGGAGTGACTCGGAGCCGACCCGTGCTCCGTTCAGCACGCGCGACCCCATCCCGACGACCACGTCGTCGCCGATCGTGCATCCGTGCAGCACGGCGCCGTGGCCCACCGAGGTGTTGCGGCCCACGCTGAGGTGCAGGCCGTCGTCGGTGTGGAGCACGCAGTTGTCCTGGATGTTGGCGTCGGGGCCGACCTCGATCGAGCCCTCCTCCGCCCGCAGCACCGCGCCGAACCAGATGCTGGCGCCGGCGCGCACGGTCACCGCGCCCGCGAGCACCACGTTGGGCGCGAGCCAGGCGCCCGGCTCGACGACCGGCGCTACGCCGCGCAGTGCGACCAGGAGAGGGCCGGCCGTCATGCCGGTGCCCCGGCGGGCACGGGCGCGTCCGCGAGTTCCGGCGCCAGCTCGGCCAGCAGCCGCAGCACGAGCTCCGCGCGGCGTACCCGCTCGCGGCCGAGGTTCTCGGCCATGGCCGCGACATGCTGCCCGGCGGGGTAGATGTTCGGCGCGTTGCGCACGCCCAGCTTGAGGTAGACGGGCGCCGCGACCCGGACCACCTCGGCCACCTCATACATCCGGACGCTGCCGCCCTGGTCGTCGGGCACCTCGACGTACATGTCGATCGGGGCGGTCGTCGCCGCCCGGATCTCGGCGATCTGCGCGACGGTCAGGTCGGTCGAGATGTTGAGGCTGGTGGCGCCGACCCGTTCGTAGAGCGCCGCAGTCGGCCCGTTGCCCAGAGGCATCAGCACTGACGTCTTCAGCACGAGATCGACCGGGAGAGTGCCCTCGGCCTTCATCCGGCCGAGCAGCTCGAGCACGCCGAGGTCGCCCACCAGGAGGCTGCGTACCCCCAGGTTGCAGGCGCGTACGGCGTCCGCCAACGAGGCCGCGACCGACGCGTTGCCTCGAGCCGCGCCACCGACCGCTGCCGAGACCTTCGCCTGCCCGCCGATGTCCCACGCGCCGCGCGGGCCGAGGAAGAGGCACACCTCCACGTCGTGCTCGCGCCCGAGCCGGACCATCGTGCCGATCTCGTCGTCGGTGAGCATCATGATGCCGCTGCCCTGGGACACCCGGTCGACCCGCACCCCGCGGCGGGTGGCCTCGTCGAGCACGGCGGCCATCACCGTCGGCCCCTCGCAGCTCGGGATCTCGATGCGATACCTGCGTCCGTCCGGGAAGCGTCCCGCCGACTCCGGCTCACCGGTGACCACCGGATGGCCGAGCCCTGCCGCCAGCATCCTGATCTCGTCCAAGGTCATGCGTCTCTCCCTGAGGGGTCGTCGAGCTCGATCACGGCGGCACCGGTCGTGGTGACGTCGCCGCCGGCGTTCTTGGTGCACAACGTGAGCTCGACCGTCGAGCCCTCCCGCCGGGTCACCTCGCCACCGCACGTCACCGGCTGGTCGCGGAAGTCCATGCCGCGGTAGGAGACCTCGAACGAGACGATCCGGCCCCGACCACCGAACCAGTCGTCCACCAGCTG
Organism: Actinomycetota bacterium; assembly: GCA_030862825.1. Taxonomy (GTDB): domain Bacteria; phylum Actinomycetota; class Actinomycetes; order Propionibacteriales; family Nocardioidaceae; genus Nocardioides. Next base: position 15,056 of record JALZCZ010000285.1, on the reverse strand, counting down.
GCCGAGCCAGGCCGCCTTCAGCAGCCCGTGCACGGACAGCTCGGGGTGGCCGCGCTCCTGCGCGAACGGCAGGTCGTAGTGCATCTCGTAGAAGTCACCGCTGGCGCCGGCGTACTGGACGAGGGTCCGCAGGGTGGCGGTGTGCGCGCGCTCGAAGCGCTCGTCGGTCGCGTCGTTCATCGGCGGATCCTGGTGCCGATGTGGCGGACGACGGGTCCACCATCCGGACGGGCGAACTCGGTCTCGAAGGTGAGGATCGCCAGCGTTCCGCTGCGACCCTGCTTCTCGCGGACCGCGGTGAACCGGGCGCTCGACCGCAGCTCGTCGCCGAGGGCGAGGCGCGGTCCGACGTACTCGAAGCGGTCGCCGCCGTTGATCCAGCCGAGCCCGTACGCCTCGGCCGCCGGCATGGGCGGGGGCTCGGACAGGAAGCAGGCACAGATCGTCACCGGCACGTCGGTGCCCTCCGGGTCGAGGCCCATCGCCCGGCGGTAGTCGGCGAGGTGGCGGCGCTCGACCACGTCCACCCGCTCGGGTCCCTGCCAGCCCAGCGCCGCCCGGAGCTCGGCCAGCGCCGTCACGTGTCCTCCTCCGCCGGTCGCGACGTCGCGGAGCCCCCCAGCCGCGCCCGGACCTCCGCGAACCAGGCCCGCGACTGCGGCGTGTGCCCGCCGACGTGCTCCTCGGCATCGAGCAGGAAGGTGTGCTGACCGTGGTTGCGCAGCGCCTCGAGGAGCCCCTCCTGGTCTCCGGCCAGCGCCAGGTCGAGCAGCGGTCGGTGTCGGGTCGCGTCCTCCTGGAGGGACTCCATCCCGGAGCGCGCTCGCCGGTTCATCGCCATGCAGAGCCGCATCTGCAACGACAGCGAGCGGAACGCCTCCTCCAGCCGGCGGTGACCGGCCAGCCCCACCAGAGCGAGGTGGAACTCGAACGCCAAGCGGGTGTACTCGTTCGGGTCGTCACCCGTTGCGGACTCGAACGCGGCGTACGACGCGCGCAGCCGGTCGAGGCGGCTCTCATCGATCACGGGCACACCCAGCCGGACAGCGAGCTCCTCCAGCTGCGCGCGCAGGGTGTAGATCTCGTAGATGTCGTGCGCCGTGAGCGGCACGACGATGGCTCCTCGTCGCGGTGCCTGCACGATGAGCCCTTCCTGCTCCAGCACCGACATGGCCTCGCGCAGGGGTGAGCGGCTGACGCCCAGCTGCGCTGTCAGGCTGTTCTCCGGGAGCCGGTCACCGGGCAGCAGCTCGCCGTTCAGGATCATCGAGCGGAGCGCTTCCGCGGCGAGCGCGGACATGGTGGGCGGGGCGGCGATGCGTCGGTCCATGCCGGCTCGATCCTCCGTTGAAGTCATGGTTCACCCTCTCGCACGATCGGCGCCGCACTCGGCGATCCGACGATCGACATGACGCTGCGCCACGCCGGTTTCCGGCCCTCTGATGCAACAACTTGCTCATTTGTGGGCTGTGACCCTTGCCACAACCCGTCTGTGTTCTGTAGACAGTATTCCGTCGCGGGTCGACAGATCAAGGGCCAGCATCCACGAACCCACCGAAACCCAAGGAGAACCGGCAGCCGATGGCACCACCCACGCCAAGGTCCACCGCCAGCGCCCCGGACGGACCCGGCCCCCTCGCCGGCATCGTCGTCCTCGAGGTGGGCGCCTTCATGGCCGCCCCGTTCGCCACCATGCAGCTCGCCGACCTCGGCGCCCGGGTGCTGAAGGTCGAGAACCCGGCCACCGGTGGCGACCCGGTCCGCGCCACCGGCCCCTTCGTGCACGGCGAGAGCTCGCCGTTCGCGCGGCTGAACCGCAACAAGGAGTCGGTGGGCCTCGACCTGAAGCACCCCGACGGGCTCGCCGCGTTCCGGCGGCTGGTCGAGGGCGCCGACGTGCTGGTCGAGAACCTGCGGCCCGGCACGATGCGTCGGCTCGGCCTCGGCTACGACGAGCTCCGGGAGCTCAACCCCCGCCTCGTCTACGCCTCCGCCTCCGGCTGGGGGCAGGACGGCCCGCTCGCGATGCTGCCCGGGCTCGACATCATGGCGCAGGCCCGCGGAGGACTGATGAGCATCACCGGCACCGCCGACGGCGACCCGGTCAAGATCGGGGTGCCGATCTGCGACCTGGTGTGCGCGATGTACGTCGCGATGGCCATCCTCGCCGCGCTCCGGCAGCGCGACATCGACGGCGAAGGCCAGCACCTCGACGTCTCGCTCCTCGAGGCCGGCGTCTCGTTCGCGATCTGGGAGGCCGGGAAGTACTTCGCGACGGGCGAGGTGGGCGCGCCCCTCGGATCGGCCCACCAGAGCACCGCCCCCTACCAGGCGGTGCGCAGTGCCGACGGGCACGTCACGGTCGGCGCGGTCACGCCGAAGACCTGGGACGCCTTCTGCCGCGCGCTCGGCCTGGACGAGCTGCTCGCCGACGAGCGCTACCTGGACGCGTCCGGCCGCCACGAGCATCGGCCGACCCTGATCCCGGCCATCGAGGCCGTGACCGTGACGCTCACCACCGACGAGGTCATCGAGCGGCTCGACACCGCCGGCGTGCCCTGCGCCCCGATCGCCAGCTACGACCAGGTCTTCACCGACGACCACCTGACCCAGCGCGGTTACTACTGGGACGCCGAGCATCCCGTGATGGGACAGGTCCGCCAGCTGGGGTCACCGATGCGGCTCTCCCGCACGCCGGTGCGACGCGGCCCCGCCGGTCCGCCGCTGGGCGCCGACACCCGCGCCGCACTCGAACAGGTGGCCGGGCTCACCGCGGACGACGTCGACGCACTGATCGAGGCCGGGGTCGTCGCCGAACCCGATCATCCCGGCCCTCCGCCCCACCGCTCCCCAGGTTCACCGCAACCACCCACCGACTGACCAAGGAGACCCACCTGATGACAGAGCTGGCCCCCGGCGCCGAGGGCGTCCTGGAGCGCACCGTCGAAGCGCAGCACACGACCAGGCGCGGCGACTACGACATCTTCTCCACCCCCAACCTGGTGCTCCTCCTCGAGGAAGCGGCGATCGAGGCGCTCGCGCCGTACCTGCGCGACGACCAGGCGAGCGTGGGCACGAAGATCGAGGTCGCCCACACCGCCGCGACGCTGCTTGGGCAGACGGTCAGGGCGACCGCCACCGTCACCGAGCTCGACCGCCGTCGCGTCGTGTTCTCCATCAACGTCGTCGACGACGTGGAGGAGATCGGGTCCGGGACGCACGAGCGTTTCGTGATCGACGTACCCGGCTTCGAAGAACGCCTCGCCAGCAAGTCCGCCCAGCTCCGCTGACCATCCCTGCACACCGCATCTAAGGAGTCCCCGTGAAGAGCACCATCCGCACGACCGCCGCGGCCACCGCCGCGCTCGCACTTCTCGCCGCCTGCAACGGCGCCGATGCCGGGGGTGATGAGGGAGGAGAGTTCACGCCGCAGGGCGACGTCACCATGCTCGTACCGTTCGCCGCGGGCGGCGGCAGCGACCTGTCCGGGCGCGCGCTCGCAGGTGCCCTCGAGGTCGCCAACGACGACCTGAACGTCAACGTCGAGAATCGCGACGGCGGATCAGGGGCCGTCGGCTACTCGGAGTTCATGGGCGAGGCGGGCAACGGCGAGTACCTGCTCGCCACGGAGACCGCCCTGCTCGCCCTCCCGCTCAGCGGCGACGTCGAGTTCACCTACGAGGACTTCACGCCGATCATGAAGGTCGCCGACGACTTCACGCTGATGGTTGCTCGCGCGGACTCCCCCTACGACACCTGCATGGACGTCGTCGAGGCGGCGGAGAGCGACCGGGTCGTCGCCGGCATCAGCGGCGCGACCGGCCTCGACAACGTGGTGTTCACGCTCACCGAGCAGCAGACCGACGTGGAGTTCGACCGGGTCTCGTTCGAGTCCGGTGGCGAGCTCACCGCGGCGCTGCTCGGCGAGCAGATCGACATCGCCTCGCTCAACCCCGGCGAGGTGATCGGCCAGCTGGAGTCGGGAGACATCAAGCCCCTCTGCGCGTACGCCGACGAGCGCTACGACTACCCGGAGCTCAAGGACATCCCGACCGCGGCCGAGCAGGGCATCGACGTGTCGTTCGCCCAGTTCCGCGGCGTCATCGCTCCCGGCAACATCAGCGACTCCGCGCGCGACTACTGGGTCGAGCAGATGGAGGCGGTCCTCGAGACCGACGAGTACACGACGTACGTCGAGGACAACTTCCTGCAGCCCAACACGGCTGCCGGCGACGACTTCACCGCCTATCTCGAGAGCAACAACGCGCTCCTGGAAGAGGTCATCGGCGAGTGACCACGCAGCCGGGACACCAGATCGCGGTCGAGGAGGCCGTCGCCTTCGGCTTCCTGACCGCGGTGGGGGGCTACGCCTTCCTCACGGCGTGGTTCGACTACGACCTCCTCAACGAGGGAAACCGGGTGGGGCCCGGGCTGGTCCCGGCCGTCGTCGGTGGCCTGATCGCCCTGATCTCGGGCGCGCTGCTGGTGCTCACCCTGACTGGCCGGCGCGCCCGGCACGACCACGGGCTGGCCGAGGTCGCCCAGTCGGTGTCGGCCGACCTGCCGGCGGAGACCGCAGACCTGCGGCCGGAGGCCGGCGACGACATCGACATCTTCGGGCGAAGTCCGGCACAACGGATGCGACAGCTTCAGATGGTGACGGTCGCCCTGGTGGTCGCGCTCTTCCTGGTCTCCGTGGTCGGCCTGCTCGGGGCGCTGGGGCTGTTCAGCCTGTTCGTCTCGATCCTGGTCGAGCGGCGGCCGTGGCTGCCCTCGGTGCTCATCACGGCGGCATCCGTCGGCGTGATCTACGGCGTGTTCGCGGTCTTCCTCGAGGTCCCCCTACCATCCGGCTCGCTCGGGATCGGTGGCTAGCAGATGATCGACAACCTCCTGCTCGGGTTCGAGACGGCGCTGACGCCGGAGAACCTGTTCTGGTGCTTCGTCGGCGTGTTCATGGGCACGGTCATCGGCGTACTGCCGGGCCTCGGCTCCACCACCGGCGTCGCTGTGCTGCTCCCGCTGACCATGTCGTTCGAACCGGTCACCGCACTGATCATGCTGGCCGGCATCTACTACGGCTCGCAGTACGGCGGGACGATCACGTCCGTCCTCATCTCCACACCGGGTGAGGCCTCGAGCGTCGTGACCACGCTCGACGGCTACCAGATGGCGCGACAAGGACGTGCGGGAGCCGCACTGTCGATCGCGGCGATCGGGTCCTTCGTCGCGGCGATCATCTCGCTGTTCCTGCTCATCCTGCTGGCGCCGCCGTTCGCCCAGTTCGCCTTGCGGTTCGGGCCACCGGAGATGCTCGCGGTGATGGTCCTGGGGCTCGCGACGATCATCAGCTTCGCGGGCGACAACCGCGTGCTCGGCCTGCTGATGGCGCTGGTGGGACTGCTCATCGCATGCGTCGGCGTCGACACCGGCAGCGGGACCTCGCGCTTCACCTTCGACTCCATCTACCTGCTGTCGGGCATCCCGTTCGTCGAGGTGATGATCGGGCTGTTCGCGGTCGGCGAAGTGCTGAACCAGATCCACGAGGGAGCGGCGAAGCCCATCAAGGCCGGCTTCAAGGAGCTGATGATCACCAAGGCCGACATCATGCGGTCGCGTGGCGCGATCCTGCGCGGCAGCTTCCTGGGTTTCGGCTTCGGCGTGCTGCCGGGCGCCGGGTCCACGCTCGCGTCGTTCATGGCCTACGGCATCGAGAAGAACGTGTCGAAGAACAAGGACGAGTTCGGCAAGGGCGCGATCGAGGGCGTCGCCGCACCGGAGAGCGCCAACAACGCCGCCGCCAACGCCAACTTCGTGCCGACGCTCACCCTGGGCATCCCCGGCGGCGCGACCACCGCGGTGCTGCTCGGCGCGTTCCTGGTCAACGGCATCCAGCCGGGCCCACTGCTCTTCGACGAGCAGCCGACGCTCGTGTGGGGGCTGATCGCGTCGTTCTTCATCGGCAACGTGATCCTGCTGGCGCTGAACCTGCCGCTCGCGCCGGTCTTCGCCCAGATCCTGCGGGTGCCCTACGGCTACATGTATCCGCTGATCCTGCTCACCAGCTTCGTCGGCGCCTACTCCATCCAGAACAACATGTTCAGCGTCTGGGTGGTGCTCATCTTCGGGATCGTCGGCTACTTCATGAAGCGTCTGGACCTGCCGATGGCGCCGTTGGTGCTGGGCCTGGTGCTCGGCCCGCTCTTCGAGAAGGCGCTGGTGCAGACCTCGGCCATCGGCGACGGCAGCCTGGCCATCCTGCTCGACCGACCGATCGCGATGGTGGTGCTCGGGCTGGCCCTGCTCCAGATCGCCGCACCCGCCGTCTTCTCCCGCCTGCTCCGCGGCCGCCGTCCGGCTGCCGCGATATCCAGCAAATGACCCCCGGAGGTAGTTCCGACATGGCCGATGCGCCAGACCTGCTCGTCGAGCAGGAAGGGCCCGTCCTGACCGTCACGTTCAACCGTGCACGCCAGCGAAACGCGATGACGTGGCAGATGTACGAGGGGCTCTTCGAGGCCTGCCAACGGGTCGACGCCGACGACTCGATCCGGGTCATGGTGCTGCGCAGCAGCAACGACAAGGCCTTCATCGCCGGCACCGACATCGCCCAGTTCACCGAGTTCTCCGGGGGCGAGGACGGTGTCGCCTACGAGGCCAAGATCGCCCGCATCACCAATCGGCTGGAAGACGTCGACGTACCGACGGTGGCCGCGATCCGGGGCTTCTGCGTGGGCGGTGGCCTCGGACTGGCCAGCGTCTGCGACCTGCGGGTGGCGACGCCCTCGGCGCGGTTCGGCCTCCCGATCGCGCGGACGTTGGGCAACTGCCTGTCGATGAACAGCTACTCCGTGCTGCTCCAGCAGGTGGGACCGTCGCTCGCCCTCGACCTCCTGCTGCGGGCCAGGCTGCTCACCGGCGAGGAGGCGCACGCGCTCGGGTTCGTTGCCGAGCTCTGCGGCGAGGACGACCTCGAGTCGGCGACCTCCGGCGTCGTGGAGACGCTGCTCGGACACGCCCCGATCTCGATGTGGGCCGCGAAGGAGGCGGTGCGCAGGTTCCGCCGCGCTGCCATCCCCGACGGCGACGACATCGTCGCCCGCGCGTTCGGCAGCAAGGACTTCCAGCGTGCGGTCGCGGCCTTCGCCACGAAGGAGCGGGTCGCGTGGGAAGGGCGGTGACCGCCGGGGTCGGCGGCCCGCTGGCCGGCACCGTCGTGCTCGACCTGTCCAGGGCCCTCGCAGGCCCGCACGCGGCCATGATGCTCGCCGATCTGGGAGCCCGCGTGATCAAGGTCGAGACGCCGGGCGGCGACGACTCGCGCGGCTGGGGACCGCCGTTCGTCGGGCCGGACGACGAGCCGGTGTCGACCTACTATCTCTCGGCGAACCGCAACAAGGAGTCGATCCGGCTCGACCTCAAGACCGAGGCGGACGCCGCGACGTTGGCAGCGCTGGTGGCGAAGGCGGACGTGCTCATCGAGAACTTCCGCCCCGGCGTGCTCGACCGGCTCGGCTTCCCGGTCACCCGCATGGCCGAGATCAACCCGCGGTTGGTGGTGCTGTCGATCAGCGGGTTCGGTCACGACGGCCCCGAGGGCGGGCGCGCCGGCTACGACCAGATCGCGCAGGGCGAAGGCGGGCTGATGTCGCTCACCGGCCCGGACCAGGACCACCCCACGAAGGTCGGGGTGCCGATCGCCGACCTCCTGGCCGGGATGAACGGCGCGTTCGGCGTCGCCTCGGCGCTGGCCGTCCGCGAGCGGACCGGTCGCGGCATCGTGGTGCGGACCTCGCTGCTGGCGGCGATCGTCGGCGTACACGCCTTCCAGGGCACGCAGTGGACGGTCGCGGGCGAGGTGCCGCGGGCCGCGGGCAACCACCACCCGGCGATCGCGCCGTACGGCTCGTTCCGCGCCGCCGACGGGATGATCCAGGCCGCCGTCGGCAACGACCAGCAGTGGAAGGCATTCGCAGCCTGTCTCGGGCTCGACCCCGACGACGCCCGCTTCGCCACCCAGCGAAGGCGGGTCGACCACCGCCCGCAACTGATCGAGGCGATCGAGGAACGTCTCGCGACCGCACCCGCCGTCACCTGGCTCGCGCGGCTCGACGAGGCCGGGGTGCCGGCCGGCCGGATCCGGTCGATCGACGAGGTCTACACGTGGGAGCAGACGCTCAGCCAGGGCCTGCTGATCGAGGTCGACCACCCGACGCTCGGGCGGGTGCGGCTGCCCGGACCGCCGCTACGTCTCGAGACGTCCGACGGCGACCCCGCAGGACGGACCAGCCACCTGCCTCCGCCCCTGCTCGGTGAGCACGACGCCGCTGTCCGCGCTTGGGCAGCCGACCCCCCGTGACCGCTCCGACGAGAGGCTCAACCCCATGCACCTGGTCCGATACGCCGAGCGCGCCACCTGGCGCACCCGCGTCGGCATGCTCGACGACGGTGACGTGCTGCCGCTCCCGGAGGTCACCGGCTTCGCCGAGCTGCTCCGGCGACCGGTCTCCGAGGTCCGCAGCCTGGTCGCCAGACCGGTCGTGGCGGAGGCCTGCTCGCTCGACGACGTGCTGCTGTTGCCGCCGGCGGACGGCCGCACGGAGGTGTGGGCGGCCGGTGTGACCTACGAACGGTCGATGGACGCCCGGATCGAGGAGACCACCGCGTCGCAGGACGTGTACGCGCGGGTGTACGACGCACCGCGACCGGAGCTGTTCTTCAAGTCTCCCGCGTGGCGGGTGGTGACCGCGGGCGAACCCATCGGGGTGCGGCCGGACGCCGAGGTCACCGTGCCCGAGCCCGAGCTCGCGATGCTGGTCAACGCGCGCGGCGAGGTCCTGGGCTACACCGTCTGCAACGACGTGTCGTCCCGCGACATCGAGGGCGCCAACCCGCTCTACCTGCCGCAGGCCAAGATCTACGACGGCTCGTGCGCCCTCGCTGCGGCTGTGCGACCGGCGTGGGAGGTGGACGACCCGGCGGCGCTCGGGATCCGGCTGGTCGTACGCCGCGACGGCCGGACGCTGATCGACGAGCGGACCAGCACCGGGCGGATGCACCGCCGGCTCGGTGACCTCGTCACCGACCTGCGCACGGCACTCGCCCTTCCCGACGGGGCGGTGCTCGCGACCGGCACCGGGATCGTGCCCGGTCTCGATCTCACGCTCTGCCCCGGCGACCTCGTCGAGATCACCATCGACGAGGTCGGCACCCTCACCAACCCGGTGGCCCGGTCGTCCACCATCGACTGGCTCGCAGCGGCCGCCGACGACCCATCCGTCAGAGAGAGGTCCCGATGACCACCATCCCCGACCCGTCCCCCGAGCTCGACCCGACGACCCTGGCAGGGCTGCTCGACACGCTGGCCGCCTCGGCGCCGCGGTTGGCCGACACCGCCCCGGACGACAGAGCCCGGGCGCTGCGCGCAGTGGCCGACGCGCTCGACGCGGCCGTCGACGGCCTGGTCGCGCTGGCGCACGACGAGACCGGCCTCCCCCTGCCCCGGCTGACCGGTGAGGTGGCGCGGACGACCGGTCAGCTGCGCCTCTTCGCCTCCGAGCTCGACGAGGGCAGCTGGCTCGACGTCATCATCGACACCGCCGACCCCGACGCCCAGCCGGTGCCGCGCCCCGACCTGCGCCGGATGCAGGTCGCCGCCGGCCCGGTGGTCGTCTTCGCGGCGAGCAACTTCCCGTTCGCCTTCTCCGTCGCTGGCGGCGACACGGCGTCCGCTCTGGCGGCCGGCTGCCCCGTGGTGGTCAAGGCGCACCCCGGCCACCCGGCCACCTCACGGCGTACCGCCGAGATCGTCGCCAGCGCCTGGGCCTCCGCCGGCATGCCGGCCGGCTCCTTCGCGCTCGTCGAGGGCGAGCGGACCGGTGTCGAGGCCCTGCGCCACCCCGCGATCGCCGCCGGCGCCTTCACCGGCTCGGAGCGTGGCGGTACGGCGCTCGCGCGGATCGCCGCCGAGCGCGAGACGCCCATCCCCTTCTACGCCGAGATGGGCAGCATCAACCCGGTGTTCGTCACGCCCGGCGCGGTGGCGGCCCGGGGCGACGAGATCGTCGACGGCTACGTCGGTTCGTTCACCCTGGGCGTCGGGCAGTTCTGCACCAAGCCCGGGTTGCTCTTCCTGCCGCAGGGCCACGGCCTCGACGACCGGCTGGCCGTGGCCGTGCACGCCGTCGCACCCGGTCGGATGCTCGTGGCACGGATCGCGGAGGCGAGCCGAGACGGTCAGGCGGCGCTCGCCGAGGTGCCCGGTGTGCGGACGATCGCAACGGTGCCGCCCGGGGATGAGTCCGGGCTGCTCGGCGGCGCCCTGCTCGTGGCGACCGACCTCGCGACGCTGCTCGACCACCGTGCCGAGCTGCTCAGCGAGTGCTTCGGGCCCACGTCGGTCGTGGTCGAGTACGACGACCAGGCGGCGGCGGTCGAGGCCGCATCCGCACTCACGGGGTCGCTGACCGCCACGATCCACGCCGAGGACGACGAGGCGGCCGCGGTCGCGCCCCTCGTCAGGGTGCTCCGCGACCGGGCCGGTCGGTTGGTCTGGAACGGCTGGCCGACGGGTGTCGCCGTGAGCCGCGCCATGCACCACGGCGGGCCGTTCCCCGCAACGACGCTCTCCGCCCACACCTCGGTCGGCGGCACGGCGATCCGCCGCTTCCACCGCCCGGTCGTCTACCAGGACTACCCCGCGGCGCTGCTGCCGTCGGCCCTGCAGGACGACAACCCGCTCGGCCTGCTCCGCCGCGTCGACGGCGAGTTCACGAGGGGCGCGGTTGGAGCGGACGGATCGTGACCTCGGGGATGGTCGCCCCCGCGGGCAGGTCGAGCACGTGGAGCACCGTGTCGGCGACCACGCCCGGGTCGATCCACAGCGACGGGTCGTAGGTCCGGCCCTCCTGCTCGTGCACCTTCTCCTGCATCGGGGTGGCGGTCCGGCTGGGGAAGACCGTCGCCACCCTGACGCCGTGCTCGATCTCCTCGCCGCGCAGCGAGTCGGCGAAGGCACGCAGCCCGAACTTCGAGGCGGCGTACGCCGACCAGCCCGGGCTCGCGGTCAGGCCGGCAGAGGAGTTGACGAAGACGAAGGTGCCGCGAGCCCGGCGTACCGCCGGAAGCGTGAGCCGGGTCAGCACGGCCGGTGCGACCAGGTTGACGTCGATCTGCTCGCGCAGTTGCTCGGCCGGCTGCTCCTCGACGGTGCCGAGATCGACGACGCCGGCCACGTGGAGCACCGAGTCGAGGCGGTCCAGCTGCGGCACCGTGAGCGACATGGGGTGGGCGAGGTCGGCGGCGAACGTCTGCGCGCCGGGGTAGCGGTCGGCAAGCTCGGTCGCCCGGGCCTCGGTGCGGGCGAGCAGCACCAGGTCGTCGCCGCGCTCGTGCAGCCGGTCGGCGAGGGCCGCGCCGATTCCGGAGCCGGCGCCGGTCAGCAGGTGCGTGCGGCTCATCGCGTGAACACGATCTTCCCGAAGACGTCGCCCTCGGCCATCGCCGCGAAGCCGTCGCCGGCATCGACCATCGGGATGGTCCGGTCGACCAGCGGCCGGGCGCCGGTGGCGTCGAGCAGCGAGACGAGAGAGGCCAGCTCGGCGCGAGTGCCCATGGTCGACCCGATCACGCTCAGCTGGAGGAAGAAGATCCGCGTCAGCTCGGCGTCGTCGAGCTTCGGTCCGGAGGTGGTGCCGGAGATGACGATCCTGCCGCCTGGTCGCAGCGCCCGGATGGAGTGCGACCAGGTCGCGCGGCCCACCGTCTCCATCACCGCGTCGACCTTGACCGGCAGCCGCGCACCCGACTCGAAGACCTCGTGCGCGCCGATCTCGAGGGCCCTGGCCCGCTTCGCCTCGTCGCGGGAGGTGGCGAGCACCCGCAGGCCGCCGGCGCGGGCCAGGGTGATCAGTGCGGTGGCCACTCCCCCGCCGGCGCCCTGCACCAGGACGGTGTCGCCGGCCTTGAGGTCGCCCTGCGTGAAGAGCATCCGGTACGCCGTCAGCCACGCCGTGGGCAGACAGGCCGCCTCCTCGAACGACAGCGAGGCGGGCTTGGGCACCACGTTGGCCTTCGGCACGGCGACCCGGTCGGCGAAGGTGCCCTGGTGGCGCTCGGACAGCAGCGACCGCTTCGGGTCGAAGGTCTCGTCGCCCCGCCACGACGGGTCGGAGATCACCGCATGGACGACGACCTCGTTGCCGTTCTCGTCCAGGCCCGCGGCGTCACAGCCGAGGATCATCGGCAGCGCCTCCTGCTTGAGTCCCACCCCCTTCAGCGACCACAGGTCGTGGTGGTTGAGCGAGGCGGCCTTCACGGTGACCGTGGTCCAGCCGTCGGGGACCTCGGGGTCGGGGCGCTCGCCCAGCACCAGTCCGGCCAGGGGGTCGTCGGTGGAGAAGGACTCGGCGTAGACGGCAAACATGTCGACCACGCTATCGGCGGGCTGCCACCATGCCGGGCCATGCCCATCGCCGCGCACAACCCGGACGCCGTGTTCCCGCCCTACAGCAACTACGCCCACGCGGTCGAGGTGCCCGCGGGTGCCCGCACCCTCTACATCAGCGGCCTGAACGGCTACGAGCAGGACGGCGTCTCGATGCCCGACGACTTCGAGGGACAGGCCACGCTCGTCTGGCGCCACCTGGCCGCGGTGCTCGACTCCGCAGGGATGACCTACGCCGACCTGGTCTCGCTCCGCTTCTTCCTCGCGTCCGCCGCCGACGACCCAGCCAACGTCGCGATCCTGAGCCAGCACCTGCGCGACCACGTCGCCGCCCGGACCGTCGTCGTCCAGCAGCTGCTCGAGCCAGGCTGGTTGGTCGAGGTCGAGGCCATCGCCGCCAAGGTCTCAAGCGAGTAGCAGGGCGCGAGGGACGAGCGCGCTGCGTAGACGAGACGAGGTCGAGCGCGCCCCGCGACCGAGGAACGAAGTCGCGACGGGTGCGTCGAGACCAGGTGAGGGACACGGCTAGGCACCCCGGTCACGGCGGATCTCGATACGGGTCGCTCAGCCCCTCGCTTCGCTTCGGATCTGAGCCGAGCCCTGCTCGACCTCCGCCCCGGTTTCAGGCCTCGCAAGCTCGGCCTGAGGGCGTGAAACTGCGCTGAAACCGACTCGCACCAACGTTGTCGGCATGAGCAAGCACACCCACCCCACCGACCCGGCCGTCATCGCCACCGGACTCGTCAAGCAGTTCGGCGAGACCCGTGCCGTCGACGGCGTCGACCTCGAGGTACGCCGCGGCGAGATCTTCGGCGTCCTCGGGCCCAACGGCGCCGGCAAGACCACGATGCTGAGCATGCTGGCGACCCTGCTGCGGATCGACGCCGGCGAGGCGACGGTCTTCGGCGTCGATGTACGCCGTCGTCCCCACCAGGTGCGGCAGCTGATCGGCGTCACCGGCCAGTACGCGTCGGTCGACGAGAACCTCACGGCCAGCGAGAACCTGTGGCTGTTCGGACGGCTGCTCGGCCTCCCGCGGGCCGCGGCCAAGGAGCGGGCGACCATGCTCATCGAGCAGTTCGGGCTGGGCGAGGCGGCCGACCGGCAGATCGCGACGTTCTCCGGAGGCATGCGCCGCCGGCTCGACCTCGCCGCCAGCCTGATCCGGCGGCCACCACTGATCTTCCTCGACGAGCCCACGACGGGCCTCGACCCGCGCACCCGTGGCCAGATGTGGGACACGATCCGCGAGCTGGTGGCGGAGGGCAGCACGGTGCTGCTGACCACGCAGTACCTCGACGAGGCCGACCAGCTCGCCGACCGGGTCGCGGTCATCGACCGTGGGCGCAAGGTCGCGGAGGGGACCACCGACGAGCTGAAGACGTCGGTCGGCGCCTCCACGCTGCAGCTGCGGCTCAGCGACCCCGACCGGTTGGCCTCGGCGACCGAGATCCTGGAGCGGGCCCTGGGCGAACGTCCTGTCCTCACCCCGGAGGCGGGCGGCATGAAGGTCGCGCTGGAGGCCGCCGACCAGGCCGCTGACGCGTTGATCGCGCTGCGCCAGGGCGACATCGGCATCACGTCGGTGTCGGTCTCGAAGCCGAGCCTCGACGAGGTGTTCCTCGCGCTGACCGGCCACGACACGCGCGACTCGGAGAACCCCGAGCCCACTGGCGACCGCGAGCTGGAGGCCGTGTGATGACGACCCTGACCACCGAGAGCACCAACGGGGCTCCGCCCCTGCCGGTCACCTACGACATCACCGACCGGGTCGGCACCCGGGAGACGGTGGAGCAGACCCTGTCGATGGCCTGGCGGGCGACCAAGAAGATGCGTCGCAACCCGGAGCAGTTCTTCGACGTGCTGATCCAACCGCTCCTGTTCACGGCGATGTTCGCCTACATCTTCGGTGGCGCGATCTCAGGCGACGTCGCCAGCTACCTGCCGCTGATCATCCCCGGGATCCTCGCCCAGACCACGCTGACGGCCTGTATCGCCACCGGCATCCAGCTGCGCGAGGACATGGACAAGGGTGTCTTCGACCGGTTCCGGTCGCTGCCGATCGCCCGGATCGCGCCGCTGGCCGGCCCGATGATGGCCGACGTCTCGCGCTACACCGTGGCCACCGTGCTCACCTTCGCGACCGGTCTCGCCATGGGCTACCGGCCGGGCGGCGGCGTGCTGGGTGTGGCGGGTGCCTCAGTGCTGACCATCGCATGCGGCTGGTCGATGGCCTGGATCTTCACCTGGGTCGGCATCAAGGGCCGCAGCGCGCAGGCGGTGCAGGCCATCTCGATGATGATCATGTTCCCGCTGACGTTCATGTCCAACGCGTTCGTGCCGGCCGACACCCTGCCGGGCTGGCTGGAGGCCTTCGTGAACATCAACCCGGTCTCCCACGTGGTGACCGCGGTCCGTGATCTCGCGAACCACGGCCAGGTCACCGCCGAGGTCGGCTGGGCCGTCGTCGCCTGCATGGCGGTGATCGCCGTCTTCGCGCCGGTGTCGGTGCGCGCTTACCGCAAGGCACTCTGAACGACGGCCGCGGCCTCCTCGGGGAGCTCGGCAGTCGGTCGCCCGGCGTACTCGGCCATGATCCGGTCGAGTACGC
>JALZCZ010000279.1 GCA_030862825.1 Actinomycetota bacterium | reverse complement strand
GCGCACTCCAGCCCCGACCAGTTCCTCCACTCCGCGCTCATGAGAGGCGGGTGCGGCGTTCGGCGCGAGGGATGGCCTGGGCGGCCAGGGCGGCGGCCACGCCGGCGGCGAGGCTCACCAGGTAGGCCGTCGAGGCGCCGGAGTGGTCGACGACGAACCCGCTGATCGTGGCACCGGGGGCGAGGCCAGCGACGAGCCCGGTGTGCATGATCGCCATCCCCTCGGTGAGTCGGGACGCCGGCACGATCTGCGCGGTCAGCGACATCGCCGCGACCAGGGTCGGGGCGATGGCGAGCCCCCCGACCAGCAGCATCAGGCCCATCAGCGGCACCGCGCCGATGAACGACAGCGGCACCATCGCGCACGCCATCCCGAGGGCGCCCCACCGCACCCGCTCGGCTGGTCCCGTGCGCCAGGTCAGGGCCCCGGTGACCACGCCGGCGACCAGGCTGCCGAGCGCCCACAGCGCCAGCAGCGGGCCGGCGTACGCCTTGTTGCCCTGCTCGTCCGCGAACGCGACCGTGGTGACCTCCGCCGCCCCGAAGAGGACGCCGAGGCCGGCGAAGACCACGATGAGGGGGATCACCGTTCGCCACGGCATGGGTGGGCGCGCACCGTCGTCGCGCTCGTCGCGGTGGGCCGGAGGCTCCGTGGCACGTTGGCCGCTGAAGGCGAGGCTCCCGCCCACGCCCGTGACCATGGCGGTCACCAGACCGGCAACAGGGTTGATGCCGGTCGCGAGCACCGTCACCAGGATCGGCCCGAGGATGAACACGACCTCGTCGACGACGGCCTCCAGCGCGTACGCCGTCTGCACCTCTTCGGGGGCGCTCAGCACGTAGGACCACCGGGCCCGGACGCAGGACCCGATCTGGGGGAGCGATGCTCCGGCGATGGCCGCGAACAGGTACGCGGTGCCGATCGGCCAGTCGGCCTCGACCGACCACATCAACAGCACCATCGCCACGCCGAAGACCAGGCTCGCACCGCTCAGCACCCGGGCCTGGCCGAGCCTGTCCAGCAGCCGGCCCTGGACGATCGCCAGGATCGCGTTGGCGATCATGTAGGCCGCGGCCACCGCGCCTGCCACACCGTAGGAGCCGGACCGGCCCTCGACCAGCAGCACGATCCCGAGCCCGACCATCGACATCGGCAGGCGCGCCACCAGCCCGGTCGCGCTGAAGAGGGCGGTGCCGGGACGGCCAAGGATCCGGCGGTAGGTGTCGAGCATCAGGGTCGAACCCTAATGGGCGCCTCGCCCTCGACTCCGGACCTGCTGCGCACCGCCGCGTGGGCGCCTCGCGGCGTTGCAGCCGCTCGACATGCAAGACCCGCTGTGCCGCCGCGGCTACGCCTTGCGAGGCATCCCGCGGATGCGACGCTCGCTACGCCCCGGACCCGGGCACGACACCCCAGATCCATACGATGGCAGCGTGCCCAATCCTGACGTCGCGCCGTACGACGCTCTCCTACTGGTGTCGTTCGGCGGGCCGGAGGGGCCCGAGGACGTCGTGCCGTTCCTCGAGAACGTCACCCGTGGGCGGGGGATCCCCCCGGAGCGGCTCGCGGAGGTCGGGAAGCACTACGACCTGTTCGGGGGCAGGTCACCGATCAACGACCTGAACCGGTCGTTGCTGGCCGCCCTGCGCGCCGACCTCGACGCAGCGGGGATCCACCTGCCGGTCTACTGGGGCAACCGCAACTGGGACCCCTACCTGCGCGACACGATCGAGAAGATGGCTGCCGACGGCGTCACCCGGGCCGCCTGCTTCGTCACCAGCGCCTACTCGTCCTGGTCGAGCTGCCGGCAGTACCGCGAGAACCTCTACGACGCGGTGGACGGGGTGCCGGCGGCGCCGGTGCTCGACAAGCTGCGCCACTACTTCAACCACCCCGGCTTCGTCGAGCCCGTCGCGGACGCGAGCCTGGCAGCGCTGGCCGACCTGCCCGCCGAGGTCCGGGAGTCGGCGCGGCTGGTCTTCGTCACCCACTCGATCCCGACCTCGATGAACGACACCAGCGGCCCGCTCACCGATCGTGGGGCCTACGTCGCCCAGCACCTCGACGTCGCTTCGGTCGTCGCCGGACGGGTGCACGAGGAGACGGGGGTCCTCCACGAGCACGACCTCGTCTACTGCTCGCGGTCCGGCCCGCCGAACGTGCCGTGGCTCGAGCCCGACGTCAATGACCACTTGGTGGCGCTGCGCGAGGCCGGGGTGCCGGCCGCGGTGCTGGTGCCGGTCGGCTTCGTCTCCGACCACATGGAGGTGATCTACGACCTCGACACCGAGGCCCTGGCCACGGCGGAGCGGATCGGCCTCCCGGCCCGGCGCGCGGCGACGC
>JALZCZ010000278.1 GCA_030862825.1 Actinomycetota bacterium | reverse complement strand
CTCGATGGGCGGCATGACGATCATCGCCTTGGCCGAGCTGTTCCCCGAGCTGTTCGGCGACCGCGTGATCGGGGTCGGCCTGATCTCGACCACCGCCGGCGGCCTCGACCCGGGCCGGATCCTGCTGCCGATGCTGCCCACCCGGCTCACCGGCCGTTTCACCCATGGGGCCATCTCGATTCTGCGCCGCGGCCACCGGCCGGTCGACCTCGCGCGCCGGGCCGGCCGGGCGATCGCAACCGTCGCCACCGACCGGTTCGCGTTCGGCGACGAGGTGCCGGCGTCGTACGTCGAGTTCGTCGACGACATGCTCTCGGCGACGCCGTTCGAGGTGGTCGCCGACTTCTTTCCCAGCTTCGGCAGTCTCGACAAGTTCGACCACGTCGAGGTGCTCGGCCGGGTGCCGACGTCGATCATCTGCGGCACCGCCGACAAGCTCACGTCGATCAGCCACTCGCGCAAGCTGCACGAGCGGATCCCCGGGTCGCGGCTGCTCGAGTGCGACGACGCCGGCCACATGGTGATCATGGAGCGCCACGACCGCGTCAACGCCGAGCTCGACCAGCTGATCACCGCGTCCGTCGATCGGCTGCGCACCGCGTGACCCTGCCGGCACGCGTCGAGGTCCGTGTGGTCGGGCCGGAGTCTGCCGCGCAGGTGCGCGCGGTGGTGCTGCCGGCGTTCCAGGCGCGGCCGCCCCTCGACCCGCCCGCGGCGGCGCTGAGCGAGACCGAGGAAATGCTGGCCGAGCTGCTGGGACACCACGGCGGGCTGATCGCCAGCTTCGAGGGCGAGGACGTCGGTGCGCTGGTCCTCGACCCCGTCGGGTCCACCATGTACTTGCGCCGCTTCGGCGTCGAGCCCGGCCACCAGGGCCACGGAGTCGCCCGGGCGCTGATCGATGCCGCGGTCGAGGCCGCCGAGGGCTACGAGGACCTGACCGTGGTCGCCCGCGAGGAGCTGCCCAACACGATCCAGTTCTGGGAGCGGCAGGGGTTCCGGGAGATCCTCCGGGAGGAGCCGAACGTCGAGCTCCGGCGCCCGCTGCGCACGTTCATCTTCGACGTGCCGGACGCCGAGGCGATGCGCGAGCTCGGAGCGGCGCTGGCGGGCGAGCTCAGAGCCGGCGACCTGATCGTGCTGAGCGGCGAGCTGGGGGCGGGCAAGACCACGTTCGCGCAGGGCCTGGGGCGGGGCCTGGGCGTGCGCGGCGACGTGACCTCGCCGACCTTCGTGATCGCGCGCGTCCATCCCTCCCAGGTCGACGGCCCCGACCTGGTGCACGTCGACGCCTACCGGCTCGGTGGCATCCACGAGCTCGACGACCTCGACCTCGACACCTCGCTCGACGACGGCGTCACCGTCGTCGAGTGGGGCGAGGGGGTCGCCGAAGGGCTGGCCGAGTCGCGGCTGGAGATCCGGATCATCCGGGCGCTGGCCCACGAGGACGAGTACGCCGAGCTCGACCCCCGGCGGGTGCTGATGACTCCGGTCGGCCCCCGGTGGCACGACCTCATCGTGCCGCCGACCCAGCGGCCGCCGTTGGCCGAGAAGGTCGACGAGACGCTCCTGCTGGACTTCCGCCCCTGCGCCGAGGACGAGCTCGACCGGCTCGACCCCACGATCCCGCTGCGGCTCTCCCTGATGACCGCCCGCCACGCGGGCCGGGTGCTGCTGGTGCGCAACGTGCGCAGCGGTGAGTGGGAGCTGCCCGGCGGCCCGGTCGGATCCGGTGAGACGCCCCGGCGTACCGCCGAACGGCGCCTGGTCGAGGAGACCAGGGTGCTCCCCGCGGCCGTCGCGTTCGTGGGCGTGGCCACCGTGCAGCTCGGGCCGGCCCGCCACATCGAGTTCGTGGCGCTGTTCCGGACGACGCTCGCCGACGATGCGGTCGCGGGGCGGCCCGCTCCCGACCGAGAGCTCACCTGGTGGGACCCGTCGTCCACCCTCGCGAGGCTGTCCCCGATCGACGCCCACCTCGCACGTCTGTCCGTGGAGGGCCTCCCTTAACCTCGTCACGTGCTGCTCTGTCTCGACACCTCCTCGCCGGCGGTCACCGTCGCGCTCCACGACGGCAGCGACGTCGTGGCCGAGCAGGTCTCCGAGCGCACCATGAAGCACGGCGAGCAGGTCGCCCCGCTGATCGAGGCGGTGATGCGCGAGGTCGGCGTCGTCCGCCAGGACCTCACCGCGATCGGCGTGGGCATCGGCCCCGGGCCGTTCACCGGGCTTCGGGTGGGCCTGGTCACCGCGCGCACCCTCGCGTTCGTGCTCGAGATCCCGGTGTACGGCGTCTGCTCGCTCGACGTGCTCGCCCTCGAGGCTGCCGAGTCGGGTGTCGTGGCGGGCGAGTTCGTGGTGGCCACCGACGCGCGCCGCAAGGAGGTCTACCTGGCGTCGTACGACGCGGACGGCGTGCGCACCACGGACCCGGTCGTCGGCAAGCCGGTCGACCTGGCCACCGGGCTGCCCACGGTGGGCGAGGGCGCCGCGCTCTACCCCGACCACTTCCCGGCCCGCCTCGGCCCGGAGCGGCCCTCGGCCGGCTGGCTCGCGCGCTGCATCGCCGAGGAGCGGACCGAGCTCCGCGACCCGGAGCCGCTCTACCTGCGCCGGCCCGACACGATGGCCCCCAGTGCTCCGAAGCGGGTCTCGTGATCCGGGCGGCCGACCACTTGGACATCGGACCCGTCGCGAAGCTCGAGGCGGAGTGCCTGGGCGACGACGCGTGGTCGCCCTGGCTCGTCGACCAGGGCGTGCGGGGCGGGCTGCCGACCGTGCAGTACGTCGTCGCGGAGGTCGACCGGCAGGTGGTCGGCTACGCCGTCGCCAGCATCGTGGCCGACATCGCCGAGCTCCAGCGGATCGCGGTCACCGAGAGCCACCGGCGCTCGGGTATCGCCTCCGAGCTTCTCGAGGCGATCACCACCCGCGCCCGTGCCGGCCGGGCCGACCGGCTGCTCCTGGAGGTGCGCGAGAACAACGAGCCCGCGATCGCCTTCTACGAGCGACACGGCTTCGTCGAGATCGACCGCCGTCCCCGCTACTACCGCGACGGCGCCACCGCCATCGTGATGCGGCGCAACCTGCGTCCCGCGCCCGAGTGACCTCGGCGTCCCCGAGGATGCTCCGCGGGGCGGGGGCACGCCGAGGATTGGCGACGATGACCGTCGACGACGTCCGCGTGTGGCGCTGACCTTTCTTCCGCCTAACGGCCAGAAGACAAATGGCCCGAACGGGCCATATCGGAAGGCATCCGGGCCGTCCCGCTGCCAACCCACCCCTGTGGCGGCCCTCACCGGGCGACACTCGTTCCCGGGAGCAAGTGAGGGGCGGCGGGGGGGGGGGGGGGGGGGGGGGGGGGGGG
>JALZCZ010000270.1 GCA_030862825.1 Actinomycetota bacterium | reverse complement strand
CGGCCCAGCCCCGGGCTGCGGACGGCGCCGCGCCGCTCGTGATCGCCCACCGAGGCGCCTCGGGCTATCGCCCCGAGCACACCCTCGCGGCGTACCGGGTGGCGATCCAGATGGGCGCCGACTACATCGAGCCGGACCTGGTCTCGACCAAGGACGGCGTGCTCGTCGCCCGTCACGAGAACGAGATCAGCAGCACTACCGACGTCGCCGCCCACCCCGAGTTCGCCGACCGCAGGGCCACCAAGACCATCGACGGCCTCCAGGTCACGGGCTGGTTCACCGAGGACTTCACGCTGAGCGAGCTGAAGACGCTGCGCGCGAAGGAGCGGCTGCCGCAGGTCCGACCCGACAACACCCGCTATGACGGACGGTTCGAGATCCCGACCCTCGCCGAGGTGCTCGAGCTCGTGCAGCAGGAGTCGAAGCGCCTGCACCGCCGCATCGGTGTCGCCCCGGAGACCAAGCACCCGACGTACTTCGACTCGATCGGGCTCTCCCTCGAGGAGCCGCTGGTGCGCACGCTGGAGAGGTTCCACCTGGGCGGCAGGAAGGCGCCCGCCGTGATCCAGTCCTTCGAGGTCGACAACCTCAAGGAGCTCGACGGGATGATCGAGACGCCGATCGCGCAGCTGGTCGACGGCAGCCAGTCCGACCGGGTCACCCTCGACGGGCTGGAGCAGGTCAGCGAGTACGCCGACTGGGTGGCCCCGACCAAGGACCTGGTGCTGCCGCGCGACCCCGCCACCGGTGCGACCGGTGACCCGAGCCGGGTGGTCGACTGGGCGCACGCCGAGGGACTGCGGGTCGTGGTGTGGACGCTCCGCGACGAGAACCGGTTCATGGCCACCGACTTCCGGATCGGCACCGACCCCGACGCGAAGGGCGACATCCACGCCGAGGTCACCGCGTTCCTCGACGCCGGCGTGGACGCCGTCTTCGCCGACCACCCCGACTCCGCGGTCGACGCACGCGACGACTGGCTGGCTGGGCTAGCGTTCGCTGGGTGACCGAGGACGAACCCGACCTCTCGCTCCGCGACGCGGAGTACGTCGGCAGGTGGATGCCGCTGCTGCGGCTGGCCGTGAGGCGGTGGTTCCGCTCGGACGTGCGCGGGATCGAGAACGTGCCCGACGGTGGCGCGCTGATCGTCTCCAACCACTCAGGCGGCCTGATCGCCATGGACGTGCCGATCATCGCGGTGGCCTTCCACGACCACTTCGGGATGGAGCGGCCGCTCTACGTGCTGGCCCACGACCTGCTGTTCGTCTCGCCGCAGTCCGATCGCGCGTTCCGACGGGCGGGCTTCCTCGAGGCATCGCGCAAGAACGCCGCGGCGGTCCTGAGGTCGGGCGGGGTCACCATCCTCTTCCCGGGCGGCGACTACGACGTCTTCAGGCCGACGAGGTTCGCCAACACCATCGACTTCAACGGCCGCACCGGCTATGTCCGTACGGCGCTCGAGTCCGACGTGCCCCTGGTGCCGGTGGTCAGCATCGGCGGCCAGGAGAGCCAGCTGGTGCTGTGGCGCGGCGAGCTGCTGGCCAGGCTCCTCCAGCTCGACAAGCTGCTGCGCACCAAGTACATGCCGGTGGCGTTCGGCTTCCCGTTCGGGCTGACCTTCGCTTTTCCGCCCAACCTGCCGCTGCCGACCAAGATCGTGACCCAGGTGCTGGAGCCGATCGATGTGCGTGCCGAGTTCGGCGAGACCCCCGACATCGCCGAGGTCGACGAGGTGGTCCGCGGCCGGATGCAGGCGGCGCTGGACGAGCTCGCCCGGCAGCGCCGCTTCCCGGTGCTGGGCTGACCCGAGCGATGGGCACCCCCGACCTGTTCTGCCAGATCGTTGCCGGCGACGTCGAGGCCGACGTGGTGCTCGACGAGCCGGACTTCGTCGGCTTCCTCGACCACCGCCCGGTGTTCAAGGGCCACGTGCTCCTGGTGCCGCGCGAGCATGTGGTGACCCTGCCGGACCTGCCCGCAGGTCTCCGAGACGGCTTCCTGGAGGCGGCCCAGCGGCTCGCGACCGCCATGGTCGACGTGCTCGGTGCGCAGGGCAGCTTCGTGGCGATGAACAACGTGGTCAGCCAGTCGGTGCCCCATCTCCACCTGCACGTGGTGCCGCGCACCAAGGGCGACGGGCTGCGCGGTTTCTTCTGGCCGCGCACGAAGTACGCCGACGACGAGGCCGCCGACTACGCCGCCCGGCTGCGGTCGGCAGTGGGTCGGTAGGGTCGGCGAGCGACAGCAGCGACTTTCAGGAGGAGACATGGGCCGCTTCGACGGACGGGTAGCGGTGGTCACCGGTGCCGCACGAGGCATCGGGTTCGGCACCGCGACGCGGTTCGCCGAGGAGGGCGCCAGCGTCGCCGTCATCGACCTCGACGAGGCGGCGGCCTCGGAGGCAGCGGCCAAGCTGCCCGGGGGGAAGCACGTCGGCATCGGTGCCGACGTCAGCAACGCCGAGTCCGTCGACGCCGCGGTGGCCCGTGTGGTCGAGGAGCTCGGCGGCATCCACATCCTCGTCAACAACGCGGGCATCACCCGCGACAACCTGCTCTTCAAGATGACCGAGGACGACTGGGACCTGGTCATGGGCGTGCATCTCAAGGGCGCGTTCCTGATGACGAGGGCCGCCCAGAAGCACTTCGTGGAGCAGAAGTACGGCAAGATCCTGAACCTCTCCAGCGTCTCCGCGCTGGGCAACCGCGGTCAGGCCAACTACTCGGCCGCCAAGATGGGCGTCCAGGGCTTCACCCGCACGCTCGGCATCGAGCTCGGTCCGTTCGGCATCAACGCCAACGCGATCGCGCCCGGCTTCATCGCGACGGAGATGACCGACGCCACTGCAGCGCGCCTGAAGATGGACGTCGAGGAGTTCCGCAAGCTCAACGCCGAGGCCAACCCGGTCCGCCGCGTCGGGTTCCCCGAGGACATCGCCGCCGCTGCCGCGTTCCTGTGCAGCGACGAGGCGTCGTACATCACCGGGCAGACGCTGTACGTCGACGGCGGCGCCAAGCTCGGCTGACGCCGGGCGTGTCGATTCGGCTCGCAGAGCCTCGGCGCGCACACTGGAAAGCGTCCAGCATCAGAGTCCGGATGGAGTCTTCCCCCGTGCGATCCCCACGCGTCCTCGCGGCTGTCTCGGCCGCACTGCTCACCAGCGGCCTCGCGCTCGCCGGCTGTGGCGGTGACGAGTCCGACTCCCAGGACGCCAGCATGGCGCCGGTCGGCGAGCAGCCCAACGGCCAGCAGGCCGATCCCGACACCTGGCCCCTCACGGGTGAGCCGGTCGACGACGGCGACTCGTCGATGCAGAAGCACCCCGTGCTGGTCCTCAAGATGGACAACACCGCATCCAGCGCGCCCCAGGTGGGCCTCGGGTCCGCCGACCTCGTGGTCGAGGAGCTCGTCGAGGGCGGGATGACCCGCCTGGCGGCGTTCTACTACTCCTCGATCCCCGGGGAGGCCGGACCGGTCCGCTCCATGCGGGCCAGCGACATCGGCATCGTCGCGCCGGTCGACGGCGACATGGTGACCAGCGGAGCGGCCGGGGTCACCATCTCCCGGATCAACGGCGCCGGCATCGACTTCCACTCCGAGGGCGCGCGAGGGCTCTACCGCGACGACGGCCGCAGTGCGCCGTACAACCTGTTCGCCGATCTCGGCGAGGTCGCCGCGGCCACCAAGCAGAAGGAGGCCCGTCCGGCCGACTACCTGCCGTGGGGCGAGGCCGATGACCTGCCGAGCGGGCAGCCTGCCAAGACCATCTCCGCGAGCTTCGGCGGCCACGTCACCAACTGGGTCTTCCGCAAGGGCGGCTACGTCAACGAGAACTCCTACGCCGCGAACGGCGACGAGTTCCCGGCCGACACCGTGCTGGCGCTGAAGGTGCCCGTCGGCGACGCCGGCTACCGCGACCCGGCCGGCAACTTCGTGCCGGAGACGCAGTTCGTCGGCAAGGGAGAGGCGATGGTCTTCCACGACGGACGGCTGGTGCGCGCCACTTGGAGCAAGGACTCGCTGAAGGCGCCGCTCGACCTCAGGACCAAGTCGGGCGAGCTGACCGTCCCCGCGGGGCGGGTCTGGATCGAGCTGATCCCGCGCGACTCCGGCCAGGTCACCTTCTCGAAGTAGGGCTCACTCCTCGTCGTCGCCGGCGAACAGTGACGGGAGCTCGATGCCGTCCTCGACGAGTGCCTGGATGCCGGCGAGCAGGAAGCCGACGGCGGCCTCGACCCGGCGTGCCGCCAGCTCGGGGTCGGTGGAGGTCGCGACGACCTCGCCGGCGGCCGACATGGTGCCGAAGAAGATCCGCGCGAACGTCTGGAGCATGTCTTCGTCGAGGTGCCAGGTGCCGGCGTTGAGCACCGAACGCACGATGTCGACGACGTTGGCGAACGTGGACCGCTCCTCCTGCTCGCGGAACCGCTCGTAGCCCAGCACCGACGGGCCTTCGGCGATCACGATCCGGCGGTAGCGAGGCTCCTGCACGATCGTGAGGAAGGCGCGTAGCCCGGCCAGCGCCTTCTCCCATGGGTCGTGCTTGCCCTTGATGGCGCGCTGGATGGTCGTGGACGCGTCGGCCTCGATCCGTTCGAAGACTGCCTCGAAGAGCGCCTGCTTGCCGGAGAAGTGGTGGTAGAGGGCGCCCTTGGTGACCCGCGCGCCCGCCACGATCATGTCCAGGGACGCGTTCGCGTAGCCGTGGTCGGTGAACAGGTCCTCGGCGACATCGACCAGGGCCCGTTTGGTCGAGGCGGAGTATGCCGCCCGGCGGCTCGCGCCCACGTTGGGCACCTTCGGCACGAGCTTGCTCACCGAGGACTTGGACATCTCACGAGCATATGACCCTGCCCCGTTACACAGGGGACATCGACGTGGCCAGCATCACGACTGAATCGCTTGGCATACCCATGGTCGGCTCCATACTGTTGGTACGTACTTTCGGTATGTGAGTGAGTACGACGGCCCGACCGGGCCGGACCCGAAGCAAGGAGCTGACCATGACCTGGAAGTCCTTCCACCACCGGGGCGAGATCCTGCGCACCGTCATCGCGACCGCGAACGTCCGCCGCGACGGCGTCCTCCCGATGGACGTGGCCGGAGTGACCGAGACCTTCGGCGACGAGCTCTCGCTCCTCGCCGCCCTGCAGCTCAAGTGGCACACCCGCCTCTCGGGGCACATCGAGCGCGCGCTGGGGACCCAGCCGCTGGACCTCGAGGGCGCCGTCGAGAGCGCCTGGCGCGACGCCGCCGACGACATGCCCGGCGTCCGCCGGATCCTGGACCACTACCGGGCCGAGCCCGTCGACCAGGCGATGGCCGACGCCATGCGGAAGGCGACGGTGAAGGAGCACATGCTCCTGGCAACGATGGCCGGCCGATCCAGCGTCTACGACGAGAGCGCGGCGCCGATCGGTGCCGAGATCGAGACTCGGGCACGACACGCACATCGGGGCGTGCCCACGTTTACGATGGAGCCTAAAGAGCCCAGCTTGTTCGAGCGCCTCAAGGCCGTCGTCGCGGCCTGACCCTCCACCCGCCACCGACCACGGCCCCGAGTCAGACAGCCCCGGGATCCGACGTACCTCCCTCCCAGCGTCGGCCCCGGGGCTGTCGCACCCCCGCCCGCTGAGCAATGATGAGTCCGTGACCGAGGCGACGCAGGTGAGCGAGGGGATGCTGCTGCTGGCGACGCCGCTGCTGCTCGACCCGAACTTCGTCGAGTCCGTCGTGCTGATGCTCGACGTCAACGACGAGGGCGCCCTCGGTGTGGTGCTCAACCGTCCGACCGGGCTGGCGGTGGCCGAGGTGCTCGCCGGCTGGGCCGACGTGGTGGCCGAGCCCGAGGTGTTGTTCCAGGGCGGCCCGGTCGAGACCGACGGCGCCCTGGCAGTGGCGATGCTGAGCTCCTCGATCGAGGACAACGTCGGTTTCCGCGGCGTCGCTGGCCAGCTCGGGCTGCTCGACCTCGACACGCCCGTCGAGCTGGTCACCGGCAGCCTCGACGGGCTGCGCATCTTTGCCGGGTACGCCGGCTGGGGCGCCGGCCAGCTGCAGGCCGAGATCGACGAGGGCCACTGGTACGTCGTGCCGGGGCGGGCCGAGGACGTCTTCCGCAGCGACGCCAGCGACCTGTGGCGCGACGTGCTGCGCCGGCAACCCGGCGACCTGGCCATGCACTCGACCCGGCCGGTCGATCCCGACCTGAACTGACGTCGTGGGAACTTCCCGTGCACCGTGCCGCGGGGCCGGTGCTGCGTGGTCGGTGCTGGGGCCCGCGCGCGGATCGGAGCGGCTCTCGCGGTGAGCGGTTCGCGGGGTCGCCCGCGCCAGCGCGGCACGACGCCACCACTCGGCGATGGCACCGGTCGTCCGGCCTGACCGATGGACGACGACCCGCTCCATGGGGAGGATCGAGAGCCCGCGTCAACCGTTCCGCCGCCGACGTGACGCTCGTCGCGCTCGGAGGGGGTGCTGAGCGGGGGAGGTCCTTCTCACCTGTGACCGCGCCCACGCCCATGCGTCCGCGGAGTTGAGCCGTCGACAGCTGCTCTGGCTGACTTGATGGCTGGTTGCTTGCAGATGCTTGCAGCTGTTAGCAACAGGAAGCAGATCCATGCGTGTCTCCACCCGTCTCTCGCTCGGCATGCCCGCGGTCGTCGCGGTGCTCGCCGGCACGGTCGCCCTGGTGACGACCCCCGACTCCACCGACGCCGGCCCGCAGTCCGCGGCCGAGCCCCAGCTGCCGGCGTACCACCTGGTCGCCGGGGAGCAGATCGCGGTGGAGCGCTGGCTCACGCCGGTGTACAGCTACCGGCTGACCGGCCGGTTCGGTGACGTCAGCGGCTACTGGTCCGCCAGTCACACCGGGCTCGACTTCGCCGCCGGCGTCGGCACCCCGATCCGTTCGATCGCGAGCGGGGTGGTCGTGTCGACGGCGTACGACGGCTCCTACGGCAACAAGACGGTGATCCGCCTGCACGACGGCACCCATGTCTGGTACTGCCACCAGGACGCCTCGACGGTCGTGCCCGGCGAGCAGGTCAACCGCGGCCAGGTGATCGGCACCGTGGGGCTCACCGGCAACGTCACCGGGCCGCACCTGCACCTCGAGATCCGGCCCGGCGGAGCCGACCCCGTGGATCCGGAAATGTCGCTGCGACGGCATAGAGTGGAGCCGTGACTTCCTCCTTCGGCTTCGGCTCCACCGCTGTCGACACCGACGTTCGCCGGGACGAGCGCACGGTCCCGACCGAGGACGGCGACCACGAGAAGTTCTCCCACTACGTCGAGAAGGACAAGCTCACCGAGGCGATGGTGATGGGCACGCCGGTCGTCGCACTCTGCGGCAAGGTGTGGGTGCCGAGCAGGGCGCCGGAGAAGTTCCCGGTGTGCCCGGAGTGCAAGGAGATCTGGGAGAGCCTCAAGCCCGGAGACGACAAGGAGTGACGGGCGGCGACAGCCACGAGTCTGCCGCCCTGATCCCCGCGCTGACCCCGGCCTGGCCGGAGCGCGCGGCCTGGGGCACGGCTCCCTCACTCCGCGCCTGGCAGTCAGCGGCACTGACCGACTACGTCCGGCGCCAGCCCCGCGACTTCCTCGCGGTCGCGACGCCGGGCGCGGGCAAGACCACGTTCGCGCTCTCGGTGGCGGCGGAGCTGATCGGCCGCCGGATCATCGACCGGGTCACCATCGTGGCCCCGACCGAGCACCTCAAGCTGCAGTGGGCGGAGGCCGCCGCGCGCGCCGGCATCCCCATCGACCCGACGTACTCCGCGGGCAAGGGCAAGATCTCCAGCGACTACCTCGGCATCGCGGTGACCTACGCCGGCGTCGCCGTGAACCCGCTCGCGATGCGGATCCGCACCGAGCGCTTCAAGAGCCTGGTCATCCTCGACGAGGTGCACCACGCCGGCGACGCGCTGTCGTGGGGCGAGGGCGTGCGGGAGGCGTTCGAGCCGGCGACCCGGCGGCTCGCACTGACCGGCACGCCGTTCCGATCCGACATCAACCCGATCCCGTTCGTCACCTACGCGCCGGGCACCGACGGCATCCCGCGCTCCGTCGCCGACTTCACCTACGGCTACGCGCACGCGCTCGAGGACCACGTGGTGCGGCCGGTGCTCTTCCTCGCCTACTCCGGCGAGATGCAGTGGCGCACCAGGGCCGGCGACGAGATCGCGGCCCGCCTCGGCGAGCCGCTCACCAAGGACCTGACCAACCAGGCGCTGCGTACGGCGCTCGACCCGGCCGGGGCCTGGGTGCCCGCGGTGCTGGCCGCGGCCGACAAGCGGCTCTCGGAAGTACGCCGACATGTGCCCGACGCGGGCGGCCTGGTGATCGCGACCGACCAGGAGTCAGCGCGCGCCTACGCCAAGCTCCTGCGCGCGATCAGCGGTGAGGCGCCGACCGTGGTGCTCTCCGACGAGAAGGCCGCCTCGAAGAAGATCGCCGACTTCACCACGTCGGAGAAGCGCTGGATGGTGGCCGTCCGGATGGTCTCCGAGGGGGTCGACGTGCCGCGGCTGGCGGTCGGCGTCTACGCCACCACGACCGCGACTCCGCTGTTCTTCGCCCAGGCGGTGGGTCGCTTCGTGCGGGCGCGCAACCGGGGCGAGTCCGCCTCGATCTTCCTGCCCTCGGTGCCGAGCCTGCTGCGCTTCGCCGCCGACATGGAGCTCGAGCGCGACCACGTGCTCGGCCGGCGGATCACCGACGAGGACGACCTCTTCGCCGCCGAGAAGGACCTGCTCGCCCGCGCCGAGGCGGGCGCCACCGAACCCGACGAGGGCCTGCCCTTCGAGGCGCTCGGCTCCGACGCGCAGTTCGACCACGTGCTCTACGACGGCGCCACCTTCGGCCACGAGGGCGAGGTGGAGGTCGGCTCCGAGGAGGAGATGGACTTCCTCGGCATCCCAGGTCTGCTGGAGCCCGGCCAGATGCGCGAACTGCTGCAGAACCGACAGAGCGAGAGGGCGCGCAAGCGCAGGACCGTCCCCGAGCCCGACTCCGTCGCGGCCGTCTCCACCCACGAGCAGCTCGCCACCCTCCGCCGGGAGCTCAACGGGCTGGTCGGTGCCTGGCACCACCGCACCGGCCAGGCCCACGGCATCACCCACGCCGCGCTGCGCAAGGAGTGCGGTGGCCCGGCCGCGGCGGTCGCCAACGCCGAGCAGCTGCAGGCACGCATCGACCGCGTCCGGGAGTGGGCGGCGCGCAAGACCTCGTGACCAGTGCCGCGGACCAGTGCCCCACCCGCGAAGCCCGGCAGACAAGTCGCCCAGACCTCGCGGCGTTGCCGCCGTTCGCAGTGACGCTGCCACGCTTCCCGGCGCCTTGCGGAGCACGCACCTGAAGCGCGACTCATCGATCGAACCTCGCGCGCGGGACACGAGTCGTATCCGGGAGGTGGTGCCCGTCGCGCAGCAGGACATGATTTCCCAGATACGCCTTAGTCTCGGGTCATGGCCGCCGAGACCTCGCAGACGCTCGACCGGGGGCTGCGGGCGCTCGAGGTGCTGGCGGGATCGTTGGGTGGCCTGACCGTCACCGAGCTCGCGGACCGGCTCTCGGTCAACCGCACCGTGGTCTACCGGCTGGTGACCACGCTCGAGCAGCACTCGTTGCTCCGCAAGGACGCGCGCGGCCGGCTGCACGTGGGTCTCGGCGTCCTCCCGCTGGCCGCCGCGGTGCAGCCCGTGCTGCGCGACGTGGCCGCGCCGGTGCTGCGCGAGCTGGCCGAGGGGCTGGGCTGCACCGCCCATCTCACCGTTGCCGACGGGGGAGAGGCGCTGGCGCTCGCCGTGGTCGAGCCGTCGTGGACCGACTTCCACGTCAGCTACCGGATCGGGGCCCGGCACTCGCTCGACCAGGGCGCCGCTGGCAAGGCGATCCTGCTCGGCCGCTCGTCGCGTTCCGACTCCGCGGCGTACGTGATGACCGCGGGGGAGCTGCAGCCCGGCGCCCGCGGCCTGGCGGCGCCGATCCTCGGCCTGGACGGACTGGAGGCGAGCGTCGGGATCGTGACCCTCGGCGATCTCGACGCCGACCAGGTGGGCGCGAAGGTGGTGGCCGCGGCCTCGCGGCTCGGCGGACACCTGCACGGGTGACCTCCGTCTCGTGCGGGAAGACCCACTTGCATAGGTGAGCCTAAGCAAGGTTAGCCTTACCTCATGTCCCTCGATTCCGGCGTCGCCCTGATGGGGGCCGGCCTCACCCTCGGCTACCGCGACACCACCGTCGTGCACGACGCCTCGCTCCAGCTGATGCCCGGCCGGGTCACCGCCCTCGTCGGGCCCAACGGCAGCGGCAAGTCGACCCTCCTGCGGTCGCTCGCCCGGCTGCACACGATCGAGTCCGGGGAGGTGCGGCTCGGCGACGGGAGCTCGTCCCTCGCCCTGAGTGCCCGCGACTTCGCCCGCCGCGTCACCCTGCTCAGCCAGTCGCGGCCGAGCCCGTCCGGGCTGGCGGTGCGCGACGTGGTGGCCTTCGGTCGCCACCCCTACCGACGTCGGTTCGGCGCTCTGGGTGAGGAGTGCCGCGGCGCCATCGCCTGGGCGCTGGAGGTGACCGGGACGGCCGCGATGGCGGACCGGGGCATCGACGAGCTGTCGGGCGGAGAGCTCCAGCGGGTCTGGCTGGCCACCTGCCTGGCTCAGCAGACGGGCGTCCTGCTCCTCGACGAACCCACCAACCACCTCGACCTGCGCTACCAGGTCGAGATCCTCGATCTCGTCCGTGACCTCGCCGACGACCACGTCGTGGCTCTCGGCATCGTGCTGCACGACCTCAACCAGGCGGCGGCCGTCGCCGACGCCGTCGTGCTGCTCGACCGCGGCCGGGTCCGGGCCTCCGGCCGGCCGGCCGACGTGATGTCGGGCGACCTCCTCTCCGATGTCTACGGACTGACCATCGAGACCGTCGTCGATCCCGAGACCGGGATCGTCCGCACCCAACCCCGGGGCAGGCACCACCGATCACGCAGCACCACCACCACCCACATGAGAGGCACCACGACAGGATGAGCATGCTCACGACCCGAACGTCCTTGACCGCCCTCGCGGCCGCCGCGCTGCTGACCATGGCCGCCTGCGGCACCAGCCAGCCCAGCGAGGCCGACACCGCGCAGGACGACGCGACCACCGGCGGGGCGATCACACTCACCGACGGCGCCGGCCGTACCGTCGAGCTGCCCGCACCCGCCGAGAACGTCGTCGTCCTGGAGTGGCAGCAGATCGAGGACGTGCTGACGCTCGGTGTCGAGCCCGTGGGCGTCGCGGACGCCGAGGGCTACCGCACGTGGGACTCCGCCGAGGAGCTGAGCGACGACGTCGTCGACGTGGGTCTGCGGGGTGAGCCCAACATGGACGCGGTCTTCGAGACCAATCCCGACCTGATCATCACCGAGGTCTACGGCCCGGCCGACGCCTTGGTGAAGCGGTTCGAGAAGTACGACGTGCCAGTGCTGGCCACGCTGGGGGCCGACGCCAAGGACCCGATCGGCCAGATGAAGGAGACGTTCACGCTGATCGCGAAGGCGCTCGGCAAGGAGGACCAGGCCGCTGAGGTGCTCGAGGAGTTCGACACCAGCGTCGCCGACGCCAAGGCGGAGGTCGCCGCGCTGGGTCTCGACAACACCCGGTTCGCCTACGCCGACGCCTACCTCAACGGCTCGACCGTGGCGATCCGCCCCTTCGGCCAGGGATCCTTCATCGGCGAGCTGGGCGAGGCGATCGGCCTCGAGAACGTCTGGGAGGGCAAGGTCGACCCGGCGTACGGACTGGGCCAGACCGACCTGGAGGGCATCACCGACATCGGTGATGCTCGCCTGTTCTACACCGGCACCGAGGCAGAGACGTGGTTCTCCGAGGTCGAGGACAACCCGGTCTGGAAGAACGCGGAGTTCGTGAAGAACGGTGATGTCGCCGCGTTCCCCGAGGGCGTCTGGACATTCGGTGGCCCGCGCTCGGGCCAGCAGATCGTCGAGGCCTTCGTCGACGCCGTCTCCTGACGTGGCGCTGCTCGACCGGGCCCGGCCAGCGACCGAGGCCGAGCCGCCGCTCGCGGCGGTCGGGGTGCGCGGCCTGCTGGGCTCGGTCGGGGCGATCGTCGTGGTGCTGGCCGGACTCGTGCTCGTGGCCGGCTGGCACCTGACCCAGGGCACCACCGGTGTCGGCGCCGGCGAGCTCGTGCGCCTGGCTACCGGGCGCGGCGACGACGCCACCTGGGACGTCCTGGTCGGGTCGCGGCTGCCGCGGATGCTGGCCGGGCTGGTCGTCGGGGTCGCGCTCGGCGCGGCCGGTGCGATCTTCCAGTCGTTGGCGCGCAACGCACTCGCCTCGCCCGACACGCTGGCCGTCAACGCGGGCGCGTTCCTGGCCGTCACCCTGGTCACCACCTTCAACGTGACCCTGCCGCTGGTCGGCAACGGGCTGGTCGCCTTCCTGGGTGCCCTGGCCGCCGCTGGTGCGGTGCTGCTCCTCGCGGGTGGCGGCGCGACCTCCACGACGCGGTTGATTCTGGTGGGCTCGGCCATCGCGCTCGCGCTCGAGTCGGCGGTCGGCGCGCTGCTGCTGCTCTTCGAGCAGCAGACCACCGGGCTCTTCGCGTGGGGCAAGGGCAC
This sequence comes from Actinomycetota bacterium, assembly GCA_030862825.1. Classification (GTDB taxonomy): domain Bacteria; phylum Actinomycetota; class Actinomycetes; order Propionibacteriales; family Nocardioidaceae; genus Nocardioides. The sequence continues at coordinate 4,460 of JALZCZ010000270.1, read as the reverse complement.
GCTGAGCCAGACCGGTCTCGACGGGGTCGAGCAGATGGGGCCGGTCGTAGGCGTGGCCCTGGCGCTCAGTCTGCTGCTCGCGCGGCGACTGGACCTGCTGGGTCTGGGTGACGACACCGCCCACGTGCTGGGAGTCTCGGTACGTCGTACGCGGGTCACCGCCACCGTGCTCGCCGTCGTGATGTGCAGCGCCGCGGTGACGCTGGCAGGTCCGATCGGTTTCGTGGGCCTGTGCGCCCCCGCCGTCGTCCGCCTGATGCGGCGGGTGGTCCCGTCCGTGGGACGGCATCTCGTGCTGGTGCCGCTGGCTGGACTGACCGGCGCGGTCATCGTCCTGCTCGCCGATGCGCTGATGCGTCAGGCCCTGGGGGAGGAGGACGCGCTGGCAGTGCCGACCGGTGTCACGACCACCTTGCTGGGGGCGGTCGTGCTGGTGGTGCTCGCCCGGCAGGCGCGCGACGCCGGGCCGACCCGCCGGCCACCGAGCGCCCGGGTGCGGATAGCGCACTCCCGGCTGCGCTTCGTGGTGGTGCTGACCCTGCTCGTCGGCCTTGTCGTGGGCGCCCTGTTGCTCGGCCTGATGGCCGGCTACACCTGGCTGCTCGTCGGCGACCTGGCCAACTGGGTCTCCGACAACGCGGTGACCTCCGTCGACTTCGCGATGGACGAGCGCTCTCCTCGTGTCGCCGCGGCCCTGCTCGGCGGCGCCGCACTGGCGCTGGCGGGTGTCGTCATCCAGGCGGTGTGCCGCAACCCACTCGCGGAGCCGGGCCTGCTCGGCATCACCGGCGGCGCCGGCGTCGGTGCCGTGATCATCGTGACCAGCACGTCCGGCCTGGTGTCGAGCGGCGCGATCGCTGTGGCGGCAGGGATCGGGTCGCTGGTGGCGTTCGCGGTCGTCTACGCCCTCACCTGGCGCGGAGGACTCGACTCCGACCGGCTGGTGCTCGTGGGCATCGGAGTCTGGGCGCTCACCGGCGCGGTGAGCGCGCTGCTGATCATCCGCTCCGACCCCTTCAACACGCCGCGCATCTTCACCTGGATGTCGGGCTCGACCTGGGAACGCACCTGGGAGCAGGTGCTGCCGGTGGCCGTGGCGCTCGCGGTGTGTCTCCCGACGATGTGGCTGGCACACCGCCAGCTGGACCTGCTCGCGCTGGACGACGACACCCCGCGGCTGGTGGGCGTGCGGATGGAGCGGACGCGGCTGGTCGTCCTGGTCGCAGCCGCTGTCCTCACCTCCACGGCGGTGTCGGCCGTGGGCGTGGTGGGGTTCCTGGGCCTGGTCGCTCCGCACGCCGCTCGCGGGCTGGTGGCCGGGCGGCACGCGCGGCTGCTTCCGGTGGCCGTCCTGCTCGGCGCGCTGATGCTGAGCCTGGCCGACACGGTCGGACGAACCGCGATCTCGCCCAAGGAGGTCCCGGCCGGCCTGGTCGTCGCCGCGGTCGGTGCGCCGTACTTCCTGTTCCTGCTGTGGCGCTCCCGGGCCTGAGCTCCTAGTCGTCGATCAGGTGGGCGCCGGGCCCGGGCACCGGCAGGATGCTGCGTACGTCGTCGACCTGGTGCCCGGCCGCGCAGACCGGCGCGACGCTCATGGTGGCACCACAGTCGCGGTGCACGAACTCGACGGGTGGTCCCTCGGGGTCGGCGAGGTAGCGGTCCCCCCACTGGGCGATGGCGACCATGACCGGATAGAGGTCCAGGCCCTTCTGGGTGAGGCGGTACTCGTGCCGGGCCCGCTCGCCGGGCACCTGATAGGGCTCCTTGCGCAACAGGTCGTGGTCGACCAGCACGCCGAGTCGGTTGGTCAGGACCTGGCGGGGGATCGAGGTGTGCCGGCGCATGTCGTCGAAGCGCCGGATGCCGTTGAAGACCTCGCGGATCACCACGAACGTCCAGCGCTCCCCGAGGATCGCCATGGTGCGGCCGACGGTGCAGTTGTCGGCCGAGTACCGCAGCGCCGGAGGAGTGGTCGGGGCGGACGTGGTGGCCATGGTCACATGCTAAGTCTCGTTGACAGACTCAGCAAGCGCGTGCAGGCTGGGTCCATGACCCAGACCCAGGATCGAGATGAGCTCGACCTCGCCACCATGGACGGTTACGAGCAGCTGTTGGCGATGAGGGAAGGTCTGGTCCCCGGCCCGCCCATCGCGGAGACGATCGGCATGATCAACTTCGGCGGCGAGCGTGGGGCGATCACCGTCGAGCTCGATCCCGAGCTGCGTCACTACAACCCGCTCGGCGTCGTCCACGGCGGCGTGATCTCGACGCTGCTCGACACCGCGGCCGGCTGCTCGGTGCACTCCACGCTGAACCCGGGGGAGGGCTACACCTCGCTCGACCTGACCGTGAAGTTCCTGCGCCCGGTCACCATCGACTCGGGACGGCTCCGCTGCGTGGGGTCGGTGCTCCAGCGCGGCCGGCGCACCTCGCTGGCTCAGGCCCAGCTGTTCGACGGCTCCGGCAAGCTGGTCGCCCACGCCACCTCGACCTGCATGATCTTCACGCCCCTGCCCTGAGCCATGAAGGGCGGATGAGGGCGGGAGATCGAGCAGGGCGCGGCGTCGACGAGCCTGCGAGGGCGGCGCGACCCGTGTCGAGACTCAGCTGACCGAGCCCACCAGCGGCAGCACCCGGAAGGGGACCTGCATGGCCAGGGCCATCACGGTCGAGGTGCGGTTGATGCCGGCGAACCCGACCACCCGGTCGATCACCCGCTGCAGGTCGCTGTTGTCTCGCGAGACGACGCGGCACCACATGTCGCCCGAGCCGGTGATCGTGTAGGCCTCCAGCACCTCCGGGATCGTCGCCAGATGCTCGGCGACCACGTCGTGACCGGCGCCCTGAGCGATCTCGAGGGTCAGGAACGCCGTCACCGGGAAGCCGAGAGCCTCAGTCGAGAGTCGCGGCCCCCAGTCGGTGATCACCCCCGACGACTCCAGCTTGTCAAGCCGTGCCTGCACCGTGCCGCGGGCCACGCCGAGCCGGCGGGAGGCCTCGAGGACGCCGATCCGCGGCTCGGTGGCGAACAGGTCGATCAGTTTGCGGTCCAGATCGTCCACGACCACGCCTCTCACTGTGCAAGTTGACCAGTACTGAGTCGTACTGTTGCACACAATGACCGCTCGCGGCACGCTGGCGGCATGACCACGACCGCATCGACCGGCGGAGCGCTGACGGCCGACGAGCTCCGCGCCGACCTGACCCTCGAACAGCTCAAGCAGCTGGTCGGCCTGGTCGAGTACGACGCCAGCCGTGACGTCTTCCCGGTGACCGCGATGGACGCGGTCTGCTTCGTGGTCGGCAACGCCACCCAGACCGCCACCTTCTACCAGCTGGCGCTCGGCATGGAGCTCGAGGCGTACCGCGGCCCGGAGACCGGCGCCCGCGACGCCAAGACCTACGTGCTGCGCTCCGGAAGCGCCAGGTTCGTGTTCACCGGCGGCGTGAGCCCCGACAGCCCGGTGCTCGAGCACCACCGCAAGCACGGCGACGGCGTCGTCGACCTGGCGCTCGAGGTGCCCGACGTCGACCGGTGCATCGAGCATGCGCGCTCGGTCGGCGCCACGATCCTGGAGGAGCCGCACGACCTCAGCGACGAGCACGGCACCGTGCGCACCGCCGCCATCGCGACCTACGGCGAGACCCGGCACACCCTGGTCGACCGGTCGGCGTACGACGGCCCCTATCTGCCCGGTTTCGTGGCCCGGAGCACCACGGTCGCCCGCCGCGAGGGTCACCCGAAGCGGCTCTTCCAGGCGATCGACCACTGCGTCGGCAACGTCGAGCTCGGCCGGATGGACGAATGGGTCGAGTTCTACAACAAGGTCATGGGCTTCACGAACATGGCGGAGTTCATCGGCGACGACATCGCCACCGACTACTCCGCGCTGATGTCGAAGGTCGTGGCCAGCGGCAACCACCGGGTGAAGTTCCCGCTCAACGAGCCGGCCGTGGCCAAGAAGAAGTCGCAGATCGACGAGTACCTCGAGTTCTACGACGGCGCCGGCTGCCAGCACATCGCGCTGGCGACCAGCGACATCCTGCGCAGCGTCGACATCCTGCGCGACAACGGCATCGAGTTTCTCGAGACGCCCGACTCCTACTACGACGACCCCGAGCTGCGGGCCCGGATCGGCGAGGTGCGGGTGCCGATCGAGGAGCTGAAGAAGCGCAAGATCCTGGTCGACCGCGACGAGGACGGCTACCTGCTCCAGATCTTCACCAAGCCGGTGGGCGACCGGCCCACGGTGTTCTACGAGTTCATCGAGCGGCATGGCTCGCTCGGCTTCGGCAAGGGCAACTTCAAGGCCCTCTTCGAGGCGATCGAGCGCGAGCAGGACGCCCGCGGCAACCTCTGAGCCGCAACCAGGTCACTCGGAAGGCTGGCCGACACCCAGTGCGGAGAGCGGTACGCCGAGCTCGGTGGCGGCGCCCTCGAACGCGTGCCAGGTGAACGA
>JALZCZ010000248.1 GCA_030862825.1 Actinomycetota bacterium | reverse complement strand
GTCCGGTGCCGACAAAGCACGGCAGGCGCGCTCCCTCCAGGCGCCACAGCAGCCGACGCAGGCGGACGGGGTCCAGGCCCGGGCCGGGAATCACGACCACGGAGTGCGCGCCGACCCGGTGGGCGAGCGTCGGCACGTCCTGGGGCGGCACCGTGATCTCGCCCGGCGGCCCGGTTTCGGTGTCGGACTCCAGGTGGACCGAGATGACCTCGAGCGCGGGTCCGGCGCGGCGCTCGAGCGCCGCCACCGCATACCGACGCTCCGAAGTGTCGCCGACGACCAGCACGCAGCCACCGTCCGACTTCCGCGTCAGGAGGACGGCGCGGATCGCGCCGGACGCCACGACACACGTCGCGGCCGCGGCGAACGCCTGGCTGGTGTCGAGGGACGCTCCGGGGACGAGGGACAACGCGCATCCGGCCAGCGCGAAGGCGCCGCCGGCCCGCAGCACGCGGACAAAACCTTCAGCCCGCGATCCGACGACCGGCGCCTCTGATGCACGGGCGAGCAGCAGGCAGGTGATCCAGCAGCCGAGGAGGAGGGCGATCACCGGCATCGAGGCGATCGGCGACGCCGCGGCGACCATGACCGCAACCGCGGAGGCCACGAGGAAGTCCCAGCGCAGCAGCGACACCTGCACTCGTCGACTGGTTTCGCGTCCGAGGGCTACTCCAGCGTGCTGATAGTCGAAGGTGGGGCTCGATGCCCGGATCCCAACGTCAGTCACGCCTGCTCACCCCTGGGAAGGGCCCCGACGGTCGACAGGCACTTCGTCAGGTCGCCGAGCGAGTCGAAGGTCGACAGGCCGACCCCTGTGATGACGAGAACGACACCTAGGGCGAGCACCCCGAGGTCGCGGGCGGACGCTCTGTGGAAGGCGCCGCCGGAGCGATGACCCATCCTGACCTCCCGTCGCGGACCGGGGTCAATCCTCATCGTCGGAGCGGGCCCGGTGCGGGCGGCGGAGTTCTTTCCCCAGAAGTGGGGAGGTCCGCGAACCGGGTGGACTAGACCAGCCAGAACCGCGTGCCAGGCGTGGCGTCGAAGAGCGCATGGCATCTCACGAGATTCGCCTGCGCGATACGCAGAAGAGGCGCACCGTGTGGGCCGGGAGGCACGTCAGAACGGAGTTCCGACACGCATGGAGAAGCCGGATACGTCGACGCCAGGTCAGCCCCTTCCGAGGGACCGCACGATCCTGGCGCTGGCCGAGCTGTTCGAGAGTCTGGACAGTGCGCGGAACCTCGCCGAGGCATCGATCGCGGTCGTGGACTTCGCCGTCCTCCACCTGGGCTCCGACGTGGCCGGGATCTGTCTCCGCGAGCCCAACGGGCGAACGGTCCGGCTCGCCGCAAGCAACAGCGTGCTGGTCGAGCTCGACTCGATCGAGGCCGGGATGAGCGAGGGCCCCAGCACGGCTCGGGTGGACGACGGCGAGGCGGTCACGGTCTCCGATACGCGCGCCGACCGTCTGTGGGCGGACTGGAGCTCGGCCGCAGCCGAGCGTGGCCTGCTGTCGGCCTGCCTGGCCTGGATGCCGCCGCTCCGCGGCCGATCGGTCACGCTCCAGCTCTTCTCGTCCCGCGTTGGTGCCTTCCCACCCGGCGACCCGACCCAAGAGATTGTCGCCGTGGCCAAGCTGGTCGGTCTCGCCGTTCGTCACATCGATCGGTTCGCCAATCTCGCGGAGGCCATGGCGACCCGAGACCTCATCGGGCAGGCCCAAGGGATCGTGATGGAGCGCTACGACCTGACCAGCGAGCAGGCCATCCAGTTCCTGCGCCGTACCTCACAACAGTCCCAGCAGAAGGTCCGGGACATCGCCCACGACCTCGTGTCGCAGAGTGCCGGGAAGCCCGACCAGGAGGGCCGGCCCCCGGAGCACGGAGCGGCCGCAGACGACCCGGCTCCGCACGGCCCGTGATCGGATCCCGGCATGCGCTCGCAGGCAATCCGACGAGAACGCTCCGAAGTACCCCGCAACGCAACCTTTCCGAGGCTTCGCGCGGCTTTGCGACTATTTTGCGTTCTTTTTGCGTTCGCGTGGCTATATGTCTGTTACGGACAGGGGGGAACTGTCGGTACCGGGGGGTTCGAATGCGCACATCTCATCGAGAGCGGCCGCCGTCGCAAGCAGTGTCCGACAATCTGACAACACGAAGGTCCGAGGTCGATCCGGCAGGCCGCGAGCCACCACTGCGCTCGCGGATCATGCCGCTGGGCCTGCGGGAGTGGATCGTGGTGACGTTCTTGTCAGCCGGACAGCTCCTGCTCGTCGGCGTGGCCAGCGCCTCGGTCGGCGCACCAGCCCACCTGCTCGCCGTCGCACTCCTGGCGCCGGTGCCGATCGTCGTCGCTGCCGCGGCAGGCTCCGTGGCCTCCGCCCGGCAGAGAACCCACCGGCTGACCGAGCATGACGAGTTGAAGACTCTCGCCTCTCGCGTCCAGCTTGCCGAGGCCCGTGTGGCACGCGAGCAGGAACGGATGCACGAGCTGCGGACGACGGTGTCCAGCGTCGCGCTCTCACATCGACTGCTGGTCGAACGCCGCCGCACGCTGTCCCGCGCGACGAGGCGACGGCTGGAGAGGCTGCGTGAGGCCGAGCTGGCACGCATCGAACGGCTGCTGACCGACACCCCCAAGTGCCCGATCGGTCCCGTCGAGCTGGCCAGTGTCCTCGATCCCGTGGTGGACGGCATACGCGTGCGGGGCCATGCGGTGCTGTGGAAAGGCACCCGGTGCCGAGCCCTGGGGCGCCCAGATGACATCGCCGAGATCGCGCACATCCTGCTCGACAACGCGGCTCGGCACGCAGGTGGACGCCAGATCCTGGTGGACGTCACCCGCACGGACGCGGGGATCGAGATCCGCGTGAGCGACAGCGGACCAGGCGTTCCACCGACGCTCGTCCCTGTGGTGTTCGAGCGCGGCACCCGCACCGCCGCCTCCCGAGGAGAGGGGATCGGCCTGCACATCGCTCGCCGCCTCGCCCGCGATCTCGGCGGTGACCTTCGGCTCGAGCCCAGGCCGGCGACGACCGGAGCAGTCTTCGTGCTCCTCCTTCTGGGTCCGACAGGAGACGTGCCATGCCTCGCGACCGCGGTCTGACCCGGGTCACGCTCGTCGAGGACCACGAGCTGTTTGCGGAGGCCCTCGACGTGGCCCTGACTCTCGAGGGCCATCAGGTCCAACGGGTGTCGATCAACGACGACGCCATGCCGGCGGGTCACCTGTTCGAGGCCATCGTCCGCTCGCGTCCACGCGTGGTCCTGCTCGACCTGAACCTCGGCGCCTCGGCCAACGGCGCGCGGGTCGTCCAGCCACTCACGCTGGCCGGGATCGCAGTGGTCGTGGTGACGGGCAGCATCGACCGGGGCCGGTGGGGAGAGTGCCTGTCGTACGGAGCCCGTACCGTCTTGTCGAAGTCAGCGCCGCTGAACACCATCCTGTCGACGATCCGGATGATCGGGGAGGGGCGGGGGGTCCTGGCACGGGACGAGCGGGACCGCCTGCTGGCCTGCTTCCACGAGCAGCGAGGTCGGGAGCTGGACAACAGGGTCCGTCTCGAGTCGCTCACGCTCCGCGAGCGCGAGATCCTCGATCACCTCATCAACGGCGAGCATGTTCGCGAGATCGCCCAGAGGTCCTTCGTCTCCGAGGCCACCGTGCGGACCCAGGTCAAGTCGATCCTCGCCAAGCTGGGTGTCACGTCCCAGCTGGCCGCGGTCACCTTCGCTCTTCGGGCCCGCTGGCGGCCGCCCGTCCAGCGCGAGCAGAGCTGAAGTTCCGGGGGCGTGCCCACCGCCCCGAACGGGTACCACCAAACGCTGTCTGGCGAAATGTCCAGGTCCAACTCTCCAGACGCTGACGCGCGACTCGCCTAAAATTGCTGCGCGGTCAGAAAGGTGCTGCATCAGGATCTTCGCGGGGGGAGCGACACATGCCACCTCACCCTGAGCTTCGCGTTCGACTCCTCGGCAACCTCGAGGTGCAACGCGCCGACGGGACCATCGTCGGCTACGACGAGTGGCGCACCGGTAAGACCACCGACCTGCTGCGCATCCTGGCCCTGAACAACGGCCGGCCCGTCCGGATAACGAGCGTGTTCGACAAGCTGTGGCCGAATGTCAGCCTGGACCGGGCGCGGGCGAGTCTCCGCACCGCAGGCAGCCAGATCCGGCGAGCGACCCGGACGAACTGCATCGTTCGGCAGAACGGCAGCGTGCTGCTGCAGGGAGCCTGGGTCGACGCCACTCTGTTCCTGAACGATGTTCGCTTCGTGCACCTGGCCGCTCAGGCCACGCGTCACGGCCGGGTGCTCGACCTCACCCGGGCCGCCGAACGTCTGTACCGGGGCGACTTCCATGCCCACAACGACGACAGCCCGTGGGCCCGCGCCGAACGCGAGTACCTGGCGCAGTCTCGCCGGGGGGTCCTGTGCGCCGCCGCCGAGGCGGCCATCGCGCTCGGCAGGTATCAGGACGCCCTGCACTATGCCGGAGACGCTGTCGGGATCGACCGCTCGTCGGAGGCCGCCCACCGAGCGCTGATGCGCGCCCACGCCGCGCTGGGCGAGATCGGCAGCGCCCTGCGGGTGTTCGAGGCCTGTCGCGCGCATCTGGCCGAAGAGCTGGGCGTGGACCCCTCGGCGCAGACCAGGGCCCTGCACTTGCGATTGCTGCGCGGCGAGAGCGCCTGACTGTCAACCTTCGGCGCCGGAGATGACCGGGCCACCGGATCGATGGGTGATCTTTCTCAGGAGGAGGATTCGGCGGCGATCTCCGCCTCGGACCGCAGGATGCAGAACTCGTTGCCCTCGGGGTCCCCCATGACCACCCAGCCGATGCCGGGACCGTAGTGGTTGCGCTGGTCGTCCACCTCGGAGGCACCGTGCGCGACCAGCCTTGCCACCTCGGCGTCGCGGGTGCCCTCGCGCGGGCGCAGGTCGAAATGGATCCGGTTCTTGACCGACTTGGCGTCCTCGACCTCGATGAACAGCAGCTGATGGTCGGTCTCGGGGTCGCGGATCATGCACTCCTCGTGACCGGGCAGGTTCGGGTCACCCTCGATGTCGACGTAGCCGAGCACCGGCTTCCACCACTCGGAGAGCTCGTAGGCGTTGTGGCAGTCGACGGTGGTGTGCGAGATGAAAGAGGTCATGGTCGGCCACCCTGCCCCTCCGGCGCACCGTCGGCAACGTGATCAGCGGACGTCGTGGGCCTTGGTGAAGGCAACGATCCGCTCGGCCAGCTCCGGCCGGCAGACGATCAGGTCGGGGAGGTAGACGTCGTCCTGGTTGTAGTGCAACGGAGTGCCGTCGATCCGGCTGGTGAACAGGCCGGCGGCCCGGGCGACCGCCACCGGCGCCGCGGAGTCCCACTCGTACTGGCCACCCGCGTGCACGTAGGCGTCGGTGAGGTCGCGCACCACCGACATCACCTTGACCCCGGCCGACCCCATCGCCACCAGCTCCGCGTCGAGCTCCTTGGACAGGCCGTGCACGAACTCCGGCGGGCGGCTGCGCGAGACCGCGATCCGGAAGCGCTCCGCCGTCCGTGGGGGTACGACGGGCGCCGTGCCGGTGTGGAACGTCTCGCCGAGAGCCGGCTGGGCCACGGCACCGGCGGTCAGGTCGCCCCCCTGACCGTTGCGCTCCCACAGCGCGACGTGGACCGCCCAGTCGTCGCGCGGCGGCTCGGAGAACTCGCGGGTGCCGTCGAGAGGGTCGACGATCCAGACCCGGTCGGCGTCGAGGCGGACCCTGTCGTCCTTGCCCTCCTCGCTCAGCACCGCGTCGCCGGGCCGGTGCTCCGCGATCAGGTCCATCAGCAGGTCGTGGGCGGCGGCGTCGCCGGCGTCCTTGAGCTCGCGGCCCTCGAGGCCCTGCTCACGCACCTCGAGCAGCCGCTGGCCGGCCTGCTCGGCCAGCCAGGCGGCGAGGGCATGATCGTCGGTCGCGATGTCGTGGGGCACGCGGGTCAACCTCTCACAAGGCGGTCAGGAGTTGAACTTCTGCTGGGTCCGCTCGAGACCCTCGGTGATCAGTGTCTCCACGGCGTCGGCCGCGAGCTCCACCTGGAGCGGGAGCTCCTTGCGCTCGGCGGCGGAGTAGTTGGACAGCACGAAGTCGGAGACGTCCTGGCGGCCCGGCGGGCGGCCGATCCCGGCGCGCACGCGGTAGAAGTCACCCGTGCCCAGCGCCGAGCGCATGGACCGCAGCCCGTTGTGGCCGTTGTCCCCGCCCCCGAGCTTCACCCGCAGCGTGCCGAACGCGATGTCGAGTTCGTCGTGGATCGCGATGATGCGCTCGGGCGGCACCTTGTAGAACGAGGCCAGCGCCTTGACTGGCCCGCCGACCCCGTTCATGTACTCGCGCGGCCGACCCAGGACCAGGCGCGAGCCCGGGACGCCGGGCGCACCGAGCCGACCCTCGACCACGTCGGCCCGACCCGACTTGTGGGACCGGAACGGCGACCCGAGCCGACGGGAGAGCTCGTCGGCGACGAGGTAGCCGATGTTGTGCCGGTGCCCGGCGTACTTCTCCCCGGGGTTGCCGAGGCCGACCACCAGCCAGACATCGGCTGTCGTCATGTCGTGCTCCTCGACCTGGGTCGGCGGCGAGACGAGACGGCCCAGGAACCACCTGAGCCGACGGAGGATCACTCCCCGTCGCCGCCCTCGGCGGACTCTTCGCCCTCGCCAGCAACGCCCTCGGCCGGCTCCTCGGGCTCCTCGCGCTCGATGCCGGCTTCGGCCTCGGCCTCCTCCAGCTGGGCCTCGACCTCCTCGGCGGACTGCGCCTGCGTGACATTGACGATCAGCGTCTCGGGGTCGAGCAGCAGCACCGAGCCCTCGGGCAGCGCGAGGTCGGACGCCAGGATCTGGGTGCCGGCCTCGAGCCCGGAGATGTCGACCTCGACGTACTCGGGGATGTTGGTGGCCTCGGCCTCGAGCTGGATGGTCGTGGTGTCGGTGACGACCAGCGTCTCGCGGGCGGCCTCGCCGTTGAGGTGCACCGGCACCTCGACGGTGACCTTCTCGCCCTTGATGACCGCGACGAAGTCGATGTGCTCGAGGGTCCGGCGGATCGGGTCGACCTGCACCTGCTTGGTCAGCGCGAGCTGGGTGGAGCCCTCGATGTCGAGCTCGAGCAGCGCGTTGGCGCCACCGTGCTTCAGCGCGATCCAGGTCTCGTGGCCCGGCAGGGTCACGTGGATGGGGTCGTTGCCGTGGCCGTAGATGACGGCGGGCACCTTGTGCTCGCGGCGGATGCGGCGCGCAGCGCCCTTGCCGAACTCGTTGCGGGTCTCTGCCTTGATCTTCTCGGCCATCTGGCTTCTCTCCTCGTGCTGGCGATCAAATGAAAGTTCAGGTGGTCGCCGCGACAAAGACTAGGCACAGATATTTGGGCCGGCCCTGTCGATCACGGAATCCCCTTGCAGGACAAGGGTTCCCTCGCCGAGGCAACTTCCCGATCCTAGACGGGGATCCCGGCGGGCGCCAATCGAGCGAGCAGGAGCGAGCGAGACACGAGCTCGCTCCGTCGCGAGCGAAGGTCGACACGCCCCCGCGACCGAGGGACGAGGTCGCGGGGGCGCATCGAGACCAGGGTGCCCACTCGCGTCCGCCGTCATATCCTCGGTCGGTGTCCCTCACCGTGTCCGAGGCTCGCACCCGCGCCAGCCAGATCTCCGACGTTTCCTACGCGGTCGACCTGGACCTGACCCGACCCGGCGACCGCACCTTCGGCTGCCGGACCAGGGTGCGCTTCCGGTCCTCGACCGACGACACTTTCCTGGAGCTCAGCGACGCCCACGACCTGCGGGTCCGGGTCGGCGGAGAGCCCGTCGACGCGGCGTACGACGGCCGCCGGATCACCCTGACCGACCTGGGCGACACCAACGAGGTCGTGGTCGAGGCACGGCTGCCCTACGTCACCGACGGCGACGGGATGCACACGTTCACCGATCCGGCCGACGGCGAGACCTATGTGTCGGCGTACGTCGGCATGGACATCGCCCAGCGGGTCTTCGCCTGCTTCGACCAGAACGACCTCAAGGCCACCATCGACCTCACCGTGACCGCCGACCCGGCCTGGACGGTGCTGGCCAACGGCCGCGCCCTGAGCAGCGAGGCCGGGCGCTGGCGTCTCGCCACGACGCCGCCGATCCCGGTCGCGATGTTCGTCGTGTGCGCCGGACCGTGGCACTCGGTGACCTGGGAGCACGCCGGGCTCACGTTCGGCTGGCACGCGCGCCGCTCGCTCGCGGCCGAGCTCGACCGTGACATCGACGACCTGCGCGCGGCGACGGTCGCCTGCTTCGACCACTACGCCGGCCTGTTCTCCGAGCCCTTCGCGTTCGGCGCCTACCACCAGGCGTTCGTGCCCGGCCAGAACTGGGGCGCCCTGGAGACGCCGGGCTGCGTGACCTACCGCGACGAGTTCCTGCCGCGCGGGCGGCTCACCGACCTGATGCGCACCCGCCGCACCGCGATCATCGCCCACGAGATGGCGCACATGTGGTTCGGCAACCTGGTCACGATGACCTGGTGGGAGGACACCTGGCTGCAGGAGTCGTTCGCCGACTACATGGGCTATCGCGTGGCCGCCGACGCCATGGGCGAGCCCGGCGCGCTGCTGAACTTCGAGGTCAGCCGCAAGCCCGGCGCCTACGACGCCGATCTCCGGCGGTCGACCCATCCCGTGGCGCCGGAGGCCGAGGACGTGGCGGACGTCGACGCGGCGTCCAACAACTTCGACTCGATCTCCTACGCCAAGGGCAACTCGACGATCCGGCAGCTGGTCACCTGGCTCGGTGACGAGACGTTCCGGGCCGGGGTCAACATCTACCTGGCCCGGCACCGGTTCGGCAACGCCACCCTGGTCGACTTCATGACCGCCCTCGACGAGGCGTCCCACCGCGACCTGCACGCCTGGGCCGACGCGTGGCTGCGTCGGTCGGGGTTCGACACCCTCCGGGTATCTCGTGACGACGGTGTGCCGGTGCTGACCCGGGAGGGCAGCCGACCGCACCGCATCCGGGTGACGGCGTACGACGGAGAGATGGCCGAGGTGGGCAGCCGCTTCGTCGACGTGGCGGACGCGCCGGTGCGGCTGGACGAGTGGCGCGGATGTGCGGTGGTGCCCAACAGCCACGGCGAGACCTACGCGCGGCTGGCGCTGGATCCGCACTCGTGGGGGGCGGTGCTGGACTGCCTGTCGCGGATCGACGACGGGCTGGTCCGGGCCGGGCTCTGGACGACGGCGTTCGGGATGGTGCGGGCCCGCGAGCTGTCGGCCGACGACTACCTCGATCTGGTGGCGCGGCACCTGCCGGGCGAGCGCGAGGTCGCCATCGTCAGCGCGGTGGTGGGCCGCACCCTGGGCACGGTGCTCCCCCAGCGGCTGCCGGCCGACCGTGCTCCCGCGGCGCTCGATGTGTTCGCAGGGGCGTGCCGCGCGGGCCTGAGCGAGACGAGCGACGAGCAGCTTCGGATCGAGCTCACCCGCGGTCTGGCCCGGTCGAGCCGCGACATCGGCGGCCTACGGCAGTGGCTCGACGACGGCCGCACCGACGCCGGCGTCGAGCTCGACCCGGCACTGCGATGGTCGGTCGTGCACCGTCTCTCCGAGCTGGGCGGGATCGGGGTCGACGCGATCGAGGCCGAGCGGCAGGGCGACGGCACCATCCAGGGCGAGCTCGGCGCCGCGACCGCCCTGGCCGCCCTGCCCCAGAAGGTCGCGAAGACACACGCCTGGGCGGACGTCGTCAGCGACGAGCACGTCTCGAACCGGATGCTGCGGGCCCTGTGCGCCGGCCTCTGGTCGCTGGAGCAGGCCGACCTGGTGGCGCCGTTCGTCGCTGCGTACCTCCGCGAGGCGCCACGGCTGGCCGAGCGCGGCCAGGCCTTCGCCCAGGAGGTGAGCCGGGCGTTCCCGTCCGTGGCGCTCAGCGAGGAGGAGCTCCGGCTCTTCGAGTCGGCCCTCGCGGGCGACCTGCCGAGCGTCCTGCGCCGCGGCTGGGAGGACCACCTCGACGACCTGCGCTGAGTGGTCTCGATACGCGGTCGCTCGACCAACCTCTCGCTGGTCGCGTAGGCCGAGGCCGTATCGAGGCCACCGCGGGTCTCGATACGCCGTGTCCTGCGGCTGCCCGGATCTCGGCGCGCCCGCCGCGACCTCGTCCCTCGGTCGCGGGCTTGCTCGATCTCGTCCCGCCGACGCGGTGCGCTCGTCCCTCGCGGCCTGCTGCTCGCTCGACCTACGCGTGACCGTCGAACATCGAGGTGACCGAGCCGTCCTCGAACACCTCGCGGATGGCGCGAGCGACCAGCGGCGCGATCGAGAGGCAGGTGAGCTTGTCGAACTCGCGGTCGTCGGTGAGCGGCAGGGTGTTGGTCACGATGATCTCGGACGCCGAGCAGTTCTTGAGGCGGTCGACAGCGGGCTCGGAGAGGATCGCGTGGGTGGCGGCGATGATCACGCCCGCCGCGCCCTCCTCCATCAGCGCCTCGGCCGCCTTCACGATGGTGCCGCCGGTGTCGATCATGTCGTCGACCAGCACGCACATCCGGCCGGCGACCTCACCGACCACGCGGTTGGCGACGGTCTCGTTGGGGCGGTCGATCCGTCGCGACTTGTGGATGAAGGCCAGCGGAGCGCCACCGAGGCGAGCCGACCAGCGCTCGGCGACCTTGATCCGGCCGGCGTCGGGCGAGACCACGGCAAGCGCCTGGCCGCCGTACTTGCTCTTGACGTAGTCGGCCAGGATCGGCAGTGCCATCAGGTGGTCGACGGGGCCGTCGAAGAAGCCCTGGATCTGGTCGGCGTGGAGGTCGACGGTGATCAGCCGGTCGGCGCCGGCGGTCTTGAACAGGTCGGCCATCAGCCGGGCCGAGATCGGCTCGCGGCCGCGGTGCTTCTTGTCCTGGCGCGCGTAGCCGTAGAACGGCATCACCACGGTGATCCGCTTCGCGCTGGCCCGCTTCAGCGCGTCGACCATGATCAGGTGCTCCATGATCCACTCGTTGATCGGAGCGGTGTGGCTCTGGAGCACGAACGCGTCGCAGCCGCGCACCGACTCCTCGTAGCGGATGTAGATCTCGGAGTTGGCGAACTCGTAGGCCGACTGCGGGACCAACCCGATGCCGAGGATCTGGGCGACCTCGTTGGCGAGCTCGGGGTGAGCCCTGCCGCTGAAGACCATCAGGTTCTTCTCGGTGGTCTTCTGGATTCCGGTCACTCGAGGCTCCTGGTTGGTCGCCGGGTGTTCACCTGGATTCTGCCTGCCCGGAGGCGCTCAGCCCAACTCCTGGTCGTCTTCCTGAGACGGGGCGCCGGCAGCCTCGGCAGCCTCGGCCTGCGGGGTGCCCGAGCGACGGGTCTGCGCCCAGCCGAGGATGTTGCGCTGCGGACCGGCGCTGACGGCCAGCGCACCGGGCGGTACGTCGCGGCGGACCACCGTCCCAGCGCCCGTGCCGGCGCCGTCGCCGATCTCCACCGGAGCCACGAACGTGTTGTTGGAGGCCGTCCGCGCGTGCCGGCCGACCTTGGAGCGGTGCTTCTTGACGCCGTCGTAGTTGGCGAAGATCGTGCCGGCCCCGATGTTGGCGCCCTCCCCGATCTCGGCATCGCCGACGTAGCTGAGGTGCGGCACCTTCGCACCGTCGCCGATCTGGGCGTTCTTCGTCTCGACGAACGCGCCGAGCTTGCCGCCGACGCCGAGCTGGGTGCCGGGCCGCAGGTAGGAGAACGGGCCGACCGTCGCCTCGGAGCCGATCACGGCCAGCTCGCCGTGGGTGCGTACGATGCGCGCCCCGGTGCCGACCTCGCAGTCCTTGAGCGTGGTGTCGGGTCCGATCACGGCGTCCTCGCCGACCACGGTGACCCCGAGCAGCTGCACGCCCGGCAGGATCGTGACGTCCGGGGCGAGCACCACGTCGGCGTCGATCCAGGTGGTCGCCGGGTCCATCACGGTCACGCCCTCGAGCATCCACCGGTCGACGATCCGCCGGTTCATCATCCGGCCGAGCTCGGCGAGCTGCCTGCGGTCGTTGGCACCCTCGGTCTGCCACACGTCGTCGATCGGGAACGCGCCCACGGTGAGACCGGCGTCGCGCGCCAGGCGGACGGTGTCGGTGAGGTAGTACTCGCCCTTGGAGTTGTCGTTGCTGAGCTTGGGCAGCGCCTCGACGAGGAAGCCCGCGTCGAAGGCGAGGATGCCGGAGTTGATCTCGCAGATCTCGCGCTGGTCGAGCGTCGCGTCGCGCTCCTCGACGATCGCCTCGACGTCACCGTCGGCGTCGCGGATCACCCGGCCGTAGCCGTGCGGGTCGGCGACGATCCCGCTCAGGATGCTGACGGCTCGTTCGGCCGCCTCGTGCTCGGCGGCGAACGCCTTGAGGGACTCGCCCTCCAGCAGCGGGGTGTCGCCGTACGCCACCAGGACGGTGCCGGTGGGCTCCGCGCCGCTCTTGAGAATGGCCTCCATCGCCACCCGGACCGCGTCGCCCGTGCCGCGTTGCTCCTCCTGGACGGCGAGCACCACGTCGGGCACCTGCTCCACGATGTGCGGCGTCACGGTCTCGCGACCGTGACCGACGACGGCCACGATCCGGTGCGGCTCGACCGCGCGCACGGCGGTCAGCACGTGGCCGATCATGCTGCGGCCCGCGACCGGGTGCAGGACCTTCATGGTCTTGGACTTCATCCTGGTGCCGCCCCCAGCGGCCAGGACGATGACGGTCAGCTCTCTGCTCAAGGGGGCGATACCTTTCGTCGGCTGTCGTCCTCACTGTAGATGTTGGAGGCGAACGGCCCAGTGCTGGCCGACCAGGTCTTTCCCGAAGCTGTGGTGCGGCTCCTCGTCGACGAGCTCGAACCCGGCCGCTTGGTAGATCCTTCGGGCGGAGGTCAGCACCGAGTTGGTCCACAGCGTCACCCGCTCGTAGCCGGCCCCTCGCGCGAAGCGCAGCACCTCGTCGACGAGGCGGGTGCCGAGCCCGTGGCCCCGGCCGGAGGGGTCGACGAGCAGGATCCGCAGCCGCGCCGTGCCCTCGTCGTCGCCCCGCATGCAGAAGACACAGCCGAGTCTCCGGCCGTCGCGCTCGGCGATCCAGGCTCGCTCACGGGCGGGGTCGCGGCTGGTGGCGAACTCCCCGACGATGCCGGCCACCAGCTCCTCGAACGTCGCGTCCCAGCCGTACTCCCGGTCGTAGAGCTCGCCATGCGCCTCCACCACCCAGCCCAGGTCGCCCGGCCGCCCGATCTCCCGGATCGTCACCTCGTCGTTCAGCTCGGTCATCTCCCCATACTGACACGACTGTTTCAGTCATGACAGACTGCACGCATGAGCACTGGGTCGGCCCGTGAGCTCGAGCTGCTGGAGAAGGCCTACGGCTACGTGCTGGAGCACGGGCTCTCCGAGATGTCGCTCCGGCCGCTGGCCTCCGCGATCGGGTCCAGCCCGAGGGTTCTGCTCTTCCTGTTCGGCAGCAAGGACGAGCTGGTCGCGCGACTCCTGGCTCGGGCGCGGGAGGACGAGCTGGCCCTGCTCTCGGCCGACCCGGACCACGATCTGGCCGGCACCGCCCGGGTCGTCTGGTCGTGGCTCTCCGACCCCGCGCACGCGCCGCTGCTCCGGCTCTGGGTGGAGGCCTACGGCCGGTCCCTGATCGAGCCGGACGGGGCGTGGGGACGCTTCGCCGATCAGACCGTCGCCGACTGGCTCGAGGTGCTCGCCGCGGCCCAGCCGTCCGGCGTACGGCGGACGGCCCTGGGTCGCGACCGCCGCACCCAGGTGCTCGCGCTGCTCCGCGGCGCCCTGCTCGACCTGCTCGCCACCGGCGACAGGCGGCGCTTGGACGCGGCCGTGGGCCGTGCGCTCGATGAGCTCCCCGGGTAGGAGTCGAACCTACGTCGCTAGTCCTGATTCAAAGTCAGGCGGGCCCTGCCGGCAGACCAACCGGGGAATGCTGGGAACAGATTAGGGCCGGGTCGTGCGGGGCAGCACATCCGTTGACCGGGTCGTGTGCCCCAGGCCGACCCATGGGGGCGTCGACAGGCACACGACCCCCACCAGCGCGGCTAGGCTCGCCCGCGTGGACCTGCCCGTGATGCCGCCCGTCCAGCCGATGCTCGCCAAGGCCGTCAAGGGCGTGCCCGACCCGGAGAAGTTCGGGGGGCTGAGCTTCGAGCCGAAGTGGGACGGGTTCCGGTGCATCGTCTTCCGCGACGGCGACGAGGTCGAGCTCACCAGCCGCAACACGAAGCCGCTCACCCGCTACTTCCCGGAGCTGGTTGCAGCGGCCAGGGAGCAGCTGCCCGAGCGGTGCGTGCTCGACGGCGAGATCTTCGTGGCCATCGGAGACCGCCTCCAGTTCGAGACGCTGCAGGAGCGGATCCACCCGGCGAAGTCGCGGGTGGACCTGCTGGCCGAGACCACGCCGGCCGGCTTCGTGGCCTTCGATCTGCTCGCCCTGGGCGACACGTCGTACGTCGACCGGCCTTTCTCCGAACGCCGTGCCGTCCTCGAAGAGGCGCTGCACGGGCTCGCCGGGCCGTTCTACCTGACCAGGACCACCGACGACACGGCCGAGGCGGAGCGGTGGTTCGAGCAGTTCGAGGGCGCCGGCCTCGACGGCGTGATCGCCAAGCCACTGGGCGGCCCCTACGTGCAGAACGGCCGGACCATGATGAAGATCAAGCACGAGCGGACGGCCGACGTGGTGGTCGCCGGCTACCGCGAGCACAAGACCTCGACCCCCGAGCGGCCGCTGCTCGGCAGCCTCCTCCTCGGCCTGTACGCCGACGGCAAGCTGCAGCACGTCGGCGTCAGTGCCAGCTTCACCGAGGCTCGCCGCGCCGAGCTGATCGACGAGCTGCAGCCGTTGGTCTGCGACATCGCGGACCACCCCTGGGGCGCCTGGATGGACGGAGCGCAGGAATGGGCGATCGCCAACCCCGACCGCGTGCCCGGCACCCAGAGCCGGTGGAGCGCCGGCAAGGACCTCAGCTTCACGCCGCTGCGCCCGGACCTGGTGCTCGAGGTCAAGTACGACGCCATGGAGGGTCGGCGCTTCCGGCACACCGCGCACTTCAAGCGCTGGCGCCCCGACCGCGACCCCGAGTCGTGCGGCTACGAGCAGCTCGAGCAGCCGGTCAGCTACGACCTCGCCGAGGTGCTCAGCGGGGGCCTCGACGCCTGAAAGACGAGTAGCCTAGAGGTATGGCTGACTACGACGTCGTACTCCTCATCGAGCAGGAGCTGTCTCCGGCCGATGCGGGTCAGGTCCTGTCGCTGCACGAGGAGCTCGACGACCCGGTGACCTACCACGTCCTGCTGCCCATGGAGGACGCCGCGGCGCAGATCGAGGCGTCGATGGGGTCGCTGTCAGCGGGCGAGATGATGTCGGCGCCCACGATCGGCATGAGGGAGGTCGACCTCGACGCGGTGCGCAAGGACTGCGAGGACCGCTCGGCCCGCGAGCTGGCCGCCACCGTGGCCGCCCTCAAGGGCGCCGGTGCCACCCTGGGCTCGAGCCAGGTGATCACCGGACCGCCCATCGACGCGCTCGCGAAGAAGGTCACCGAGGTCGACGGCCGCGAGGCCATCATCCTGACCCGGCCGCACGTGGTGGCCGAGTTCTTCCACCTCGACTGGACCTCCCGGGCCCGCCGCAAGATCGGCGTACCCGTGCTGCACCTGCTCGAGCACGAGAGCTTCGACGAGCAGGCCGGCGGCGGCGAGGGCGTCTCCGGGGTCTGACCGGCGGGCGACGAGTGCCCTGAGTTCGAAGTTGCCATGCGGTTGGCGTGTTCAGGGTGTGTGCATGCGCACGGCGGCGCAGCGCCGGCACGCTGGGCGCACGTCGAGCGACGCCATCGCAGCGAGATGCGTGCCATGGGCGCGCGAAGCGCGCAAGGACTTTGGACTCGGGGCACTAGGCTCCCCTGGGTGAAGTTCGCGCGACGCCAACCGGCCCCAGCCGCCGACGTCCCGACCGATCAGGCAGCGGACCAGCCTCCCCCGCCACCGACCCCGCCGCGGGGTGCGCCGGTGGCAGCCTTCGCCGGGGTGCTCGACGGGCGGTCGCTGTGGCTGGCGGTCGACGCGCGACCCGGTTCGCTCGGCCTGCGCG
>JALZCZ010000230.1 GCA_030862825.1 Actinomycetota bacterium | reverse complement strand
GCTCCAGCGCGGTGCGCTGGCCCTCGACCTCCGCCGCCATCTGCTGCTCCTGGGCCCGCACCTGCTCGGCCTCGGCCTCGAGCTCCTCGGGGTCGCGCCCCTGCTGCAGCTCGGTCTCGGTGACGCTCGCGGCGTTGCGGACGCGCTCGGCGGCCAGGCTCTGGGTGCCGCGGAGCCGCTCGCGCACGCCTCCGAGGGCGTACTGCGTGTCCTGGGCCCGCGACAGTGCCGGCAGGTCCTCGCGCAGGGCCGCCTCCAGCCGGGCCTCGGTCTCCCGGGCGGCGGCGAGCTGCTGCTCGACCTGCTCGCGCCGCTCGACCAGCACGGACTCGTCGGCGAGCTCCTGCTCCAGTGCGGTGCGGGCCTTGACCAGGTCGTCGGCCATCAACCGGGCCCGCGCGTCGCGGGCGTCGGCCTGCACGCCCGCGGCCTTGCGGGCCACCTCAGCCTGCCGGCCAAGGGGCTTGAGCTGACGGCGGATCTCGGTGAGGAGGTCGGAGAGGCGGGTCAGGTTGCCGTCGCAGGCGTCGAGCTTGCGGAGCGCCTTCTCCTTGCGCTTGCGGTGCTTGAGGACGCCGGCCGCCTCCTCGATGAAGCCTCGGCGGTCCTCCGGCGTCGCGTGCAGGATCGTGTCGAGCTGGCCCTGGCCGACGATGACGTGCATCTCGCGGCCGATGCCGGAGTCGCTGAGGAGCTCTTGCACGTCGAGCAGCCGGCACGGGTTGCCGTTGATGGCGTACTCCGACCCACCGCTGCGGAACATGGTCCGGCCGATCGTGACCTCGGCGTACTCGATCGGGAGCGCGCCGTCGCTGTTGTCGATGGTCAACAGCACCTCGGCACGGCCCAGTGGCGGTCGCCCGGACGTGCCGGCGAAGATGACGTCCTCCATCTTGCCGCCGCGCAGGCTCTTGGCGCCCTGCTCACCCATCACCCAGGCCAGCGCGTCGACCACGTTGGACTTGCCGGAGCCGTTCGGACCGACCACGCAGGTGATACCGGGCTCGAGCTGAAGGGTCGTCGAGGAGGCGAAGGACTTGAACCCCTTGAGGGTCAGGCTCTTCAGGTACAAGGCGAGACTCCATCAGGTCGCCGGTCGACGCTGAAGCGCGTGCGCCGGGAGACACACGACGCGGGGGAAGCTCAGCGGGGCTCACCCTACCTGCCGCCCTCCCCCGTTTCGTGCACCACCGCCGGGTCCGTCTTTGGTCGTACCGGCGCCGCCGGTCCGCCTACTTTCGGTCGATGCGCCACCGCGGGCGCTGACGACAGGCCGGAGGCATGGTTCTCGGACCCGCCCTCCTCGGGGCACTCGGGCTGCTCGCACTGGTCGACAGCACAGCATCGGCACGCTGGTCGTGCCGGTGTGGCTCTTGATGGCGCCGGGCGCGGTGCGGGTCGGCCGCATGGCGGCGTACCTGCTCACCATCGCTGCCTTCTACGCGCTGGTCGGCCTCGCGCTCGCCTTCGGCGCCCGGACTCTCGTCGATCCGGTGTCCAAGGCGTGGTCGGACGTCAACGACCGGTTGCTGGCGGAATCTCTCGACGTCGTCCAGCTGCTCGTCGCGTCGGGCTGTTCGCGTGGAGCTTCCGGATCTCGCGCAAGGGCAAGGAGGGCGGCCCCGGCAGGCTCCTGGCGTGGCGGGAGCGGGCGGTCCAGGCCACGGGCCCGTGCCCCCTGGTCGCCATGGCGCTGGCCGCGGCGCCCTCGAGGTGGCCACGATGGTGCCGTATCTCGGCGCCATCGGCGCGATCACGGCCGCCGAGCTGGAGGCGCCCCTGGTCGTGCTCCTGGTCGCCGGCTACTGCCTGACGATGGTGCTTCCGGTCGCCGTCCTCACCACGGGTCGGTTGCTCCTCGACGACCAGGTCCGCCCGCTCCTGCTCCGGCTCGACGCCTGGAGGCAGCGCAACGCGGCCGAGGCCGCCAGCTGGATGGTCGGCATCGTCGGCGTGTAGCTGGCCCTCAACGCTGTTGGTCGCCTCGGCTGGCTGGGGGTGACCGGCGACTGCCCCTGTCGCTATGCCGCCAGGGCCCAGCGTCCGGATTCGACTTCGACCCAGGTCGGGGCCGTGAGGGGTGGGGCGGTGGAGGTGTAGCTGTGTCCGGTTGGCGTGATCGTCTCGATGGTGTGGCGGGGTCCGGGCCGGGGTCTGGCGGTCCAGCCCGGGGCCTGTTTCGCGTGGTTGCAGGCTTCGCAGAGGCCTTGCCCGTTCCGCTTGGTGGTCGGGCCACCCTCCGCGACGGCTTCGGCGTGGTCGGTGTGCCGGACCGGGGCGTCGCACCACGGCGTCCTGCACCGTTGGTCGCGCAGGCGGATCAGCTCGGCCAGCCTGG
>JALZCZ010000225.1 GCA_030862825.1 Actinomycetota bacterium | reverse complement strand
CCACAGCGAGGAGATCGGCCACGTCCCGCAGGGGCGAGCCGTCCGCGAGGATCGAGCGGGCGTCTCGCCGCTGCGACAGGCGCGTCGAGATCGGGTGAGGTCAGGGGCAGCGGGACCACGCCGACGGACCTGGAGGATGATCGGGGTATGAGCGACGTCGACCCTCCCGTCATCCGGCCACGCCGGCTGCGGACCACCCCTGCCCTGCGCCGGATGGTCGCCGAGGCCTCGGTCGAGGCGCGCCAGCTCGTGCTGCCGCTGTTCGTCCGCGAGGGCATCGACGAGCCGCGCCCGATCGCCTCGATGCCCGGCGTCGTCCAGCACACCCGCGACTCGCTGCTGAAGGCTGTCAGTGAGGCGGCGGACCTCGGGCTCGGTGGCGTGATGCTGTTCGGCATCCCCGACCACAAGGACGCCACCGGCTCGCAGGCGCTCGACCCCGCCGGCATCCTCAACCTCACGATCACCGACGTGGTCGGCGAGGTCGGCGACGCGCTGACCGTGATGAGCGACCTCTGCCTCGACGAGTTCACCGACCACGGGCACTGCGGGGTGCTCACGCCGGACGGCCGCGTCGACAACGACGCCACCCTCGCGGTGTACGCCGAGATGGCCCGTGTCCACGCCGCCGCCGGCGTCGACATGGTCGGCCCGAGCGGGATGATGGACGGGCAGGTCGCGGTGATCCGGGACGCCCTCGACGGTGCCGGCCACACCGACGTCTCGATCCTGGCCTTCTCGGCGAAGTACGCCTCGGCCTTCTACGGCCCGTTCCGCGAGGCCGTCGCCTCGTCGCTCGAGGGCGACCGCCGGACCTACCAGCAAGACCCGGGCAACGCCCGCGAGGGCGTCCGGGAGGCGCTGCTCGACATCGAGGAGGGTGCCGACATCGTGATGGTGAAGCCAGTTCTGGCCTACCTCGACGTGCTGCGCCGGGTACGCGACGCCGTCGACGTGCCGGTGGCGGCGTACAACGTCTCGGGTGAGTACTCCATGGTCGAGGCCGCCGCGGCCAACGGCTGGATCGACCGGGAGCCGGCGATCCTGGAGACGCTGACCGCGATCCGCCGCGCGGGCGCGGACGTGATCCTCACCTACTGGGCCCCCGAGGCGGCCCGCCTGCTGGCTCGCTGACGCAGGGTCTCGATGGGGCCTCGCCCAGGGGGCTCGGCCTCCTCGACCAACGATGCTCGCCGGTCGAGGAGCGAGCGTGTCGAGAACTCGATCAGGGCTTCATGTAGTCGTCGAGGCACTGCTCGAAGCGAACCGGGTCGAGGGCCTTGGTGAATCCGTCGAGAGTGCACTGCACCGTGGCCTGGGTCAGGTTGAGCAGGTCGTCGACCGGCTTGACGCTGGTGCTGGGCAGCGGGGGCAGGAGGGTCGGCAGGTCGTCATCGTCCGGCACCTCGCCGCCCGGGGTCTCATCGCCATCGCCGGGACCGTCGTTGCCGCCCGGGTTCCCGCCGCCGGGTCCGTCGGTCTCGCCGCCGACGCCCGGCTGCCCGCCGGGATCGGCGTCCGGGCCGCCCTGGCCACCCGGGCCGGTCCCGCCGGTGCCGCGGCCGGTCGAGGGCTCCGGGACGAACAGGCCGGCCGCGGAGGTGTTGTTGGGGATCGAGGTGAAGTCGCCGTCGAGGTAGGCGTCCATGATGGAGAGGACGAGGTCGACGTAGGCCTGGGAGTGGTTGTAGCGGTAGACCGCGGAGCGCTGGCCGGCGGTGGTGGAGAGGTCGTCGTCACCGGAGCAGAGGTAGACGGCGGTGGCCAGGGCGGCGTCGTCGATGTCCTGGGGGTTGCGCTGGCCGTCGCCGTCGGCGTCGACCCCCACGACCGACCAGGTGGACGGGATGAACTGCATGGGGCCGACCGCGCGGTCATAGACGAGGTCGTTGTCGAACTGCCCGGCGTCGGTGTCGCGGATGGTCGAGGTGTTGTGGGAGCCGTTGAGGGCGATGCCGTAGATGCCGGGCTGAGCGATGCCGTCGTCGTCGAGCGCGTTGCCGCCGTAGCGGCCATGGTTGGACTCCACGCGGCCGATGGCGGCGATGAGCTGCCAGGTCAGGTTGCAGCCCTCGTCGGCGGAGTTGATCACGCTCTCTGCCCGCTGGTACGCCGCCAGGGCGGCGGCGGGGATGCCGTTGGTCGAGGAGGTGGCGATGACCTGCTGGGCGTCGCCGGCGACCCCGAGGCCGAGCCCGTCGCCGGAGGAGACGCTGGCCGGAGCCTCGATCGCCTCGCTGGGCACGGTCGCCCCGTCGGGCAGCGGCTCCTCCTGCTGGCTCGGGTCGGCGAGCGCAGCCGCCGTGACCCCGGCTCCGGCGAGGCTTGCGGTCCAGGCTGCCGAGAGCAGGGCAAGTGGCACTATCGCCACGGCCCTCTGCCAGCGGCCGAACTGCTGGGTCGACATCTCTTCTCCCTTGGGCCCCGGCTTCGTTTCCGGACCTCTTCACGTCGCGGACCTACCGCGCACGTCCCTCCCGCGCGCCCTCGTCAGTCAACGAAGTCTGGCACAGCGAAGTTACGCGCGTCACCGCGATGTCACCGAGACGGGGCCTGGAGGGGCCCGGTTCAGGGCCTCGGGGACAATGAGGCGGTGACCTCCGTCCCGACCTACCTGGGGCCCGACGTGGTGCCCGCCTCGCGCGCGCTCTTCGACCGGGCCCTCGCCGTCACCCCCGGTGGGGTCAACTCGCCGGTGCGCGCGTTCGCCGCGGTCGGCGGCACCCCCCGCTTCATCCGGTCCGCCCGGGGCGCCTGGCTGACCGACGCCGACGGCAACGACTATGTCGACCTGGTCTGCTCGTGGGGGCCGATGCTGCTCGGCCACGCCCACCCGGAGGTCCAGGCGGCGGTGCAGGCCGCGGTCGCGCGCGGCACGTCGTACGGCACCCCCACCGAGCCCGAGGTCGAGCTGGCCGAGGAGATCGTGGCGCGGTCGCCGGTCGAGAAGGTGCGGCTGGTGTCGTCCGGCACCGAGGCGACCATGTCGGCGATCAGGCTGGCCCGGGGCTTCACCGGCCGCGACGTCGTGGTGAAGTTCGCGGGCTGCTACCACGGCCACGTCGACGCGCTGCTGGCCTCGGGAGGGTCAGGGCTGCTCACCTTCGCCGTGCCGGGCACGCCCGGCGTGCCGGCGTCGTCGACCGCGCTGACCCTGGTCCTGCCCTACAACGACCGGGCGGCGGTCGAGGCGGCCTTCGCCGAGCACGGCGACCGGATCGCGTGCCTGATCACCGAGGCAGCGCCGGGCAACATGGGCGTCGTGCCGCCGGAGCCCGGGTTCAACGGGTTCCTGGCCGAGATCTGCGCCCGCCACGGGGCGCTGTTCGTCTCCGACGAGGTGATGACCGGCTTCCGCGCCTCGGCCCAGGGACAGTGGGGACTCGACGGCGCCGTCGAGGGATGGACGCCGGACCTGATGACCTTCGGCAAGGTGATGGGCGGCGGCTTCCCGGCCGCGGCGTTCGGCGGCCGCGCCGACGTGATGTCACAGCTCTCGCCCGACGGGCCGGTCTACCAGGCCGGCACCCTGTCCGGAAACCCCGTCGCCACCACGGCCGGGTTGACCACGCTCCGGCTGGCCACCGACGACGTCTATGCGCACCTCACCACAGCCGGCGACACGATCAAGGCCGCCACCACCGAGGCGCTCACCGTGGCCGGGGTGCCGCATGTGATCTCCGCCACAGGCACCATGTTCTCGGTCTTCTTCGTCGACCCGTCGTCCGGTCGGGTGCGCGACTTCGAGTCCGCCACCCGCACCGACGTGACGGCGTACGCCGCCTTCTTCAACGCCCTGCTGGCCGCCGGCGTCTATCTGCCGCCGTCGGCGTACGAGGCGTGGTTCCTGTCATCGGCCCACGACGAGCGGGCGATCCAGGCGGTGCTCGACGCGCTGCCGGCGGGCGCCCGGGCCGCCGCACTGGCCATCGACAACGCAAAGAGGGACGCATGAGCCAGACCCCCGACACCGTCGTCCACCTGCTCCGGCACGGCGAGGTGCACAACCCCGAGGGCGTCCTCTACGGCCGTCGCGACGGCTTCCACCTCTCCGAGCTCGGCAGGCAGATGGCCGAGAAGGTCGCCGACACGGTGCAGACGCGCGACATCACCCACCTGCGGTGCTCGCCCCTGGAGCGGGCCCAGGAGACGGCGGCGCCACTGGCGCTCGCCCGCGGCCTTGAGGTCACCATCGACCGACGGGTGATCGAGTCGACCAACAAGTTCGAGGGCGCGCAGTTCGGGGCCGGCCGCAACGCGCTGCGCAACCCGGCGACCTGGCGCCACCTGTGGAACCCGTTGAAACCCTCGTGGGGCGAGCCCTACAAGGAGATCGTGGGCCGGATGATGGCGGCCGTGCACGACGCCCGGGAGGCGGCGCAGGGCCACGAGGCCGTGATCGTGTCCCACCAGCTGCCGATCTGGACCACCCGGCTGCACGTGGAGGGCCGCTCGTTCCTGCACGACCCGCGCAGGCGGCAGTGCACGCTGTGCTCCCTGACCTCCTTCCACTTCGTGGGCGACCGGATCACCCAGGTCTCCTACAGCGAGCCCGCCGGCGACCTGATCCCCAAGGGCGACAAGGCGGCACCCTTCTCGGCCGGCGGGGCCACCGAGGAGAAGAGGCCCTGATGCGTCGGCTCGTCGCGCTCGGCCTCGTGCTTGGCGTGCTCACCGGGTGCTCCGGCCTGCCCGAGTCCGGCGACAAGGGCTACACCTCAGGCGAGGGCATCGTCACCCAGGTTGCAGTCGATGAACGGGCTGACCCCGTCGATCTCGTCGCAGAGGATCTGGAGGGCAACGAAGTCGACCTCGCTGACTACCGGGGCCAGCCGTTGGTCATCGTGGTGTGGTGGTCGGGTTGTGTCGAGTGCAGGGTCGAGCAGCCCGAGGTCAACCGGGCAGTCGAGGAGCTCGAGGGCACGGCCAAGGTCATCGGACTCGACATCCGCGAGCCGTCGGTCGCCAACGCACGCGCCTTCGAGCGGGAGGCGGACATCCCGTACCCGTCGATCGACGGCAACGACGGCCGGGCCCTGACCGCGTTCCACGGCAAGCTGAACCCCTACACGGTCCCTTCGTTTTTGGTGCTCGACTCCGACGGCCGGGTCGCGGCCAGCATCATCGGCTCGCTCCCCTCCCGGCTCACCATGGTCGAGCTGACCGAAGAGGTCGCGGCCGAGTCTGCGGGCGCCGCCCGTGGCTGAGTGGTTCCAGGACCAGACGCTCTCCGGCTCGATGCCGCTGGCGATCCCGGTCGCCATCGTGGCGGGCCTGGTGTCGTTCTTCTCGCCCTGCGTGATCCCGCTGCTGCCGGGCTACCTCTCCTACGCGACGGGTCTCTCCGGAAGCGATCTCGCGAGCGGGGAGGCCGACTCGCACCGCGGTCGGATGCTGCTCGGCTCGGTGCTGTTCGTGCTCGGCTTCGCGGCGGTCTTCGTCACCCTGGGTGCGCTGTCCGGTGCCATCGGTCAGTGGCTGGTCGACGAGCGCCGCACGATCACCGTGATCCTGGGCGCGCTGACCATCCTGCTCGGCCTGGTGTTCGCGGGTTTCGTACCGCTCTTGCAGCGGGAGTGGCGGGTGCATGCGGTGCCCGCAGTCGGCCTGGGCGCGGCGCCGCTGCTCGGGTTCCTCTTCGGGCTTGGCTGGACGCCCTGCATCGGGCCGACTCTCGCCGCGATCACGACCCTGTCGTTCAACGAGGCGACGGTCACCCGGAGTGCAGTGCTCGCAGGGTTCTACGCGCTCGGTCTGGGGCTGCCGTTCATCCTGTTCGGGCTCGCGTACCACAGGGCCCTCGGCGCACTGTCCTTCGTCCGTCGCCACCAGCAGGTGGTGATGCGGATCGGCGGTCTGCTGCTGGTCGTGGTGGGAGTCCTGCTCGTCACCGGCTGGTGGGACTGGGCCGTCACCTGGCTCCAGACCAATGTCATCTCCACGACCTCGGTGAGCGTATGAGCCACGAAGCCCCGCCTGAGCGCAGGGCCGGCGAGCTCACCGCGCGCGAGCTGCTGCGCTGGAGCTGGCGCCAGCTCACGTCGATGCGGACCGCACTGATCCTGCTCCTGGTCCTGGCCCTGGCGGCGATCCCCGGCTCGGTGATCCCGCAGGAGGGGGTGGACGCGCTCGGCACCTCCCGCTGGAAGGAGGACCACCCGACGCTGACGCCCATCTACGAGCGGCTGAGTCTCTTCTCGGTCTACGACTCGGCGTGGTTCTCCGCGATCTACATCCTGCTGGTGCTGTCGCTCGTCGGCTGCATCGTCCCGCGCACGTTCCACTACTGGCGCGGGATCCGCGCCGAGCCACCCCCGGCGCCCCGCAACCTGACCCGGCTGCCGGACCACGCGTCGTACCAGACCACCGAACCGGTCGCCGAGGTGCTGGCGAGGGCACGGGCGGCGCTCAAGCGCGGTCACCGGCTCCGGGCCGACGAGGGCACCGATGCGGTCAGCGCGGAGCGCGGCTACCTCCGGGAGGTCGGCAACCTGGTCTTCCACCTGTCCGTGCTGGTGGTCCTGGTCGGCTTCGCGATGGGCGGGCTGTTCGGCTACAAGGGCGCCGTGATCGTGGTGCAGGGCGGTGGCTTCGCCAACAACCCCAACCAGTACGACGACTTCTCGCCCGGCCGGCTGTTCACGCTGGACGACATGGACAACTTCTCGTTCGACGTCGACGATTTCGACGTCGAATGGCTGACCAGCGGGCCGCGGGCGGGGATGGCCCGGGCGTTCAACGCCAGCCTGCGCTACCAGGAGGGCACCGACGGCGAGCATCAGCGCTACGACCTCCGCGTGAACCACCCGCTGAAGATCGGTGGCACCGAGCTGTTCCTGGTCGGCCACGGCTACGCGCCGGTGATCACCGTCCGCGACGGCAACGGCGACGTGGCCTACTCCGGGCCGACCGTCTTCCTGCCGCAGGACGCGAGCTTCCTGTCGTTCGGCGTGGTGAAGGCGCCCGACGCGCAGCCGGCCGGCATCGGGCTCGAAGGCCTCTTCTACCCGACCTTCTACATGACCAGTGAGGGCGACCCGGCCACGCTGATGGGCGACGACAACAACCCGCTGCTCTCGATGCTGGTCTACGCCGGCGACCTCAGCATGGACTCCGGCCCCTCGCAGTCGGTCTACGTGCTCGACAAGTCGCGGGCCGACCAGGTGGAGAATGCCGACGGCAGCCCGTTCCGGCTCGACATAGCGCCCGGTCAGACCATCGACCTGCCCGACCAGCTCGGGTCGGTGACCTTCGAGGGCATCGAGCCGTGGGTGCGGGTCCAGATCAGCAAGTCGCCCGGCCAGTACCTCGCCCTGGCCGGTGTGGTGCTCGCCCTGATCGGGCTGCTCGGCTCCCTCTTCATCCGGCCGCGACGGGTCTGGGTGCGCGCTCGCCGTGAGGGTGGGGTCACAATGGTGGACGTCGCCGCGCTGGACCGGTCCGGCGGAGGCGACGTGAGCGACGTACTCGCGGACCTGGTATCCAGGCTGCAGCCCGCGGAGAAGAAGGAGACCTCGTGACCGACGCCGACTGGGGGCTGCTGAGCGACCAGGCGGTCGCGGCCGCAGGGATCCTCTACTTCCTGGCCCTGCTGACCCACGTCGCGGAGTGGGCGTCCATGCGCACTCCGGCGACGGCCGAGTCCCAGGCGGCGGGGGCCGAGGGCGGCGTCATGGTCGCCACCGGCCGGCGGGGCGAGGTCGACCGGGTGCGGCGGGTGGCCTTCCTGGGTCGGCTCGGTCTGATCCTCACCCTCGTCGCCGCTGCTGCGCACCTGGTGGCGCTGGTCGCCCGGGGGATGGCCGCGGACCCCAACCGGGTGCCCTGGGGCAACATGTACGAGTTCACGCTGTCCGGCACCTTCGTGGTGACGCTGATGTACCTCGTGCTCTACCGCCGCTACCACCTCGACTGGATCTCGCCGCTGGTCGTCGGCTTCGTGGTCACGTTCCTGATGGTGGCCGTGATCTGGCTGCACGACGAGGTCGCCCCGCTGCCCGAGGCCCTCGACTCCTACTGGCTGATCATCCACGTGGTCTCGGCGATCATCGCCACCGGTGGCTTCACGCTCGGCGGGATCCTGTCGGTGATGTACCTCGTCAAGATGCGCAAGGGCGACATCACGACCGGCCCGCTGGCGCGGGTGCCCTCGCTGGAGACGCTCGACCGGATCTCCTACCGCATCCACGCCTTCGCGTTCCCGGTCTGGACCTTCGCGGTGCTGATCACCGGCCCGATCTGGGCCAAGGAGGCGTGGTCGTCGTACTGGAACTGGGACCCGAAGGAGGTCTGGGCGTTCATCACCTGGGTCGTCTACGCGGCGTACCTGCACGCCCGGGCGACCGCCGGCTGGAAGGGCCGCAACGCCGCCCTGCTCGCCCTCGCCGGAGTGGCCACCCTGTGGTTCAACTTCATCGGGATCAACTACTTCTCCAGCGCCAGCCAGCACTCCTACGCGACGGCGCCGGCGCATGTTACCGACCGTCCGACCCTCTAGTCTCC
>JALZCZ010000224.1 GCA_030862825.1 Actinomycetota bacterium | reverse complement strand
CTCCGCGGCCGCGTGGGCCAGCAGGTCCGCGGCGTCGGGCAGTGTGCCCACCGGCGCCGCGAGCAGGTGGGGCGCGAGCTGGCGCGGCGGTGCCTGCCGGGCATGCAGCTCGGCAACCGCGCGTCCGTGCATCGCGGACTCCTGCAGCGGCCCGAGCGCGGCGAGCGTGGCCTCCCTGATCACAGGGTGCACGAAGGTCAGTCCGTCGACCCCGCCCACCAGTACGTTGGCCCGGACCAGCGACTCGACCGCGTCCGGCAGCTCCTCGGACGAGAGGCGGGCGACCCGTCCGGCCAGCCACGGGCTCGCGTGCAGGCCGAGCACGGCGGCGGCGCCGGCGAGCGACAGCGCCTGCTCGGAGAGCCGGCTCAGCATCGCCCGCGAGATCGTAGTCGGCCCCAGCCCGCCGATGGCCCCCGCGGTCGTGGGCAGGCTGACGTTGTGGCCGGCGCTGGACAGCTCGTCGAGCAGCGCGCCGGTCAGGAACGGGTTGCCGCCGCACGCCGCATGCATCGCATCGGCGACCTCCACGCACGGCACCACGCCGTCGGGAGTGTGGAAGGCGGCCACCGCGGTCGGCGAGAGCACCTCGGGCAGCATCCGCTCGACGTACGGCGACACGGTGAGCTCGGTGAGCGGCCCGGTGCCGCCGGTGGGCGGGCGGGTCGCGACCACCAGGGCGATCGGGAGGTCGGCGACGCGCCGGGCCAGGTAGCCGAGGAACCGCAGCGAGGGCTGGTCGGCCCACTGCGCGTCGTCGACGGTGATCAGAAGCGGCCGGGTGGAGGAGAGGTCGATGGCGACCCACCACAGGGCATGCAGGGTCCGCGCGATCTCGGCGTCGCCGGCGGTCTCCTCGGCCGCCACGTCGAGCGCCCGCAGCGCCGCACCTGCGGGGCCGGCGAGGATCGACTCCCTGATCTCACCGCTGTAGCGCGAGACCGAGCGCTCCACCATCTGGCGCACGACGCCCCAGGCCATGGACGTCTCGGTCTCGTCACCGGTGGCCTGGAGCCGGCCGAAACCGCGCAGCCGCGCGAGCTCACGGGTCTCGCGGACGAGACGGGTCTTGCCGATGCCGGCGACGCCCTCGATCACGATGACCTTGCCGGCGCCCTTGCTCGCCGAGTCGAGCGCGGTGGCGATGCGGTCGAGCTCGTTGTCGCGCTCGAGGATCTCCGAGGCCGAGCTCACTCAGGGATCATAGAGCGAGCGGTGCTCCTGCGAGGGCATCCAGCATTCGAGAGAGGTCGGCAACCGCGTCGCGCCAGGAGCGGGTGGAGAGCTCGCGAGCCCGCATCCCGAGCAGGGCGCGGTGGCGGTCGGCGACGACGGACTCCACGGCCCTGCGCAACGACCTGGGATCGGACGGGTCGTAGAGGAGGCCGGTCTCCAGGTGGCGCACCACGTCGGGTGCTCCGCCTGCGCGCGGTGCCACGACGGGCACGCCGCTGGCCGCGGCCTCGCGCAGCACGTGACAGCAGGTCTCGTGCTCTCCCGGGTGGACCAGCACGTCCAGGGTCGGCAGGGCGACGGTCAGGTCACCGGTCTGCAGCTCACCGGTGAACCTTGCGTCCGGCAGCCGGGACTCGAGCCAGCCGCGCTGCGGCCCGCCGCCGATCACCACCGGACGGATGCCGGGCACCGACGCCAGCTCCGCCAGGCGGCGCACGCCGTGCCTCTTGTGCAGGCTGCCGACGTAACCGACCACCACGCGCTCGCCGTCGGCCGACCGCTTGCGGGCCCACCGGTCATGCAGCCATTGGTCGCGCAGGGACGGGGTGAACGCGGCCGCGTCGACGCCCGGGGTCCACAGCTCGGCCTCGACCCCGAACTCGGCGACCCGCTGCTGCATCCAGCTCGAGGTGACCAGGAGGCGGTCGGCGCGGTCGGCGACCTTGGCCCGCCAGTAGTCGGCGGTCAGGTCGAGCACGGGCGACTGCTCGACCACCACGGTCGGGACGTTGCGGCGCCGGGCCCACTTGAGCGCCTTCCGGCCGAGGGTCCCGGGCGAGGTGACATGCATCACGTCAGGGCCGAAGTCCTCGAGCCCGGAGCGGACCTGGGACCCCACCGGCTCGAGGGGCAGGATCCGGACCACCCGGCTGCCGCGATAGCAACGCAGCCCGGGTGCGGGAGCGACGATCAGGACCTCGTGGGCGGCGTCCACAAGCCCGTCAGCGACTGCCTTGAGCGTGGTTGTGGTCCCGTCGACGGCCGGGAAGAACGTCTCGGTGACCAGTGCGATCCTCATGGTCGCAGGGTCGCTCGCCCGTCCGACCCGATCGCCACCTCGAGGTGTCCGACACGTGAACATCGATGTCGGGGGCGGCGGTGCGGCCCCTTTCACATCGGGCCGCGAATGTGCAGACTCAGCACGACTTCGCGGGACTAGGTAGGAGAGGCATGACCACAGGTGTGCACGGCCCGACCAGGGCGCAGATCGAGGAGAAGACGCTCAGGACGGACCGGTGGTGGCTTGCGCCGCTGGCCACGTTCGTGGTGTTCGGGGCCTTCGTCGTCTACGCCACGGTCCGAGCCTTCATGGGGCGCGACTACTACTCGTCGCCGTACCTCTCGCCCTTCTACTCGCCGTGCCTGAGCGACTGCGTGGAGGGCGCCTCCGACTTCGGCCAGCCGTTCCAGTGGTGGCCGCTCTCGGCGGCGCTGATCATCCTGATCTTCCCGCTTGGCTTCCGGATGACCTGCTACTACTACCGCAAGGCCTACTACCGCGCCTTCTGGTTCTCCCCGCCGGCCTGCGCCGTGGCCGAACCGCACAAGTCCTACACCGGTGAGACGCGCTTCCCGCTGATCATCCAGAACGTCCACCGCTACTTCTGGTACGCCGCCGTGGTGGTCGCGGTGATCCTGACCTACGACGTGGTGCTGGCGTTCCGCAACGAGGACCATGAGTGGGGCCACATGGGCCTCGGGACGCTGCTGATGATCATCAACGTGGTGCTCATCTGGCTCTATACGCTCTCCTGCCACTCCTGCCGTCACGCGGTGGGCGGCCGGCTCCGGCACTTCTCGAAACACCCCGTCCGCTACCAGCTGTGGACCTGGGTGTCCCGGCTCAACGGGAAGCACGCGCAGTACGCGTGGTACTCCCTTTTCTCCGTCGCCCTGGTCGATCTCTACATCTGGTTGCTGGCGGCCGACGTGATCAACGATGTGAGGTTCTTCTGATGAGCTCGACGACGCCCGGGGCCGACCGTCATCCCATGACGGGCAACGAGATGTCCGGTGCCGCCGAGGGCGGCATGGAGCGGCACCAGTACGACGTCGTGGTGATCGGCGCCGGAGGGGCCGGGCTGCGCGCGGCGATTGCGGCGCACGACGCGGGCGCGAAGACCGCGATCGTCTGCAAGTCGCTGCTCGGCAAGGCGCACACCGTGATGGCCGAGGGCGGCATCGCAGCGGCCATGGGCAACCGGTGGCCCGAGGACAACTGGGAGGTGCACTTCCGCGACACCATGCGTGGCGGGAAGATGCTCAACAACTGGCGGATGGCGCAGCTGCACGCGCAGGAGGCGCCCGAGCGGGTGATGGAGCTCGAGGACTGGGGTGCCCTCTTCGACCGCACCGACGACGGGCTGATCAGCCAACGCGACTTCGGGGGCCACAAGTACGCCCGGCTCGCCCACGTCGGCGACCGCACGGGGCTCGAGATGATCCGCACCCTGCAGCAGCGCGCCGTACAGCTCGGCATCGACGTGTTCATGGAGTGCACCGTCACCGACGTGATGAAGGACGGCGACAAGGTCTCCGGCGCCTTCGGCTACTGGCGCGAGACCGGCCGCTTCGTCCTCTTCGAGGCGCCCAGCGTCATCCTCGCCACGGGCGGGATCGGCAAGTCGTTCAAGGTGACGTCCAACTCGTGGGAGTACACCGGCGACGGGCACGCCCTCGCGATGCGCGCGGGGGCCTCGCTGATCAACATGGAGTTCGTGCAGTTCCACCCGACGGGCATGGTCTGGCCGCCCTCGGTGAAGGGGCTGCTGGTCACGGAGTCGGTGCGCGGCGACGGCGGCATCCTGAAGAACTCCGAGGGCAAGCG
>JALZCZ010000223.1 GCA_030862825.1 Actinomycetota bacterium | reverse complement strand
GTCCGAGGCCGGTGCCCGCAACCTGCGCGCGATGGTCGCGGACGAGGTCGTGGCCATGCGCAGCTCGGCGGCGGAGGCGCTGCGCCGAAGCCGCGAGGAGGCCGCACAGCTCCTGACCGAGGCCCAGGCCGAGGCGGACCGCCGGCGTAGCCAGGCTCGCCAGGTGCTGACCGACGCCCGCGCCGAGGTCGACGCGCTGCGCCGCCGCCGCGACGACATCGCCACCGAGCTCACCCAGATGTCCGGAGTCATCGAGGCACTGGCGGTGCCCGAGTCCACCCAGGAGAACGAGGAGCAAACATGAACGAGCCCGATCACCAGTTTCGGGTGGTGCTGCGGGGCTACGAGCCCACCGAGGTCGAACGCGTGATCTCGGAGCTCCAGCAACGCGCAGCCGAGGCCGAGGCGTCGACGGCCCAGCAGCAGGCGTCGACCGAGGAGGTCGAGCGGGTGATCGCTGGTCTGCGCCAGCGCGCCGCCACGGCCGAGGCGTCGGTCGCCGAGCTCGACGCCCGGCTGAAGCACGCCGCGTCCGCTACGGCGGACGTGGCCGAGGCCGGTCCCAGCGAGCCGCCCACGTTCGACCATCTCGGCAGACGAGTCGCCCAGATCCTCTCCCTCGCCGACGAGGAGGCCAAGGACCTGCGCGAGCGCGCCAATGCCGAGGCCGAGGAGACCCGCAAGCTCGCCGAACAGGCTGCCGTCGTCGTCCGCGACGAGGCCGACCAGTACGCCGACCAGCGCCGCCGCGATGCCGACACCGAGGGCGCCCGGATCCTTGCCGACGCCCGGCGCGCCGCGGACGAGGAGCGCGACGCGGCCGAGCGCGACGCGGCCGCGCTCCGGCAGGAGGGGGAGGCCGTCTTCGAGAAGCAGCGGGCCGACGCCGCCCGGGCGGCCGCGGACTTCGAGACCACTTTGGCCGAGCGTCGCGACCGCACCACCGCCGAGTTCAAGGCGCAGCAGGCCGCCACCCAGTCGCAGCTCGAGGCCATGGCCCAGCAGGTCGAGGAGACCCGCCTGGCCGCCCAGCAGGAGCAGGAGGCCGCCGAGGCGCAGGCCCGTCGGATCGTGCTCGAGGCCGAGGGGCGGGCCGAGTCACTGGTCCGCGAGGCGCGCGCTACCGCCGACCGGGTCCGCACCGACTCCGAGCGCGAGCTCGCGGCCGCCACCCAGCGCCGCGACAGCATCAACGCCCAGCTCTCCAACGTTCGGCAGATGCTCGCCACCCTCTCCGGCTCGGCCGCCGGATTCACGCTCGAGCCGGTGCCCGACGCGGAGGACCCGTTGCCGGAGATCGAGGACGACGGCTCGTCGGCGGAGGCCGAGGGCGGCGACTCCCCGCACGCGGAGGGCGGAGACCAGGAATCGGAGCACGCCGAGCAGCACTAGGTCGCGGTCCCGGAGCGTCGACGCATCAGCTCGCTTTCGGCAGCCTGGGGCCAGCCCGCTAGCGGACCGTCGACCATGCCGACCGCGACCGCCTGGTGAGGTGTACGACGGGCGAGCGGGTCATGCGCGTTGTCGATGGTCCAGGCAGGGTCAGCGCTCGACCAGGCCCGGCGGCCAGCCGAGGCCGCCGACGGCTGCCCGGATCTCGGCCCGCGCCTCCCGGAGCCGGGACAGATCGCCGCGGCCCCTCGCCAGCGCCTGCGCCACCCGCTGGATCCGGATCGGGCGGCCGCCGGCGTACTGGTTCCAGTAGGTCGGCACGTACGCCGCCTCGCTGACCACCCAGCCGCGCTCGGTCTCCGGGCGCTCGCTGAACGTGAAGCTCACCGTGATGCCCTCGTAGGTGCGCGGCCGCGACGGCTCCTGCTGGGCCACCATGTTGCCCATTCCGTAGACGACCCACGTGCCGTTGACACGGGTGATCGGCTGCACGACATGGGCGTGCTCGCCGAGCACGAGGTCGACGTCAGGGGAGGCGGTGACCTCCTCGACGAGGGCGACCTGGTCGCCGTTGGGCAGGTGGTCGTACTCCCATCCGCCGTGGAGGTGCACGACCACGATGTCGGCACCCGCCTGCCGGGCCCGCCGGGCCTGGCCGAGCAGGTTGCGGGCGTCCCACATCGACACCGACCACTCGCGGCCCTCGGGGAGCGGAAACCCGTTGAGGCTGTAGGTGCCCGCCACCAGGCCGACCCGCACCCCCTCGGCCGTGGTCAGGATCACCGGCTCCCGGCGCTCGCGGGCGGTGCGGAAGGTGCCTACGTGGCGGACGCCGTTGGCCTCCAGCAGGTCGGCGGTCCGCTTGAGCCCTTCGAAGCCCTGGTCGACGGCATGGTTCGAGGCGGTCGTGCAGGCGTCGAAGCCCATGCTCGCGATCCAGGGCGCGATCTGCGGCGGAGCCGCGAACACCGGGAAGTTCTGCAGCGGGTCGTCCGGCCCGGCGAACGGCACCTCTTCATGACAGAGAGCCACGTCGGCGCCCCGGAACAGTGGTCGGAGCGCCGCGAACATGGGGCCGAAGTCGTAGGCCCGGCCGGGCGGGGCGTCGTCGGCGGCGCTGGCCCAGGTCGTGTTGTGCCAGAGCAGGTCGCCGCCCATCACGATGGTGGCCGTACGCCGGGTGGCGGGCTCTGGCTGTGCTGGGGGCCGGGGCTGCGGTGTCGGCAGGACGACGTCGTCCCGGTCCACGATCTCCGGCGGCGCCGCTGCGGCCTGCGGGTCGTCGGACGCGATGCCGAGCGATGCCAGCACGGCACCCACGAGGAACAGACCACAGGCCAGGGCAGGCAGTCTCGGCGTCCTCACACCCGGAAGACTCCTGGGGGGCCGAGAAGGTTGCGTGCCGACCCTGGAAGAATCCCCGCATGAGCCAGCCCACGGCACTGCCTGTCACCGCGCTGGGTCCCGACGCTCGCGACGCCGCGATCGCGGCGATGTCGACCGAGACCGAGCTGGACGTGCTCGTGGTCGGGGGCGGAGTGGTCGGTGCGGGGACGGCTCTCGACGCCGTGACCCGGGGCCTGAACACCGGGCTGCTCGAGCAGCGCGACTTCGCGAGCGGCACCAGCAGCCGCAGCAGCAAGCTGATCCACGGCGGCCTGCGCTACCTGGAGATGCTCGACTTCGGCCTGGTGCGCGAGGCCTTGCAGGAGCGCGGGCTGCTGCTCACCCGGCTCGCGCCGCACCTGGTCCGGCCGGTGCCGTTCCTCTATCCCTTGACCCATCGTGGTTGGGAACGCCCGTACGTCGGCGCCGGCCTCGCGCTCTACGACGCGATGGCGATGATGGGCAAGTACGACATGGGCGTGCCACGACACCGCCACCTCTTCAAGCGGCAGGTCGCGCGGATCGCGCCCGACTTCAAGTCCGAGTCGATCGCCGGGGCCATCCAGTACTACGACTGCCAGGTCGATGACGCCCGCCTGGTGATGACGATCGCGCGCACCGCCGCCGGCCACGGCGCGCACGTGGCGACCCGGGCGAAGGTGACCGGCTTCCTGCGCGAGGGTGAGCGGGTCGTCGGCGTGACCGCGCGCGACCTGGAGAACGGTCATGACTTCGAGGTCCGGGCCCGGGTGGTGGTCAACGCGGCCGGGGTGTGGACCGACGAGATCCAGCAGATGGTCGGCGGGCGCGGTGCGCTGCACGTGCAGGCCAGCAAGGGCATCCATCTCGTGGTGCCGCGCGACCGGATCCGGTCGGAGGCCGGGTTCATCGCCCGCACCGAGAAGTCGGTGCTGTTCGTGATCCCGTGGGGCCGGCACTGGATCATCGGCACCACCGACACCCCGTGGGACCTCGACAAGGCTCACCCCGCCGCCAGCCGGGTCGACATCGACTACGTGCTCGACCACGTCAACAAGATCCTGCGCGAACCGCTCGACCACGAGGACGTCGAGGGCGTGTACGCCGGGCTCCGGCCGCTGCTGTCCGGCGAGTCGGAGCCGACGTCGCGGATCTCCCGGGAGCACACCGTGGTCACCCCCGTGCCGGGGCTGGTGATGATCGCGGGCGGGAAGCTGACGACGTACCGGGTGATGGCCCGAGACGCCGTCGACGCCGCGGCCCACTCGCTCAAGACCACCGTCAACCTGACCATCCGCGACTCCATCACCGACCGGGTGCCGCTGCTGGGCGCCGACGGTTACGAGACCCGCTCCAACCAGCGCGTGCTGCTGGCCCGACGGTCGGGGCTCCACGTCGCGCGGATCGACCACCTGCTCGGGCGGTTCGGCGGCCGGATCGACGACCTGCTGGCGCTGATCGCCTCCCGCCGCGTGCTCGGCCTGCCGCTCGAGGGCGCCGAGGACTACCTGGCCGCCGAGGTCGTGTACGCCGTCACCCACGAGGGCGCCCGCCACCTCGACGACGTGCTCACCCGTCGTACCCGGATCTCGATCGAGACCTTCGACCGCGGCGTCTCCGCCGCGCCCGCCGCCGCGAGGCTGATGGGCGAGGAGCTCGGCTGGTCGGAGGGTCGGGTCGCCGAGGAGGTCGACCACTACCTCCGCCGGGTCGAGGCCGAGCGCCAGTCGCAGCTCAAGCCCACCGACCAGGAGGCCGACGAGGCCCGGGTGAAGGTGACCGACATCGTCTGAGGGCGCTGTTGCCGGTTTCCCCGGTGCACCGGGGAAACTCTCACTTCTCAGGGGAAGGAAACCCCGAGAAGCGACCACTTCCCCGGGGAACCGGGTAACCCGCGGGCAGACGACGCACCCTCATGAGCCATCGGCGGCGGGCACTGCTCAGGCGGCCACACCCTGGAAGAGCACCTCGCGAATCAAGGCAGCCAACCGAGCCGGCGACTGCAGGTCGCCCCAGGTCACGCGGATGCAGCGCCAGCCGGTCAGCCGGCAGATCAAAGACTCTCGTTGCTTCTCGCGAATGACCACGTCGCTCGCGCGCTCGCCCTTCTTCAACAGTTTCTCGTACTTGATCTTGCCGTCGAACTCCAGGAACACACCGAGGTCCGGCCAGGCGAAGTCCACCCTCGCCACGATCGTCCTGTCGGCGTTCTCGATCTCGTACTGGGGTTGCGGCATCGGCAGGCCCTCGCGGTAGCAGGCGTAGTAGACGCGTGTCTCTCCGACCGACTCGATCCGAGGATCGGCGAGCCGAAGCACCAGGTCGGTGGTGAGCGTGTTGGGCCAGTTGTCCATCGAGTCGTAGCGCTGGGCCAGCAGCAACGGTGTGGTTTCGCCTGCGTGGAGCAGATGGTTGACCACGCAGAGGCTCGCCTCCACGCTGGCCATGGTCGTCACCTCGAGAGCCAGTCGGGTGCCGTTCATCACCGCTACGCCATGGCGTTCCACCACATCGCCCGGATTGATGGTCCCGCAGTGCTGCTGAACCCCCGCCTCCGTGCGACCAGCCTTGCCATCCCGGCGGGTCACGTGGACGTTGCTCAGGTCGATGCGCCAGGTAGGGGCGTCGTACTCGGGAAGCCCGGACCCGTGCGAGAGCACGACTGGGGTCTTCGCCTGCTTGAGAACCGCGCGGGCCCGCAGCCTGTGCCGGCCGGCGACATCAAGCCCGGACCACGCGGCGGCGTCGGTGTAGGCACTATGCCGGACCCTCACGAGCTGGCCGTTGGCCAGTTGGCGTCTGATGGCCCGATCGTCGAACCCCTGCTTCAGGAGTTCGCGCCTCAGCCAGACCCTCGCATTGCGCGGGTCATCGTGCGGCCGGGCATTCGTTGGCACCATCATGCGAGAACTGTTGCCCAACGGCGGCCCGCGCGGTACTCATCCTCGACCCGTCTGTGGATAGCCGCCATTGGGACATTGCGGGTTTCCCCGGTGGACCGGGGATCCCGTCGCTTCTCAGGCAAGACTTCCCCTGAGAAGCGACAACTTCCCCGGTGGACCGGGGAAGCCCGCAAGCCCTAGGTGGGAACTACACCTGGGGCACGTCGACAAACGCCCGCTCGATGATCGGGTCGAGGTCGAGGCCCTTGGGCATGGTGCCGAACGCGCCGCCCCAGTCGCGGGCCAGGCGGGTGGCGCAGAAGGCGTCCGCCACAGCGGTCGGCGCGTGCCGCACGAGCAGCGAGCCCTGGAGCACCAGCGCGAGCTGCTCCACCAGCCGCCGCGCCCGCAGCTCCACCTCGTCCACGTCCGACAGCTCCTTCCTGATGAGCGCGATCGCGTCGTCGAGCCGGTGGTCGGCGCCCGCGGCGAGGTCGACCTCGGTGAAGAACTGTTCGACCGCCTCCGGCTCACGCGCCATCGCCCGCAACGCGTCGAGGGCGGCCACGTTGCCGCTGCCCTCCCAGATCGACAGCAGCGGCAGCTCACGGTAGATCCGCGGCATGCCGGACTCCTCGACGTAGCCGTTGCCGCCGAGACACTCCATCGCCTCGCCGGCGTGCGCCGGGCCGCGCTTGCAGACCCAGTACTTGCTCACGGCCAGCCCCATCCGGCGGAAGCTCGCCTCCTCGAGGTCGCCGTGCGCCGCCCGGTCGGTGGCGCCGGCCAGCCGCAGCGCGACGATCGTCGCCGCCTCCGACTCGACCACCAGGTCGGCCAGCACGTTACGCATCAGCGGCTGGTCGACCAGCCGGCGGCCGAACGCGCTGCGGTGGCGAGCGTGGTGAGCGGCGATCACGGTCGCCGTTCGCATCCCGACAGCAGTGCCGAGGGTGCAGTCGAGCCGGGTCATGTTGACCATCTCCACGATGGTCCGCACCCCGCGGCCCTCCTCGCCGACGAGCCAGGCCGCCGCGCCGTCGTACTCGATCTCGGACGAGGCGTTCGACTTGTTGCCCAGCTTGTCCTTGAGCCGCATCAGGTGCATGGCGTTGCGCGAGCCGTCGGGCAGGATCCGTGGCACG
Source organism: Actinomycetota bacterium (assembly GCA_030862825.1). Classification (GTDB taxonomy): domain Bacteria; phylum Actinomycetota; class Actinomycetes; order Propionibacteriales; family Nocardioidaceae; genus Nocardioides. Next base: position 4,550 of record JALZCZ010000223.1, on the reverse strand, counting down.
AAGAAGCACGACAACCCGCCGGGCGCCTGCGCGAGCGCCAGAAAAACGTCGCACATCGGCGCCGACGTGAACCACTTGTGGCCGGTCAGCCGATAGCTGCCGTCGGGCTGCGGCACCGCCTGCGTGGTGTTGGCGCGGACGTCGGACCCGCCCTGCTTCTCGGTCATCGACATGCCGGCGAGCAGGCCGGCCTTGGTGGTCGGCACCCGCAGCCCCGGGTCGTACGTGGGGGAGGTCAGCAGCGGCTCGTAGGCAGCGGCCAGGTCGGCGTTCGCGCGCAGCGCGGGCACCGCGGCGTAGGTCATCGAGATCGGGCAGCCGTGGCCGGCGTCGACGTTCCAGACCAGGAACTTCGCCGCCCGCGCGACGTGGGCCCCCGGTCGCTCGTCGGCCCAGGGCGCCGCGTGCAGGCCGTTGCTGACGGCGGTCTCCATCAGCGAGTGGTACGCCGGGATGTAGTCGACCTCGTCGATCCGGTCGCCGTAGCGGTCGTGGGTGGCGAGCACCGGCGGGTGCTTCTCGGCGAGGCGGCCCCAGTCCTGGGCCTCGGCGGTGCCCGCGAGCCGCCCCAGCGCGTGGATCTCGTCCAGCGCCCAGCCTGCGCCCTCGCGCTCGACCGCCGCGAGCAGCGCGGCGTCCTGGGCGGTGTCGTGGCCGACGAGCGGCGGGACCTGGTTGGTCACCTCATGAGTGGGCATGGCGTGCTCCTAGTGATCGGACGACGAAGGCCGTGAGCTCTGGAACGGTGCCGGGGGAGGCCGCGCCGGCGTGGAGGGGTACGACGAGCGCCTCGGCCATCGCGCCGACGACCGCGGCAGCGGAGATTTGCGGATCCTGGGCGGGCAGCTCCCCGGAGGCGACAGCATCGGAGATTAGGGCGGCGAAGATGTCGCGGTAGGCGCGGCGGTAGACCAGCCGCTCCGCCTCGACCTGCGGATCCACCGGCTCGGCGATCAGCGCGTAGGCGAGCCGCGGGGCCTTCAGCGCCCGCCCGGCGAAGGTCTCGACCGCGCGCGCGATCCGCTCCTCGATCCGGCCACCCGCGCCACCGGCAGCCGCGACCGCGTCCACCTCGCGCTGCGTGGACGTCCGGAAGACCTCGGCGAAGAGCGCGCCCTTGTCGGGGAAGTGCCGGTAGACGCTGCCCGTAGCGACCCCCGCTGCGTCGGCGACAAGGGCGACCGAGCAGCCGGCGTACCCCCGCTCGGCGATCAGGTCGTGCGCGGCGTCCACGATCCGGGCTCGGGTCGCGTCGATGCGCTCCTGCACCGCCTCCGTCCGTCGGTAGGCCATTGGACGCGTCCCTATCCCCGGCCTGCTACGCGCCGCCCAGAACGCACGCTGGCGGCGTTGCCGGACGCTCGAAGGACGAACCAGGTCTGCCTTCGCGCCGGCGTCGTGCCATCGCATGTCCTGGACGACGTTCGTGACGGCCATGGGCAGGGGGACACGTCCATGTCAGCCCTTGTTGGTGGACGGGCCGGCGTCGGAGAAGGGCTCGGCGTCGCGCTCGCGCACGGCCTGGCGGAAGCCGACGTCCGCGGCCCGCTGCTGGAAGGCGTAGCCCTCGGCGGTGTGGCGGGCGATGCCGTCGAAGACGGTGGAGACCAGGGTGCTGGTGGCGATGCCCTGGTTGATCAGCGCGGAGTTGAGCGCGAGCTTGACCATCACCAGCTGGTTGAGCGGCATCGCGGCGATCCGCTGCACCAGGACCTCGGTGCGCTCGTCGAGCTCCTCGGGCGCCGGGGCCTCGACGGCCAGTCCCCAGTCGGCCGCCTCGGCGCCGGACAGGCAGTCACCGGTGAGCAGCAGCCGCTTGGCGCGCTGGTCGCCGAGCCGGTGCGCCCACATGCCGGCCGCGGGCACGCCCCAGACCCGGGTGGGCGGGTATCCGATCTTGGCGTCGGCGGCGATCACGACCTGGTCGGCGTACAGCGCGATGTCGGTGCCGCCCGCGACGCAGAACCCGTGCACCTTGGCGACGGTGGGCTTGTCGGCGTGCAGGAGGCTCGCGAAGCCGCGGTTGAAGCGGCTCATCATGGCGTAGTCAACCATCGGGTCCCAGGTCCCGCGCGGGTCGTGGTTGGCCATCTGCACGGCCGGATCGAGAACGGTCCCGCTGTGGTCGGACTCGCTGTCCCGGAGGTCCTCCGCGAAGGCCCCTAGGTCGTAGCCGCCGCAGAATCCCTTGCCACGGCCGGACAGCAGGATGACGTGCACCCTGGGGTCGAGGTCGGCCCGCTCCACGGCGTGCGTGAGGTCGACGGGTGTGTCGCGGGTGATCGCGTTGCCCTGGTCGGGCCGGTTGAACGTGATTCGCGCGACCCGGCCGGTGACCTGGTAGGTCAGGGTCGGGTAGTCGACCGGTACGTCGGTCTCCTCGATCGGGTCGGGTCGCCAGGGTGCTTCCACACAAGTAGTGAATCTCAGTTCATTGTTTGGCGCAAGGTGCTGGGAGCATGTCCCAGGAATCCCCGGCTGACCGGGTATCCCCTCGCTTGTCGGCCCGTGGAGTGCCTGACAAGTGAAGGAATACCCGGCCGACCGGGTATCCCTTCAGCCGGTTTCCCCCGTTGACAACTAGAACACGTTCCACTGATGCTGGCCGGGTGACCCAGGCCACTCCGCCCGCCGACCTCAAGCTGCAGCGGTCGAGCCGCGACTCGACCACGCTCCCGTCCCTCCTCAGCGAGTGGCTGGCGACCCAGCTGCCTCCGGGCGCCGACCCGGTGGTCACGGTGCTCAGTGGTATCGACGCCAACGGGATGTCGTCGGAGACGCTGGTGCTCGACGCGACCTGGACCGAGCGTGGCGAGCCGCGCTCGGGCGCGTACGTCGCCCGGGTGGCGCCGGCCCAGGAGGACGTGCCGGTCTTCCCGAGCTACCAGCTGCGGCACCAGTACGACGCCATGCGGATCGCCGGCGAGCTCACCGACGTGCCGGTGCCGACGGTGCGCTGGATGGAGGAGACCGGGGACGTGCTCGGCACGCCGTTCTTCCTGATGGACCGGGTCGAGGGGGTGGTGCCGCAGGACGTGATGCCCTACAACTTCGGCGACAACTGGCTCCACGACGCGAGCCTCGCCGACCAGCGTCGCCTGCAGGAGGCCACCGTCGGCGTGATCGCCCGGCTGCACGGGATCCCGGAGCCGGCCTCGACGTTCGCGTTCCTCGACCCCGACCACCCGGGTGACACCGTGCTGGCCCGCAACCTCGCGCACACCCGCAGCTGGTACGAGTTCGCCGTGCCCGACATCGGTCGCTCGCCCATCGCCGAGGGGGCGCTCGCCTGGCTCGAGGCGCACCTCCCCGACACCGACGACGCCGTGCTCTGCTGGGGCGACTCCCGGATCGGCAACGTGATCTACCGCGACTTCGAGCCGGTCGCCGTCCTCGACTGGGAGATGGCGACCCTCGGCCCGCGCGAGCTCGACGTGTCGTGGCTGGTCTTCGCCCACCAGGTCTTCGAGACCCTCACCGGTGTCTTCGAGATGCCGGGGATGCCGGACTTCCTGCGGGAGGACGACGTGCGCGCGACGTACGCGTCCCTCACCGGCGTCGACCTCGGGGACCTGCACTGGTACCACGTCTACAACGCCATCCAGTGGTGCATCGTCTTCATGCGCACCGGTGCCCGGCAGATCCACTTCGGTGAGATCGAGCGGCCCGACGACATCGAGGAGCTGTTCCACCACATGCCCCTGCTGGACCGGCTGCTGACCGAGGCGGGGGCCTGAGATGGTCGGTCCCCTCGACGAGTACCCCCTCCACCAGGCGCCGCTGCCGGTCACCTGGGCGGCCACCAGCGACCGCAACTTCTACGACCGCTGCTACCTCAACGCCCACGACCGCACCGGTGACATCTTCCTGATCACCGGCGCCGGCTACTACCCCAACCTCGGGGTCAAGGACGCCTTCGTGCTGGTACGTCGAGGCGACCTGCAGACCGCGGTGCATCTCTCCGACGAGATCGACGACGACCGCCTCAACCAGCGCGTCGGGGGCTACCGGATCGAGGTCGTCGAGCCGCTCCGCAAGCTCCGAGTGCTCCTCGACGAGACCGACGGCATCGCCTGCGACCTCACCTGGGAGGGGTCCTTCGACGTCGTGCAGGAGCAGCCGCACCTGATGCGCGCCGGCAGCCGGGTCACCCTCAACGCCCAGCGCTTCGCACAGGTCGGCACCTGGAGCGGCACCATCGCCATCGACGGCGAGGACATCGCGGTCAGCCCGGACACCTGGGTCGGCAGCCGCGACCGCTCGTGGGGGATCCGGCCGGCCGGCGAGCCCGAGCCGCCGGGCCGGCCCTCCGACCCGCCCTTCGAGGGCATGTGGTGGCTCTACGTCCCGATGCGGTTCGACGAGTACGCCGTGGTGCTGATCATGCAGGAGGGCCCCGACGGGTTCCGCACCCTCAACGACTGCTCCCGGATCTGGGCCAACGGCCGGGTCGAGCAGTTCGGCTGGCCGCGGGTCGAGATCGCCTACGCATCCGGCACCCGGGTGCCGACCGGGGCGACGATCCACTGCACCACGCCCGAGGGCAAGCC
>JALZCZ010000218.1 GCA_030862825.1 Actinomycetota bacterium | reverse complement strand
CGGCCGAGGAGGCGCTGCGCCGCTGGAGCAACGCCGTCGGGCTGGTGCGCGAGGGTGGCCGGGTGCTGGCGGTCGGTGACCCGGCCCACCCGGCGCTGCAGGCACTGGTGCGCTGGGATCACTCCGGCTTCGCAGAGCGCGAGATCGGCCAGCGTCAGGAGGCGCACCTGCCGCCCGCGTCCCGGCTCGCGACGATCACAGGGGACGCCGGTGCCGTCGACGACGCGGTCACGCTGCTGGCCGCACCTGCTGGGGCTGAGGTGCTCGGTCCGGTGCCGGTCGGCGACGACGAGGAGCGGGTCGTGGTCCGGGTACCCCGCGCCCAGGGCGCCGCGCTGTCGCGGTCGCTGCGCGAGCTCCAGCAGGTGCGCGCCGGCCGCAAGCTCGACCCCGTCCGGATCCAGGTCGACCCGGCGGCCATCTAGGCCTGGGTGCCCTCCTAAACTGACGGCGTGGCAGTCCGACCCATCCGTCTCTTCGGCGACCCGATCCTGCGCAAGCCGGCGATCGAGGTCGTCGACTTCGACCTCGAGCTCCGCACCCTGGTCGCCGACCTGACCGACACCATGCTCGAGGCTCCCGGCGCCGGGCTCGCGGCGCCGCAGATCGGCATCGGGCTGCGGGTCTTCACCTGGCACGTCGACGGCGAGGTCGGCCACCTGGTCAACCCCGAACTCGAGCTGTCGGAGGAGATCCAGTACGGCCCCGAGGGCTGCCTGTCGCTGCCGGAGCTCACCTACGACTGCAAGCGCGCGCTGTCGGTCGTGGCCAGCGGCTTCAACATGTACGGCGACCCCGTGACCATCGAGGGCTCCGAGCTCCTGGCCAGGGCGATCCAGCACGAGACCGACCACCTCGACGGCGTGCTCTTCATCGACCGGCTCGACACCGAGGCACGCAAGGCGGCGATGCGGGAGATCCGCGAGTCGGAGTGGTTCGGCCTGGACCAGCCGATGGTCAAGGTCAGCCCGCACCGCACCGCCCGGGCCGGGGGCTTCGGCCTGTGAGAGTCGTTTTCGCCGGCACCCCCGAGGTGGCCGTGCCGGCGCTGGACGCCGTCGCCGACTCCGTCCACGAGCTGGTCGGCGTGGTCACCCGGCCTGACGCACCGTCCGGCCGCGGCCGCAAGCTGGTCGCCAGCCCCGTCGCCCGGCGGGCCGAGGAGCTCGGGGTGCCCGTGCTCAAGCCGGATCACCCGCGCGACCCGGAGTTCCAGGACCAGCTGCGCGAGCTCGCCCCGGACTGCTGCGCCGTGGTGGCGTACGGCGCGCTGCTGCCGCCGTCGGCGCTCGACATCCCGCCGTACGGCTGGGTTAACCTGCACTTCTCCTGCCTGCCCGCCTGGCGCGGCGCCGCCCCCGTGCAGCACGCGATCTGGGCCGGCGACGAGGTGACCGGGGCGACCACGTTCCGGATCGTCAAGGAGCTCGACGCGGGTCCGACGTTCGGCGTGATGACCGAGCGGATCCGGCCCAGCGACACCGCTGGCGACCTCCTCAACCGCCTGGCCGAGGGCGGTGCCGGCCTCCTGGTGATCACCCTCGACGGCATCGCCGACGGTTCCCTCGAGGCACGCGAGCAACCGGTCGACGGGGTCAGCTACGCACCCAAGATCGAGGTCGCCGACGCGGCGATCGACTGGACCGGGCCGGCCGCGGCGGTGGATCGCGGTATCCGCGCCTGCACGCCCGCCCCCGGTGCCTGGACCACCCACGAGGGCGAACGCCTCAAGGTCGGCCCCGTCGAGATCGTCGACGGCAGCCTCGAACCCGGGCGGCTCGAGATCGACAAGCAGGCGGTGCTGGTCGGCACCGGCACCACCCCGGTCCGACTCGGCACGGTCCAGGCCGTCGGCAAGCGCCGGATGGCGGCCGCCGACTGGGCGCGAGGTCTACGTTCCGACGCGCAGCCGATATTCAATGCGGGCTGACGTGCCTTCCCATACGGTGAGCCGTGTGGATGGGGGCACGGCGGGATTCGACGACGGACTGGATCCCGTCGTGGACGAGATCTGTCGGAGCCTGCCCGAGGTGGAGCTCGGCACCTCGTGGGGCGACCTGCCGACGTACAAGGTGCGCGGCAAGGGGTTCCTGCTCTATCGGCCTCCGCACAAGACGGCGATCGACCCGACGACCGGCGAGATGTACGAGGACCTGCTGGTGGTCGTCACCCCGACCGCGGCCGAGAAGGCAGCCCTGGTCGAGGACCCGTCGACGCCGTTCTTCACGATCGACCACTTCCGCAACTCTTCCGCCGTCCTCGTACAGCGCTCGCGGCTCCACGAGCTGGACCGCGACGAGCTGGCCGAGATCATCGCTGACGCCTGGGCGGCCAAGGCCCCGCGGACGTTGGTCAGGAGGCAGTTCGGCGATGACTGACCGCGGCGTTCGCGCCGGCCAGCCGCGGGTCCCGGCGCCTCGGCATCCGCGTCCGCGCCTCGACGTGGACGTGCCCCGGCTGGCCGCGCTCGAAGTGCTGAAGGCGGTGCGCGTCGACGACGCCTACGCCAATCTGGTGCTGCCTGCCGTGATCCAGCACTACCAGCTCGACACCCGCGACGCCGCGTTCACCACGGAGCTGGCGTCGGGGACGCTGCGGCTGCGCGGCACGTACGACGCCATCCTGGCCGCCTGCATCGACCGGCCGCTGCGCAAGGTCGAGGACCGGGTGCTCGACGCGCTCCGTATCGGCGCCCACCAGCTGCTGTCGATGCGGGTGCCGACGCACGCCGCGATCAGCACCATGGTCAACCTGGTGCACGCCCGCAGCAGCTCGGGCGCCGCGGGGTTCACCAACGCCGTGCTGCGGAAGGTGGCCGAGCGCGAGCTCGACGACTGGATCGAGCAGCTCACCCCCGACCCGGTCGCCTCGCCGAGCAAGTACGCGGAGATCGCCTTCAGCCATCCGCGGTGGGTGGTCGATGAGTTCCGCAAGGCGTTGGGGGCCGAGGAGCTCTTCGCGCTGCTGGCCGCCGACAACGAGCCACCCCGGGTGACCCTGGTGGCCCGGCCGGGGCGGTCGACCCGCGACGAGCTGCAGGGCGAGCCGACGGTGTACTCCCGGCACGGGGTGGTGCTCACGAGCGGCAGCCCCGCCTCGGTGCCGGCGGTGCTGGAGGGCCGCGCCGGCGTGCAGGACGAGGGGTCGCAGCTGATCGCCCAGCTGCTCGCCGACGCGTCCCTCGAGGGCAGCGACCGCACCTGGGTGGACCTGTGCGCGGGCCCTGGCGGCAAGTCCGCGCTGCTCGCTGGGTTGGCCGCCGAGCGCGGAGCAGGCCTGCTGGCGGTGGAGCTCCAGCAGCATCGATCGCGGCTGGTCAGCCGGACCCTCGCGGGCGCCGACGGCGTGCTGGGTGTGGTCACCGCCGACGGCACGTCACCGCCGCTGCGACCCGACTCGGTCGACCGGGTGCTGGTGGACGCCCCGTGCACCGGCCTCGGCGCGCTGCGCCGACGCCCGGAGGCGCGCTGGCGGCGCAAGCCCGACGACCTGCTCACCCTCGTGCTGCTGCAACGCCGGCTGATCGGCGCCGCCCTCGATCTGGTGCGCCCCGGTGGCGTGGTCGTCTACTCGACCTGCACCCCGGTCACCTCCGAGACCGGCCAGGTCGTCTCGTCGGTGCTGCAGCAGCGGTCCGACGTGGAGCTCGAGGACGCAGGCCCGCTGCTGGCCGGAGTGCCGAACGCCGCCGGCCCGCTGCCCGGCACCATCCAGCTCTGGCCGCACCGGCACGGCACCGACGCGATGTTCATGGCCCTGCTGCGTAAGGTCTGAGCGTGGCGTCCAAGTCTCCGTCGGTCGAGATCGAGGTCGACGGGCGCACGGTCCGGGTCAGCAATCCCGACCGCGTGTATTTCCCGGAGAGCGGTGCCACCAAGCACGACCTGGTCGACTACTACCTCGCGGTGGGTCCGGGCATCGTCAACGCGCTCTTCGAGCGCCCGTGCATGCTGCACCGGTTCCCCAAGGGCCTGGCCGGCGACAAGGTGCACCAGAAGCGGCTGCCGCAGGGGGCGCCGCCGTGGGTGGAGACCGTCGAGCTGCACTTCCCGCGCTGGAACCGCACCGCCGACGAGCTGTGCGTGACCGAGCTCGGGGCGGTGATCTGGGCGGTGCAGATGTCCACGGTGGAGTTCCACCCCTGGAACAGCCGCCGTGAGGACCCCGAGAAGCCCGACGAGTGGCGGATCGACCTCGACCCCGGGCCGCTGTCGGAGTTCGCCCAGGTGCAGCGGGTCGCCCACGTGGCCCACGAGGTGCTCGACGAGCTCGGGGCCGTCGGCTTTCCCAAGACCAGCGGCGGCGCGGGGCTGCACGTCTACGTCCGGATCCCGCCCGACCACGGCTTCGCCGACGTACGACGCGCGGCGCTCGCCTTCGCGCGCGAGGTTGAACGGCGCGCCCCCGACGACGTCACCACGACCTGGTGGCGCAAAGACCGGGACCCGCACCACCTGTTTGTCGACTACAACCAGAACGCGCGCGACCACACCATCGCGGCGGCGTACTCGGTACGCGGGTTCCCCGATGCGCGGGTCTCCACACCGATCCGGTGGGAAGAGATCGACGACGTGGACCCCCACGACTTCACGATCTTCACCGTGCCGCGCCGGTTCGCCGACGTCGGCGATCTGCACGCCGACATCGACGGGCACCCGTTCGACATCGCCCCCTTGATCGAGTGGGCCGACCGGGACGAGGCGTCCGGCAAGCCACCCCCCGCCGACCCGGAGACGTAGCCGGGAAGCGTCGGGATACCCGGCTCACCGGGTATCCCTGCGCT
>JALZCZ010000193.1 GCA_030862825.1 Actinomycetota bacterium | reverse complement strand
CGCCAGCCCTCCCCCGCGGCCGGGTGCCGGGCGGCGAGCACGTCGCGGTGCCGAACGGCGTCCTCGGCCCCCGCCTGGTCGCGGAGCTGACCCGCGACGAAGAACGCGACCTGGTCGTCACCCCCTGGCGCGGCGTCCTGGTCCCCGAGGAGCGCACATGACCCCCACCCGCCCGTCGCGTCGCTACGATTACGTCGCGGACGGCCCGCGAATCTACGTCGAGTCCTTCGCAACCATCCGTCGGGAGGCCGAGCTCGACCGGCTGCCGACCGACGCCGAGAAGGTCGCAGTCCGGATGATCCACGGCAGCGGCCAGGTCGACCTGGTGCCCGATCTCGTGATCCATCCCGGTCTGGTCGGCGCCGCCCGAGAGGCGCTGGCCGGCGGGGCGCCGATCCTCTGCGACGCGCGGATGGTGGCGATGGGGATCACGGCCGGCCGCCTTCCGCGCGGCAACCAGGTGGTCTGCCACCTGACCGACGACCGGGTGCCCGACCTCGCCCGGGCCTGGGGCACCACCCGGACCGCGGCCGCCGTGTCGTTGTGGGAGCCACTGCTCGAAGGTGCGGTGGTGGCGATCGGCAACGCCCCGACCGCGCTGTTCCACCTGCTCGAGATGGTCGCCGACGGTGCGCCCCGGCCGGCCGCGATCATCGGCTGTCCGGTCGGGTTCATCGGCGCCGCAGAGTCCAAGGACGCCCTGGCGAACTTCGCCACCGAGCACGACATCGACATCCCGTTCGTCACCGTACGAGGACGCCGCGGGGGATCGGCGATGGCGTCGTCCGCGGTCAACGCCCTGGCCCAGGAGGCCGAATGAGCACCGGAAGGTTCTACGGCGTCGGGCTCGGCCCCGGCGACCCCGAGCTGGTCACCCTCAAGGCGGCGCGGCTGATCGCCGACGCCGACGTGGTCGCATATCACGCCGGTGTCGGAAAGAGCTCGAACGCGCGGCGGATCGCGGCCGACCTGATCCCTGCCGGTGCGGTGGAGGAGGAGCTTCGCTACCCGGTCACCACCGGCAGCACCGACCACCCCGGCGGCTACGCCGGCGCCCTGGCCGACTTCTACGAACAGAGCGCGGGTCGGCTGGCCGCCCACCTCGAGGTGGGCCGGAAGGTCGTGCTGCTGGCCGAGGGCGACCCGCTGTTCTACGGCTCTTTCATGTACATGCACGACCGGCTCTCCGACCGCTTCCCGACCGAGGTCGTGCCAGGAGTGCCGGCGTTCGCCGCGGCGACGGCCGCGGTCGCCGCGCCCCTGGTCCGGCAGACCGACGTGCTCACGATCCTGCCGGGCACCCTCCCCGAGACCGAGCTCGCGCGCCGGCTGGCCGACACCGACGGTGCGATCATCATGAAGCTCGGCCGCACCTTCCCGGCCGTGCGCTCGGCACTGACCACGGCCGGCCGCCTCGATCACGCGCTGTACGTCGAGCGCGCGTCGATGCCGGCTGAGCGATGGCTGCCGGTGGCCGACGTCGACCCGGCCTCCGTCCCGTACTTCTCGCTGATCGTCGTGTCGGGCGACTCGGTCCAGCCCGACCCGCACGGTCGCCGGATCCGCGCGGCACCCGCGGCACCCGAGCCACCTGCACCCAGCCAGGCCGCGGAGCTGCTGGTGGTCGGCCTCGGTCCGGGGCCCGCGGAGTGGCAGACCCCTGAGGTCACGAGTGCCCTGGCGGAGGTCGATCACGTGGTCGGCTACGCCGCCTATGTCAACCGGGTCCCACAGCGGGCCGGGCTGCAGCGGCACTCGTCGGGCAACACCGTCGAGCTCGACCGGGCCCGGCGGGCGCTCGACCTCGCGTCCCGGGGTGAGCGGGTAGCCGTCGTCTCGGGAGGCGACGCGGGGGTCTTCGGCATGGCCAGCGCCGTGTTCGAGGCGGCCGAGGAGCCGGCGTACTCCCACGTTCCGGTGCGGGTGCTTCCGGGCCTCTCGGCCATCCAGGCCGTCGCCGCACGAGCGGGCGCACCGGTGGGTGGTGACTTCGCGGTGGTCAGCCTCTCCGACCGGCTCAAGCCGTGGGACGTGATCGAGCGCCGGCTGCGTGCGGTCTCGGAGGCCGACCTGGTCCTCGCCGTCTACAACCCGGCATCGCGGAGCCGGGCCGACCAGGTGCGGCTGGCCCACAAGGTCCTGCTCGAGCACCGGTCGCCGGACACCGTGGTGGTGGTCGGCCGCGACGTCGGCCGGGCCGAGGAGTCGCTCACGGTGACCACGCTCGGCGCGCTCGACACCGACACCATCGACATGAAGTGCCTGCTCCTCGTGGGCGCGTCGACCACGAGGATCTCCCCCGCCGGCAGGGTGTGGACGCCTCGGTTCGTGACCGACGACCGACGCTGAAGGTCAGGCGAGACCGGCCAGGAGGAGGGGCGAAACGGGCGTGCCATCCTGAGCGCGTGATCGACGGGGTCTCGCGACGAGTGGTGCTGACCGGCGCTTTGGCACCGGTCCTCGCCGGCCTTGCCGGTTGCTCCGGTGACGACTGGCGCACCGTGTCGACGACCGACCTCACCGTGGCGTCGGGCAACCCCGGCGGGGTCTTCGCCCGCTACGGCGACGCCCTCGCCACGGTGTTGGGGCGGGAGCTCGTGGGGGTGACGGCCGAGACCCGGCTCACCGACGCCTCGGTCGAGAACCTCCGCCTCGTTGCCGACGGAGCCGCCGACATCGGGCTGTCCCTCGGTGACGCTGCGTCCGACGCCGTGCGCGGCACCGGGGAGTTCACCGCGCGGCTGGACGTGGTCGCCCTCACCCGCACCTACGACAGCTTCGTGCACCTCGTGGTGCGGGGAGACTCACCCATCAGGCGGGTCCGCGACCTCCGCGGTCAGCGGGTAGGGATGGGCGCCGTCGGCTCCGGCACTCGTGTCGTCGCGGAGCGGATCCTGCGCCTGAGCGGCCTGCGCGGGGGGCAGGTGCAGATCTCCGAGCGTGCGCTCCAAGAAGACGCCGATGCGCTGGCGGGCGGTGACCTCGACGCGTTCTTCTTCGTCAGCGGGCTGCCGAACGACGCGGTGCACCAGCTGGGACGGCGCACGCCGATCCGGCTGATCCCGCTCCAGGACCTGGTGGAGGCGATGGTGCGCCACCACGGCCCCGAGTACGTGTCCGGGCCGATCCCTGCGTCGACGTACGGCCTGACCGCCAGCGCGGGCACGGTGAGCATCAAGAACTACGTCGTGGTCCACGCGTCGATGGACGAGGAGCTCGCGTACGCCGTCACCCGGGTCGTGTTCGAGGCCCAGGACGCCATCGACGCCCTGGCGCCGGGGGTCCGGCAGCCCAACATCGCGGCGGCCATCTTCACCAGCCCACTGGAGCTGCACCAGGGGGCGGTGAGGTACTTCAGGGAACGGCGGGGCTGACTCGCGGGAGCCGGACCTCGACCCGGAGGCCGCCGCCGACCGGCCGGCTCACCTCGAAGGAACCACCGACGGCCTCGACCTTGGCCCGCACGATCGCGAGGCCGAGCCCGGTGCCCGAGACGTTCTGGTGATCGCGGCCGCGGAAGAACCTGGCGCCCACCTTGTCGACGTCGTCCCGGTGGAGACCGGGACCGTGATCACGCACCGCGAGGGAGACGTCCGTGCCCGTGCCCGACACCGAGACCGACAGCGCAGAGCCGGGCGCGAACTTGGCCGCGTTGTCGAGCAGCGCGTCGAGCACCACGTCGACCAGGTCAGGCGTCGCGGACGCCACGGCGTCGCCGTCGACCGACACCTCCAGGTCCGGGAGGACCGGCCCCCACATCTCGCACCTGCGGCGCACCAGCTCGGCCACGTCGACGGACGTCACGCTCGGCTCGTGGGCGTCGACCTGGCTGAGGTCGAGCAGGGACTCGACGATGTCGCTGAGCCGGTCGGCCTCCTCCAGTGCCAGGTCGGTCTCGGCGGGCGACGGTGCGGATCGCAGGTTGTCCAGCCGAAGGCGCAGCGCCGTCAGCGGGTTCCCCAGCTGATGCGAGGCATCGGCGATCAGGGCGCGCTGCTGCTGTTGGGACGCCTGCACGTGATCGGCCATCTGGTTGAACGAACGCGTCAGGTGGCGGAGCTCGGGCGGTCCGGCCGTCGCCGGCACCCGCGTGTCCAGGTCGCCCTGCGCCATCCGCACGGCAGCAACGTCGAGGTCGACCACCGGACGCAGGATCCAGGCGACGAACCTGCCCACCAGACCGAACGCGAAGAGCAGGAGCACGGCGAGGGCCGCGACCACCAGCCACGCCAGCCGGACCCCCACGTCGGAGCGGACCGGGTCGGTCGGAGCGATCAGCACGACCGCGCCCAGCACCTGTGCATCACGGCCCACCGGCGAAGAGACCACGAAGGGCTCGGACACCCACGGCCAGACCGTCGTCGGCTGCGACGAGCCGCGTCCCGACAGGGCCTGCTCGATCGCCGAGGCCACGGTCGGGTCGGCCAGGGACACCGACTCGTCCGAGGCCGCCACGAGCTCGCGGTTCTCGTTCGTCACCAACACGGTGCCGCCGTAGACCTCTGCGTACCTCTCCAGATCGGCGCCCAGGGCATCCTTCCCGCCGCCCTCCAGTGCGTCCTGGGCCAGGACCGCGAACCTGGTCACGTCGGTGAGCCGCTGCACGAACGCGTCCTGGGTGCGGTCCTCCGCGTAAGCGCTTCCCAGCGGCGCCATCAGCGCAACGAGCAGCATCCCCAGGAGGATGCCCGCAACGGAAGTGAGCCGACGCCGCATCAGAGGGGTTCGGCCGGCACCCGCGCGAGGCGATAGCCGACGCCCCGCACGGTCTCGATCAGCCCCGGACAGCCCAGCTTGGACCGCAGCGTGCCGACGTGCACGTCGATCGTGCGCGACGCACCCACCCAGGAGGTGTCCCAGATGGACTCCATGATCGCGTCGCGCGACACGATGTCACCGCCGCCCTGGAGCAGCATGGCGAGCAGGTCGAACTCCTTGGGTGCGAGCAGGACCGGCCGGTCGCCGACGAATGCCTGCCGAGTGCCCGGGTCGACGCGGACGTCACCGAACTCGGTCACCTGCTCGACCGGTTGCCGTCCCGCCCGCCGCATCACCGCGTGCATGCGGGCCATCAGCTCCGGGAGGCGGTAGGGCTTGGTGACGTAGTCGTCCACACCCGCACGCAGGGCCGACACCACGGCGGACTCCTCGCGACGCGCCGTGACCGCGATGATCGGCACGTCGCTGCGCTCGCGGATCTGGCCACAGAGGGAGATCCCGTCGCGGTCCGGGAGCCCCATGTCGAGCAGCACCATGTCGGCGTCGTCGAGCTTCACGAGCGCCTCGGCGGCGGTCGCCGCGCGTTCCACGAGCAGGTTCGCCCGCCGCAATGCGGGGGTCAGGGCAGCGACGACGCGGTCGTCGTCCTCGACCAGCAGGATGCGCATACGGGCCTTCGCGACTGGATTGGATCGCTCAACGTCAAGACTGTGTAAAGACTGCGAGCCGCTCCGTTGATGTGACGTGCTTCACGTCCCAACGTTACCGCCATGCGTACCCAGACCCCGTTCGTCCCGCATGCCGACCGTCTCGATGGTGAGCAGGTCGACGCCGGGAGGATCGCTGCCGAGAACGACGAGGAGCGCCCGTCCCGCAGCCTGTCGTCCCGACTGGACCTCGTGGTCGGCGCCTGGTGCTTCCTGGTCGCCCTCTTCGTCCTGCGCCAGGTGTTCTGGCCCCTGACCCAGGGCAGCCAGTTCTACTTGGTGATCTTCCTCGGCGTGACTCTTCCACTGGTCTTCCTCGCCTACCGGGGTCGGGCGCGCCGGAGCGCGACGAGCGGCGACGACGCGCGCCGCGATGACCCCGGAGCCGTCGACTGGGCGCTGGCGACGCTCGCTTTGGCCGTGGGGCTCTACCCCGTGCTGCCGGTGCCGCTGAGCGCGGTCGGCTTCGGTGGCTACGAGGGATTCCTCGACCGCCAGGGCGTGCTGCTTCCGCTCGACGTCGCGGCCGGGCTGCTGCTGACGGTCCTCGTGCTGGAGGCGACGCGCCGTACGACGGGGCTCGTCCTCCCGGTCGTGTGCATCGTGTTCTTCGGCTACGCCTACTACGGCGGCTACCTCCCGGTCGACTGGACGATTGCGCACCAAGGCATGGACCTGGCCCAGATCGTGAACGGCCTCTACAACGAGGCCAGCGGGTTCTTCGGCGTTCCACTGGACGTCGCCGCGACGTACATCGTGCTCTTCACGATCTACGGCGCCGTCCTCGAGCGGATGGGGGCCGGCCGCTTCTTCGTGGAGTTCGCGTTCTCGCTGTTCCGGAAGTCCGGGACGGCGCCGGGCCGGCCCGTCGCGCCGTCGGGCTTCCTGCTCGGCACCGTCTCCGGCTCGGGCACGGCGACCGCCGTGACGCTCGGTTCCTTCGCGTGGCCGATCCTCAAGCGCGCCGGCTATCCGAGGGAGTCCGCAGGCGGGATGCTGGCCGCGTCGGGGATCGGCGCGATCCTGTCGCCTCCCACCCTGGGCGCGGCCGCGTTCATCATCGCGGAGTACCTCGGCGTCTCCTACATCTCGGTGCTCGGCTGGGCCCTCGTGCCCACGCTGCTCTACTACCTCGGCATCTTCATCGCCGTCGAGATCGACGCCCGCAGGTTCGGCGCCCAGCGCGTGGAGCTGGACATCGGCAGCCCCCTGAGGCTGCTGCTGCGGTCCGGCTATCACTTCCTCTCCCTGGGCGTGATCGTCTTCTTCCTCGCCATCGACGTGCCACCGTTCAGGGCCGTCGTCTACGCCACGCTGGTCGCAGCCGGTTTCGGGCTCGCCGAGGCCGTCCTCTCGCGACGGCCGGTGGTCAGCGGCTTCGACGACCACGACCACGAGCTGCCCACCCTGCAGCTGGGAGCGTCGCTGGCGTCGTACGCCCACAGCCTGTACTCCGCGCTGTCTGCGGGCATCCGGTCCGGACTGCCGGTGATCGCGGTCTGCGCCGCGGCGGGGATCATCACCTCGACGATCGCCAAGACCGGCCTCGGGCAGATCCTCGCCGACCTGCTGGTGAGCGCGGCCTCGGCGCTGTCGCCCCACCCGACGGTCACGCTCCTGCTGACGGCGCTGTTCGCAGCCGTCTCGATCCTGGTGCTCGGCCTCGCGGTGCCGGTCACCGCGTCGTTCATCCTCAGCTGGGTGATCATCGGGCCGGCCCTGATCGACCTGGGCGTGGGCGCGCCCGAGGTCGCCATGTTCATCTTCTACTACGCGGTGCTCTCGGAGGTCTCGCCGCCCACGGCGCTGGCCGCCGTGGCCTCGGCCGCCATCACCGGCGGCAAGGTGATCCCGACGATGATGCAGGCCTGCAAGTACACCCTGCCCGCCTTCCTCGCCCCGCTCGCCTTCGTCGTCACCGACAACGGCCGCCTGCTCCTTGCTCGGGGCGACGTCCTGCCCGTCATCGGGTCGGCCGCGGTCTGCGGGCTCGCCGTCGCCGCACTGGCGGTGGTCACCACCGGCTGGATCTTCGGTCCCGCCCGGTCGCTCGAGCGCTGGCTCTGCCTACCTGCGGCGCTGCTCCTGCTCTACCTCGAGCCGGCGTCGATCACGGCCGGGGCCGTCGTCCTCGCCCTTGCGACGGGGCTCCACCTGGCCGGTCGGTGGCAGCGCCGGCAGGCCGCCTCCGCCGCCTGACCACCACGAGGCCCCGCACCACCGGACTCACCACATCCCACCCACCACCAACACAAGGAGAAGCAATGAACCGCACGACCTCTCTGCTCACCATCGGCGTCACCGCCCTGGCGCTCACCGCCTGCGGCGGCCAGCGCGAGGACTCCGCCGCCGGAAGCGACGCCGACGAGTCGAGCTGCGATGCCGGCAACGGGCGGATCAGCATCGCCACCGGCAACTCGACCGGCGTCTACTACGTGGTCGGCGGAGGCATGGCGAAGCTGATCAACGCCGAGACCGACCTGCAGGCCACCTCGGCCGAGACCGGTGCGTCGGTGCAGAACATCCAGCAGGTCGTCGCCGGTGACTACGACATCGGCTTCTCACTCGCCGACACCGCCGCCGACGCGGTGGACGGCGAGGGTGACTTCGACGGCCCCCAGGACATCGCCACGCTCGGCCGGATCTATCCGAACTACACCCAGGTGGTGGTCCGCAAGGACGCCGGGATCGACTCGATCGAGGACTTCGCGGGCAAGCGCATCTCCACCGGGTCCCCGCAGTCCGGCACCGAGGTGATGGCCAACCGCCTGATCGAGGTGGCGGGGCTCCAGCCGGACGAGGTGGACGCGCAGCGCCTCGACCTGACCAAGACCATCGACGGGATGAAGGACGGCAGCATCGACGGGTTGGTGTGGTCCGGCGGCCTGCCGACCCCGGCCCTCACCGACCTGTTCACGTCGATGGGTGACCAGCTGGAGTTCATCGACCCGACGCCCCTACTGCCGAAGCTCGAGGAGTACAGCGAGGTCTACGAGGAGGGCTCGGTCCCCGCGTCGACGTACGGCCTGGACGAGGACGTCCCGTCGATCGTCGTGCCGAACGTGCTCGTCGTGAGCGACGACATGCGCGAGAACGTGGCCTGCGCCCTCACGTCGCTGGTCTACGGCAAGACCGACGAGCTCGTGCAGGTGCACCCGTCAGCGGCTGACATCACCCTCGACCAGGCGGCTGCCACCGACCCGATTCCGGTCCACCCCGGCGCGGAGCGCGCCCTGGAGGAGCTCCAGCCCTGACCCTAGCGATGCGTCCGGCGCTTGGCGGCCCGGTCGCGCTGCGGGTCGTACAGGTACGACTCACCACCGGTCGAGGGGGCGAGGACGCGCCCGACCAGAATCACCGCCGCCTGGCGCAGGCCGGCCTCCTCGACCTGGTCGGCGATGTCGGCGAGCGTGCCGCGAAGCACGAGCTGGTCGGGCTGGCTGGCGCGGGAGACCACGATGACCGGGCATTCGGCGCCGTACTGCTCGGTCAGGGAGGCCGCGATCTCGCGGGTCCGGGTGATCGCGAGGTGCAGCACGAGCGTCGCGCCGGTGGCAGCGAAGTTGGCCAACGTCTCGCCGTCGGGCATCGCGGTCGAGCGGGCCTGGGCGCGGGTCAGCACCACCGACTGCGTGAGCAGCGGGACGGTCAGCTCGCGGCCCACGAGAGCGGCCGCGGCTGCGTACGCCGGCACGCCGGGTGTCACGTCCCAGGCGACCCCCGCCCGGTCGAGCCGGCGGGTCTGCTCGAAGAGTGCGGAGTAGACGGACGGGTCTCCCGAGGTGAGTCGCACGAGGTCACGTCCGTCGCGGTCGGCGTCGACCACGATCTCGGTGATCCGGTCGAGGTCGAGGTCCTGGGTGTCGACCAGCCGCGCGTCCGCGCGGCAGTGCGCGAGCACCTCGTGGTCGAGGTAGGTGCCGGGGTAGAGCACGACGTCCGCGGCCGCCAGCATCCGCGCGGCGCGCACCGTGATCAGGTCGGCCGCTCCGGGGCCGGCGCCGACGAAGTGGACCGTCATCGGCTCGCACCCTCCGTCCAGGCCCACTGGGTGACCGCGCGCGCCGGCGTCCAGCCCGTGAAGCCGCCGATCGGCTCCGCGTGCTCGACGGCGATCCGGGTCAGCTCGCCGCCGTGCTCGGCGCGCATCCGCGCGAGCTCGGCCTCGGTCTCGAGCGTGACGCCGTGCACGACCATCCGCCCGCCGGGGCCCAGTGCCTGCAAGCACCGGTCGAGCAGCCCCGGGCTGGTGGCACCGCCACCGACGAAGACCGCATCGGGCCGAGGAAGCTCTGCCAGGCAGTCGGGCGCGACGCCGGTCACGACCCGAAGCGCCGGCACGCCAAGCCGCGCCGCGTTGCGAGTGACCCGCGCGGCCCGGTCGGGGTCGCGCTCCACCGCGACCGCACGGCAGGTGGGGTGGGCGCGCAGCCACTCGATGCCGACCGTGCCGGCGCCGGCGCCGACATCCCAGAGCAGCTGCCCGGGTTGCGGCGCGAGCCGGGCCAGGGCGGAGGCACGCAGGTCACGCTTGGTCAGTTGCCCGTCGTGCTCGTAGGCGTCGTCGGGCAGTCCGGCGGCCCACGAGCCGATGACCGGTCCGGCGAGCTCGAGCGCGACGACGTTGAGGGGCGCGACCTCGGCCGACCACGTGCCGGCCGACCCGTCCACGCGGGTCTCGCGATCGCTGCCGAGGTCGGCGAGGACCGTCATCCGACTGCCGCCGTAGCCGACCGACGCGAGAAGCGCGGCCAGTGCGGCAGGCGTCCGGTCGTCGGACGAGAGCACGACCAGGCGACGGCCGGGCGCGAGTTCGCGCAGCACGCGGTGCAGTTCGCGACCCACGACGCTGACGGTTGCGGTGGTCTCGTCCGCCCACCCCATCCGGGCCCGCGCGAGTGTCACCGACGAGAGCGCCGGCTCCACCGAGACGGCGTCCGACCCGAGCACCTCCACGAGAGTTGAGCCGATGCCCGACAGCAGGGGGTCACCGGAGGCGAGCGCGACCACCGAGCGCCCTGCGTGGCGCTCGAGCAGCTGCCCCAGGCCCTCACGGAGCGGGCTCGGCCACGGTTCGCGCGACTGAGTCGCGATGTCCGGCAGGAGGTCGAGCTGCCGGGTCCCGCCGAGCACCACGTCGGCGTGGAGGACCACCTCTCGCAGCCGGCCCGGGACACCCGGCCAGCCATCCGCGCCGATGCCGACCACGGTCACCCGCGTGGTCAGGGCGGGCAGCACGTGGTCGCGCAGCAGTGGCGCCAGCTCGACATCCGGAGCCGCGGGGTCGACCCAGCGCAGCTCAGCGATCTCGGCCGCCGCCCGTGGGACGTCGGTCAGGGTTCCGGTGAAGACCGTCGACTCGACGACGGCGCCGGGTTCGTTCGCCGCGGGTGCCGTGAAGGACCCGAGGAGGCGCACGACTCCGGCGTCCACCCCGATCTCCTCGCGCACCTCGCGCACCGCAGCCAGCTCCGCCGACTCCCCCTCCTCCAGCTTCCCGCCCGGGAGCATGAACCGGTCGGTCCCCGTCTTCCGCACCGTCAGCACCCGGCCCCGCCCGTCGCGAAAACAGACGGCGGCGACGACGATCGGGCGCTCCGACCGCGGAGTGGGACGGGGTGACGAGGAGAACACGGGCGCTGACGCTATCGTGACGCCACAGCCACGAGGTGCCCCGAGGCCCGGCCACGTCCACCAGTGACGGACCGGGACGACGGGAGAATCTGGGAAGCCGGTGGGAGTCCGGCACAGGCCCGCTGCGGTGACCTGGACAGCTTGATCGTCGAGCCGATCCAGGAAAGTCCGAAGACCGGCCTCGAGGCTCGCCCGCATCAACCGATGCGGCATCCGATGGCGGACGAGCGGGAGCCTCACATGCCACAGCCGTACCCCTTCACCGCGGTCGTCGGCTCCGACGACATGGCGCTGGCCCTGATCCTGAGCACGGTCTCGCCCGAGATCGGTGGCGTCCTCGTGCGCGGCCAGAAGGGCACCGCGAAGTCCACGATCGTGCGCGCCCTGGCGGCGGTCCTGCCGCCGATCGACGTCGTCGCCGGCGACCGGTTCTCCAGCCACCCCGACGAGCCGACGTCTCCCGACGGACCCTTCCCCACCGATGCCGCGACGGAGACCAGGCCGGTGCGCCTGGTCGAGCTCCCGGTGGGTGCCACGGAGGACCGGGTGCTCGGGTCGCTGCATCTCGAGCGGGCGCTGGCCGAGGGCAAGACGGAGTACGAGCCCGGTCTGCTGGCGCGGGCGCACCGCGGCATTCTGTACGTCGACGAGGTGAACCTGCTCCACGACCACCTCGTCGACCTCCTGCTCGACGCGGCGGCGATGGGCCGCTCCACGGTCGAGCGCGACGGCGTCTCCGTGGAGCACGCCGCCCGCTTCGTGCTCGTCGGGACCATGAATCCCGAGGAGGGCGAGCTCCGCCCGCAACTGCTCGACCGGTTCGGCCTGACCGTCGAGGTGGCGGCGCCCCGCGACCCGGCCACCCGCGTCGAGGTGGTCCGGCGCCGGATGGCCTTCGACACAGACCCGGCCGGCTTCGCCACGGCGTACGCCGACCAGGAGCGCGCGCTCACCCACCGGATCCAGGAGGCTCAGGCGATGGTGAGGTCCGTCGAGCTCTCCGACGCCGCGCTGCTCGCGATCGCCGAGCTCTGCGCCGCCTTCGACGTCGACGGGATGCGCGCCGACATCGTCACCGCGCGGGCCGCCGTGGCCCACGCTGCCTGGCACGGACGCACGTCCGTCGGCCGCGACGACATCCGGGCCGCCGCCCGGCTGGCCCTGCCACACCGGCGCCGCCGCAACCCGTTCGACGCACCCGGCCTCGACGAGGAGCTGCTC
>JALZCZ010000186.1 GCA_030862825.1 Actinomycetota bacterium | reverse complement strand
ACCCGGAGGCGTACGACGCGGGCGAGCACGAGTCCTTCATGCACAAGGAGATGCTCGAGCAGCCGGCCGCGGCGGAGCGGGTGCTGCGGGGCCGGCTCGACGACCGGTTCGGCACCGCTCACCTGGGGGGGCTGAACATGGACGCGCGCGAGACCCGGGCGATCCGCAGGGTGAAGATCCTGGGCTGCGGCTCGGCGTACTACGTGGGACAGATGGGGGCGGCGCTCCTGGAGGAGCTGGCCCGGATCCCCGCGGACGCGGAGGCGGCCTCGGAGTTCCGCTACCGCAACCCGATCATCGAGCCGGACACGCTCTACGTCGCGGTCAGCCAGTCCGGCGAGACCGTGGACACGCTGCTGGCCGTGCAGGAGATCCGGCGCAAGGGCGGCCGCGTGATCGGACTGGTCAACGTCGTCGGGTCCGCGATCGCCCGGGAGGTCGACGGCGGCATCTACCTGCACGCCGGCCCCGAGGTCGCGGTCGCCTCGACCAAGGCCCTGACCACGATGTTCGTGGCCTTCTCGCTGCTGGCGCTGCAGCTCGGCCGGGTGCGCGACCTCTCGGTCGCCGACGGCAGGCGACTGATCGCAGGGCTGGCGCGGCTGCCGGGGCAGATGGAGTCGATCCTCGAGCGTGAGGAGGAGCTCGCCGAGGTCGCCGTCGAGCTGGCCCGCGCGCAGAGCCTCTTCTTCGTGGGCCGGGTGCGGGGCTTCCCGGTGGCGCGCGAGGGCGCACAGAAGTTCAAGGAGATCAGCTACCGCCACGCGGAGGCCTACCAGACCTCGGAGCTCAAGCACGGCCCGCTCGCACTGATCTCGCCGGACGTGCCGACGGTGGCGATCGTTCCCGCCGACGAGCTGACCGACCGCAATGTCGGCGCCCTGCACGAGATCGCCGCCCGCGGCGGGCCGTTGGTGGTGATCACCCACGCGGACGTGGACCTGGGCGAGCTGGACGCCCGCCGGATCGACGTGCCCCGCAACGAGCGCGAGCTCGACCCGATCCTGATGACCATCCCGCTGCAGGTCCTGGCCTACCGCGCGGCCCAGGCGCTCGGCCACGACATCGACAAACCGCGCAACCTGGCGAAGTCGGTCACAGTGGAATGAGTGACCCAACGCACCGCGCCCCAGAATCGAGTGCTGTGCGCCACACGCATTACCGTTGACGGATGAGCACAACAGAGTCCGAAGCGCCGGCCGTCTCGTTCGCCGACCTCGGTCTCGGTGACGCAGTCCTGCGAAGCCTGAAGGACGTCGGCTACGAGAGCCCGTCGAAGATCCAGGCCGAGACCATCCCGCCGCTGCTCGAGGGCCGCGACCTGGTGGGCCTCGCGCAGACCGGCACCGGCAAGACCGCTGCTTTCGCGCTGCCGATCCTGGACCGGCTCGACGTCAAGCAGAAGAGCCCGCAGGCGCTGGTGCTCGCGCCGACGCGCGAGCTGGCGCTGCAGGTCTGCGAGGCCTTCGAGAAGTACGCCGCGCACACGCGTGGCGTGCACGTGCTGCCGGTCTACGGCGGCCAGGGCTACGGCGTGCAGCTCTCCGCCCTGCGTCGCGGCGTGCACATCGTGGTGGGCACGCCCGGCCGGATCATGGACCACCTGGAGAAGGGCACGCTCGACCTGAGCGCGCTGCGGTTCCTGGTGCTCGACGAGGCCGACGAGATGCTCAACATGGGCTTCGCCGACGACGTGGAGACGATCCTCGCCGACACCCCCGACGACAAGCAGGTCGCGCTCTTCTCGGCGACCATGCCTGCGCAGATCCGGCGGTTGTCGAAGAAGTACCTCACCGACCCGGTCGAGATCACGGTCAAGAACAAGACCACGACCTCGGCCAACACGACGCAGCGCTACCTGATCGTCAGCTACCCGCAGAAGGTCGACGCCCTCACCCGGATCCTCGAGGTCGAGAACTTCGAGGGGATGATCGTCTTCGTCCGGACCAAGAACGAGACCGAGACGCTCGCCGAGAAGCTGCGTGCCCGCGGCTTCTCCGCCCAGGCCATCAACGGCGACGTTCAGCAGACCCAGCGCGAGCGCACCGTCAACCAGCTCAAGGACGGCAAGCTCGACATCCTGGTCGCCACCGACGTCGCCGCCCGCGGCCTCGACGTCGAGCGGATCAGCCACGTCGTCAACTACGACATCCCCACCGACACGGAGTCGTACGTGCACCGCATCGGTCGCACGGGTCGCGCCGGCCGCAAGGGCGACGCCATCTCGTTCGTGACCCCGCGCGAGCGCTACCTGCTCCGGCACATCGAGAAGGCCACCCGTCAGCCGCTGACCCAGATGCAGCTGCCCTCGGTCGAGGACGTCAACGTCACGCGGCTCGCCCGCTTCGACGACCAGATCACCGAGGCGCTCGGTCAGACCGCGCGGATCGAGCGGTTCCGCGACATCGTCGCCCACTACGTGCGCGAGCACGACGTGCCCGAGGCGGACGTCGCCGCTGCCCTGGCCGTGGTCGCCCAGGGCGACACGCCCCTGCTCCTGGACGCCGAAGCGGTACGTCGAGAGCGCCCCGAGCGGCCGGAGCGCGGCGACCGGCCCGACCGCGGGAAGTCTCGCGGCGAGCGCCCCGAGCGCACGCCCCGGCGTGCCGGCGACGAGAACCTGGCGACGTACCGGATCTCCGTGGGCAAGCGCCACAAGGTCGAGCCACGTCAGATCGTCGGCGCGATCGCCAACGAGGGCGGGCTGAGCCGCGGCGACTTCGGCCACATCTCGATCCGCCCCGACCATTCCCTGGTCGAGCTGCCCGCCGACCTGCCCGAGCCGGTGTGGGAGAAGCTGCGGCAGACCCGGATCAGCGGCAAGCTGATCGAGCTGAAGCGAGACACCGGTGCTCCGTCACGCGACCACCGCTCGTCGGCCGACGGCGAGACCCACAAGAAGAAGCCGCGCCAGAAGCACAAGAGCTGACCAGATCCGCGCGGATCGCGACGGCGTATCGAGCACCGTCAGGCCGGCGCAAGGCCGTGGTCGTGCATCAGCAGGTCGCGGTCGAGGGCTGCTGCCGCGACCTGTCCGGCGGCCGCGGCGTTGAGCACCGACGACAGCGGCATGGGCAGCGCGGCGGTGTGCGCCAGGTCGCCGGCGGCGTAGACACCGGTGAGGCCGGTTCGTCCCATCGCGTCGACCTCGATGCAGCCCGATGGCAGCAGCGACAGGCCGAGGTCATCGGCGAACGGTGCCGACTGCGCCCAGGTCGTGGCCACGAACAGGCCGCCGATCTCCAACGTCCCTCCGTCGGCGAAGCCGACCAGGGCGCCGTCGCCGGCAGGTGTGAACCCGGTGACCTCACGGGTGTCCACCGGGATGCCGGACCTCGCCAGGAGGGCGGTCGTCTCCTCGTCGGGTCGACCGCCGTCGGCGAGGATCGTGAGCCGCGAGGCGATCCGCGACACCAGCAGCGCGACCTGCGCGTTGTGCATCGCCGAGCCCAGCACCGCTACGTGCTTGCCGCTGAACTCGTGTCCGTGGCAGTAGGGACAGTGCGCGGCCACGGTGCCGAACAGCTCGGCCAACCCGAGCTTGTCGGGCAACGTGTCGCGCACCCCGGTGGCGAGCACGAGCGCTCGCGAGCCGACCAGGGTGCCGTCGGCGAGCTCGACCCGGAAGTCGTCGTCACCCTCGGCCTTCAGCCGGGTCACCGTGGCTTCGCGCAGCGTCACCGTGTCGTACGCCGCCAGGTCGGCGCGGGCGGCGGCCCGCCACTGCGCCGGCGGGGTCCCGTCGTGGGTGACGAAGTTGTGCAGGTGGTCGGCGGGTGCGTTGCGGTAGTCGCCCGAGTCGAGCAGCAGCACCGTGCGGTGCATCCGTCCGAGGGTGAGCGCCGCCTGCAGACCGGCCGGTCCGCCGCCGATCACCACCACGTCGTACCGGCCATGGGCCTCGGTCAACAGAGTGTTCATCGTGCATCCTTTCGGTGGAAACTTGTCTCTACGCCAAGGATGTGACTTCATGTTGACATGAAGTCAAGCGAAGATTCCCTGGTGTGGTCCATCGGCGAGATCGCGGGCCGATTCGACCTGGAGACACACGTTCTCCGGCACTGGGAGGACGTGGGGCTGCTGAGCCCTGCCCGCGACTCGGCAGGGCGTCGTCGCTACGGCCGCGACGAGCTGGTGCGGGTCGCGGTGATCCTGCGCAGCAAGGCGGCCGGGATGAGTCTGGAGCAGATCGGCGTGCTGCTCGACGCCGGCGCCGAGGACCGGCACCGGATCCTGCAGCAGCACCTCGACGACCTCGCCGTACGGATGGACGAGATGGCGCGGTCGCAGGCGATGACCCAGCACGCCATGGACTGCCGCGCGCACGACATCGCGACCTGCCCCCGCTTCCGGGCGGGAGTCGACGACCTCCTGGCCGGGCGCGCACAGCGGTTTCCTACTAGCGGTTACCGGTGAGTAATGCTTAGGTGTGACCTGGGCCACATGGGGTGGCCGCATCCACGGGCTCCCCGGAGGTCACCTTGCTCAGTCGCTCCCGGCTCATCGCCGTCGCCGTCGCACCACTCGCCCTGCTCGCCGCGCTGCTGGCGCCGACCGCCCCCGCGCATGCCGTCGGGGAGTCGTACGTCGCCCTCGGCGACTCCTACGCCTCGGGCACCGGCACCCGGTCCTACATCAGCGACGGCACCAGCTGTCAGCGATCGACGTACGCCTACCCGAAGCTGATCGCCGCGCAGAAGGGGTACGCCCTCAACTTCCAAGCCTGTTCGGGAGCCACCATCCCGACCGTCACCAACAACCAGCTCGCCGCCCTGAGCGGCACCACCCGCTTCGTCACGGTCTCGGTCGGCGGCAACGACGCCGGGTTCTCGAGCGTGCTGACCGAGTGCGCCAAGCCGGGGTGGATGAGCGACTGCAACGGCCGGATCGACACCGCCGTGAACTTCATCAACAACACCCTCCCGGGCCGGCTCTCGACGCTCTACACCTCGATCCGCGGCCGGGCCACGGTCGCCGAGGTCGTCGTGGTGGGCTATCCACGGGTGTTCAACGGTGAGGACTGCAACGCCGGCACCTGGTTCTCCCCGTCCGAGGAGACGCGGCTCAACCAGACCGCTGACCTGCTCAACTCCAAGCTCGCGGCCGCCGCGAGCGCGCGCGGCTTCTCGTTCGCCAACCCGACCAGCCGCTTCGTCGGCCACGCGGTCTGCGACGACGTCGAGTGGCTCAACGGTCTGTCCAACCCGGTCAGCGAGAGCTACCACCCCAACCGGTTGGGGCACTCGTCCGGCTACACCCCGCTGGTCAGCCCTCTCCTGAGCTGACCGGTTCGGGGCGGCTGGTAGAACCAACCCATGCAATCTCGGCCGGCCGCCTGGGCCATCGTCACGACGCTCGCCCTGACCCTCACCGCGTGCTCGGGTGACAGCGAGCCGGGGGACGACCCGTCCTCGCCCGAGGGCGCGGCGACGGCACTCGCGGAAGGGCTCGGCGCCGGCGACCTCGCCGGCGTCGAGTTCGTCTCCGCCACCCACGAGGACGTGACGGCCGACTACCGGGCAACGGTTGAGGGCATGGGTGACGTGACGCCCACCGTCGAGCCCGGCGACGTCGAGGAGGACGGCGATGCCGCAACCGCGACCCTCGCCTGGTCGTGGCCGGTGGGTCCCGAGGGAGAGGAGTGGACCTACGAGTCGCAGGCCTCTCTGGTCCGGACCGACGACACCTGGGAGGTCACCTGGGACCGCGCCCTGGTCGAGCCCAGCCTGAAGGGCGGCACCCGTCTCGACCTGACGCCCGTCGAGGCCCGCCGCGGCGTCATCACCGGTGCCGGCGGCCAGGCCCTGGTCACGCCGCGTCCCGTGGTCCGCATCGGCCTCGACAAGGGCAACACCCCCAAGGCGCGGCTGGTCGAGTCGGCGGAGGCGCTGGCCCGGGCCGTCGACATCGACGTGGCGCCGTACGTCGCGCTGGCGAAGGCCGCCGGCGACCTCGCGTTCGTGGAGGCGATCGTCTACCGCAACGACGAGGTGCCGCAGTCGGTCCTGAGGGTTCTGAACGGGATCAAGGGTGGGATCGCGGTCCCCGACGACCTCCCGCTCGGCCCCACCCGCGGTTTCGCGACCCCGATCCTCGGCACCGTCGGCGAGGTCACCGCCGAGATGATCAAGGAGCAGCCGGACGTCTACGAGATCGGCGACGAGGCGGGACTGTCGGGGCTGCAGCAGCGCTACGACCAGCAGCTCCAGGGAGCGCCCGGGGCGGTCGTCAACGCCGTGACCTCCGACGACAAGGAGCGTGAGCTGTTCCGGGTCGACGCCCGGCAGGGGAAGCCGTTGAAGCTGACCATGGACCTCGAGCTCCAGCTCGCGGCAGAGGCGCTGCTCTCCGACGTCGGGCCGGCGAGCGCGATCGTGGCGATCCGCCCGAGCGACGGGGCGATCCTGGCTGCGGCCAACGGGCCCGGCACAGGCGGCTACAACATGGCGACGTTCGGCCAGTTCGCTCCCGGTTCGACGTTCAAGAGCGTCAGCAGCCTGGCGCTGCTGCGGGCGGGCCTGGGTGCCGACGACACCGTCTCGTGCAGCCCGACGGTCACCGTCGACGGCAAGAGCTTCAAGAACTACTCCGACTACCCCTCGAGCGGCATCGGCGCGATCCCGTTCCGCACCGCCGTCGCCAACTCCTGCAACACCGCCTTCATCTCCGAGCGCGACCGGCTGGGCGGCCGCGACCTGGCGGAGGCAGCCGCGTCGCTGGGCATGGGGATCGACCACGACCTCGGCTTCCCGGCGTACTTCGGCAGCGTCGAACCGCCCGAGTCCGAGACCGGCAAGGCCGCCGACATGATCGGCCAGGGCACGGTGCTCGCCTCGCCGATGGTGATGGCGACGGTGATCGCGTCGGTGCAGGAGGGCCGGCTCGTGGTGCCGCGCCTGGTGGAACAGGTCGAGGTCACCGCGCCCGACCACGCCAAGCTGACCGGCGCCGAGGCAGGCACCCTCCAGTCGCTGCTGCGCGGCGTGGTCACCAGTGGCAGTGGCAGTGCCCTGGCCGATGTGCCCGGGGCGCCGGTGATCGCCAAGACGGGCACGGCGGAGTTCGAGCGCGACGGTGCGATCCGCACGCACGCCTGGATGATCGCGGCCCAGGGCGACCTCGCGGTGGCGGTCTTCGTCGAGGAGGGGGAGTCCGGCTCGCAGACCGCCGGTCCGCTCCTCGAGGCTTTCCTCCGCGCCGCTGGCTAGGCCAGCTCTCTCCAGGCCACGTTGTGAAGGTGGACCGAGGTCCTCGTTCGGTGGCTGGTGCGGGCCCGTGATGACAGATCAAGGCGGTTTGTCATCGGCCGCCGGCCAGCCCAGGGCCCTGGTGTGGACCGGTCGGCTGGGTTGTCGGCCGCCTACCCCCTGCGGACGGAGGCCGAGAAGGGCGGCTCGGCTGCACCGTCGCCGAATCATGGGAGAAAGGGGATCAACGGTGTGCCTGGGGCGTGCCGGGTGCGTGGTCACAGCCACGTGTCGATGACGGCGACCAGCACAGGCTCCGGCTGGGCCGCACCGAAGGGTGCCCGGAGAAGGGAGGCCGCCCTAAGGTGACGTGATGGTCCGGGTCGTCGGTCGCGGGACCCTGCTCGGGGAGGTCGTCGAGCACCTCCGGCAGGGTGAGTCGGTCGCGCTGCACGGACCGACCGGGGTCGGCAAGAGCGCGCTCCTCGACATCCTCGAGGAGCAGGTACGCCGCGACCGCGACGTCGCCGTGATCCGGGCCAGTGGTGCCGCCGACGAGCGCGCCCTTCCCTACGCCGCGCTGCGCGACCTGATCTCGCAGGTGCCGCAGGAGATCACTCAGACCCTCCCGGAGCGGCTGCGGCACTACGCCGAGGACGGACTGGTGGGGCTGGTCGGTCTGGCGACCACCGACGACGTGCGCTCCGAGCTGGGTGCCGTCTTCCACGCCCTGCTCGCCACCTGGTCGCAGCGGCAGCCGGTGCTCCTGCTGCTCGACGACGTGCAGCTGTTCGACGCCGAGTCGTCGGCCCTGGTCGGCTATGCGCGCCGCCGGCTGACCGGCGCGATCGGAATGGTCGCGACGATGGGGCCCGGCGACGGCGACGAGATCGACGTCAGCGAACTCCACCACCTGGAGGTGCCGCCCCTCGACGAGGGCGCCATGGTGGACCTGCTGTGCGACAACGGGCTGGCGCCCGACGTCGCGCACCGGGTCTACGTCGAGTCCGGCGGGATCCCGTCGCTCGCGCTGGCCCTGACCGGGGCGATCGGCGTACGTCCCAGGGTGATGGGCGCCCCCACGCCGCTGCCCCGGAGCATCGAGCGGGTTCTGCGCGACCGCTTCCTCGCCCAGCCCGTGGAGGTGCGGGCCACCCTGGCCCGAGCCGCCCTGCTGCACCGGCCGACGGTGCGTCAGCTGGAGCGGAGCGGCCGGATCTCCGCCGACGACGACGTACGCCGCGCGGCACTGGCGGGCCTGGTCGCGCTGACCGACGAGGTGATCCGGTTCACGCCGTCGCTGCTGCGCGCCGTGATCACGGACAAGATTGCGGCGTCGGAGCGGGCCTCGCTGCACCGGAGCCTCGCCGAGGTCGCCACCAGTGCCGGGGAACGGTTGCGCCACCTGGCCCTGGCAGAGCCCCGGCCCGATGCCGGTCTGGCCCGCGAGCTCGGCCTGGCTGCCTGTGACTCGGCGGCGGCCGGCGGGCGCGAGCTCGCCGCCGAGCTCTACCTGCTCGCGGCCGACCGCGCGTCGTTCGAGCTGGCCCCGGAGCGCGTCGAGTGGCTGGCGACGGCCGTCGAGACGGCGGCCCCCGCCAACCGGCTCGATCTCGTCAACCGTGGCCTCGGCGACCTGCTCGAGGCGGATCCGAGCCCCGCCCAGCTGGTGCGGGTGCGGCTGGCGATCCCGGAGCTGGCGGGCAGCGACGTGGCCGCACTCGACGAGTTCCTGACCGCCGCGCTCGTCGACGCCGGCGACGACGACCGGCTGGTGGCGCGCGTCCTGCTCCAGCGGGCCCGGATCGCGCTGATGGAGTCGCGTCCGTCCGCCGCGGGGGCCGCCGCCGAGCAGGCCGTGAGCCTTCTCGAGCGACTGGGCGACCCCGACGAGCTGGCCCTCGGCCTGACCACGCTCGCCGTCGCCCGGCGGTGGCTCGGCGGCGACCACGAGTCGTGCCTGGGCCGGGCGGTCGAGCTGGCCGGGCCGACCCCGACCGGTTTCCTGCACACCTCGCCGGAGTACATGGCCGCCCGCTTCGCGTTCTACGACGACCGGCTCGACGAGGCCTGGGCGGGCTTCCTGTCGATGCTCTCGCGGGTCCAGCGCGGCGCCGGCATGGACCAGGTGCACGTGCTGCGCTGCCTGGTCGAGGTCGGCATCCGCACCGGCCGTTGCCGCGAGGCCGTCGGCTACGCCGCCCGGGCGGTCAAGGTCGGGGAGGAGCTCGACCTCGACGCGCACACCACCTGGTTCATCGCCGGGCTGGCCGAGCTGGCCGCGGGCGACCTGCGGCGGGCCAGGACCCTGGCGCAGCGGGGCGCGGCCGCGGCCGAGGAGCGGGGCGACACGCGCTACCTGATCCGGCACCTGGTGCTGCTGGGCCAGGCGCTGCTCCGGTCGGGCGAGGCCCGGGCAGCCCGGGCGGCGCTGGTCCGGATCCGGGAGATCGAGACCGGCAACGGCTTCGACGACCCGACCGTCAACCGGTGGCACGCCGACCTGATCTCGGCCGAGGTGCTGCTCGGCCGGCTCGAGGACGCCGAGGCCACGCTCGCGGCCGCGCGGTGGTCGATCGAGCGTCGTACCGGGACCGACGGGGTGGCCGCGAGCCTGGACCGGGCCGAGTCGGAGCTGGCCGTCGCGCGGGGCGACCTCGAGGCGGCCGAGATCCTGCTGGACCGCGCGGCCAAGCTGTTCGGCGACCTCGGCATGCCGGTCGACCTGGGCCGGACGCTCGTGGTGAGGGCGCACCTGGAACGACGCCGGCGCCGAGTGGCGGCGGCTCGGACGGCCCTGCACGAGGCGCACCTGCTGTTCGCCTCGCTGCACGCCGACTCCTGGGCCGAGCAGGTGCTGGCCGAGCTGACGCCCGGCAGGTCGTCAGCCGCTGCGGCGTCCGCCGACCCGCGGCTGCACCTGCTCACCGAGAGCGAGGCACGGGTCGCGCGCGAGGTGGCGGCCGGGGCGAGCAACCGGGAGATCGCCGAGCGCACCTTCGTCAGCGTGAAGACCGTCGAGGCCACCCTGACCAGGATCTACCGCAAGCTCGACGTCCGCTCGCGCACCCAGCTCGCGGCGCTGCTGGTGCCGGCGCCGCCCGAGTGACGAGGGTTTTCCCCCTTACCCCTGCCGGGCGGGATTCCTAGGTTCGGCACAGGCGACCCGGCATCGGGTCCGTGCCTGCCGAATCCCACCCACTCCTCGAGGGAGAACCCGTATGAGATCACAGACGCTGCTCGGAGCGGCGCTGGCCACCGCGGTGTCCGGCGCGCTCGCGCTGAGCATCCAGGTGCCGTCGTCGTCGGCCGCACCCGGTGCCGGCCGCGACGGCTCCACGTCCGTCACCCCGGTCGAGCAGGAGCGCCAGGCCACGACCGACGCGGTCGACGCCGCCGCCCGCTACCTCGGTGACCACGCCTCGGCGTTCCAGAAGAGCCCCGGCGACACGTTCCACCGGGTCGCCACCACGCACGGCGCGAACGGCACCTTCTACGTGGCCTACGAGCGCACCCACCGCGGCCTGCCCGTGTACGGCGGTGACTTCGTGCTGGCCGTCGACAGCTCCGGCAAGGTCACCGGGTCCACCAGCGCCCAGGAGCGCGTGATCGACCTGGCCTCGATCACGCCAGGTGTGGGCAGGGCAGCAGCGCAGCGCACCGCGACCGGACAGGTCGACCGCGTCGCGAGGACCAGCAGGCCCATGCTGGCGGTCTACGCGGAAGGCACGCCACGCCTCGCCTGGGTCACCACCGTCAAGGGCACCGACCAGGGGCTCCCCTCGAACCAGACCGTCTACACCGACGCGCGCACCGGCAAGGTGCTGCTCGCCTCCGACGAGGTGCGGCTCGGCACCGGCAACAGCTACTACAACGGCTCCAGCGTCGCGATCGGCACCTCCGGCTCCGGCACGTCGTGGCGGATGGTCGACTCCGTGCGCTCGGGCGTCCAGTGCGGCGGCCAGAGCGGCACGGCCTACACCGGCACGGACGACTTCTGGGGCAACGGCTCGGGCACCAACCTCGAGACCGCCTGCGTCGACGTCCTCTACGCCACGGACAAGGAGGTCGACATGCTGTCGGCCTGGCTCGGCCGCGACGGCGTCAAGGGCAACGGTACGACGTACCCGGCACGGGTGGGACTGGCCGACGTCAACGCCTACTACAACGGGTCGTTCGTGAATTTCGGCCACAGCTCCGACAACGCCCGGCAGCTGACCGCCATCGACATCGTGGCGCACGAGCAGGGTCACGGGATCTTCCAGACCACACCCGGCGGGTCCAGCGGCAACAACGAGACCGGCGGCCTCAACGAGGCGACCGGCGACATCTTCGGCGCCCTGACCGAGGCGTACGCCGCCAATCCCAACGACCCCGCCGACTTCCTGGTGGGCGAGGAAGCGAACCTGGTGGGACAGGGCCCGATCCGCAACATGTACAACCCCGCGGCGCTCGGTGACCCCAACTGCTACTCGTCGAGCATCCCCAGCACCGAGGTGCACGCTGCGGCCGGCCCGCTCAACCACTGGTTCTACCTGCTGGCCAGTGGGTCGAACGGCTCACCGGCGTCGCCGACCTGCAACGGCTCGACGGTCACCGGCGTCGGCCTCCAGACCGCCGCCAGGATCTTCTACAACGGGCTGCTGCTGAAGACGTCGAGCTGGACCCACGCGAAGGCCCGGGTCGCGACCTTGACCGCCGCCCGCAACCTCTATGGCACCACCGACTGCACCACGTTCGACCGGGTCAAGGCCGCCTGGGCCGCGATCTCGGTGCCGGTCCAGTCGGGAGAGCCGACCTGCGGCGGGGGCACCGAGCCGCCGCCGACCGGCGACTGCACGGAGTTCACGACGACGGGCACCGTCTCGCGCGGGGTCTCGGTCTACCGACCCTCGTCGTCGGGCTTCAGCACGGCGGGCGGACGGATCAGCGCCTGCCTCACCGGCCCGTCGGGCACCGACTTCGACCTCTACCTGCAGCGGCGCAACAGCTCCGGCACCTGGTCGGACGTCGCGGCGAGCGAGGGCGCCTCGTCGACGGAGATGATCGGCTACACCGCCGGCTCGGGCACCTACCGGATCGAGGTCTACGGCTACTCCGGCTCCGGCACGTTCACGCTGAAGTACAACACCCCGTAGCACTCAGCTGAGGACGGACGCAGGGCCCAGCAGATCTCTGTGGGGCCCTGCGTTCCGCTCGGTGGCGTCGGCCCTGGGCGTGCTGGACGCGTGAAATGTGCGAACCCCTCGCTGCATGGGGTCAGCGAGGGGTTCAGTCGACTTCTAGGTGCTCCCTCCGAAGTACGACACGAAGAAATATACGACGTCCGGACAAGCGCGTCAGCCCTTTGGAGCGAACTTGTCAGGTGCAAGAGTGATTCTCATGAGCGCACTGGACCTACTAGGTCCCGACCAAAGAAATGTCTTAGTGGGCGGCACGTGGCGGGAGGCCGAGAACGGTGCCCGGCTCGACGTGATCGACCCCGCCGACGGGTCGGTGATCACCGACGTGGCCGACGCCACGACTGGTGACGCGATGGACGCGCTCGACGCCGCGGTGGACGCGCAGTCGGCCTGGGCGGCGACCCCGCCGCGGGAGCGAGGCGAGATCCTCCGGCGGGCCTACGAGCTGATCACCGAGCGGACGGACGCCTTCGCCGGGCTGATGAGCCTGGAGATGGGCAAGACCGTCGCGGAGGCCAAGGGCGAGGTGACCTACGGCGCCGACTTCTTTCGCTGGTACGCCGAGGAGGCGGTGCGCATCCATGGTCGCTGGATGAAGGCGCCGGCCGGGGGCAGCCGGATCCTGACCCTGAAGAAGCCGGTCGGGCCCTGCCTGTTCATCACCCCGTGGAACTTCCCCCTGGCGATGGGCACCCGCAAGATCGGGCCGGCGATCGCGGCGGGCTGCACGATGGTGGTCAAGCCGGCCTCGCAGACGCCGCTGACGATGCTGGCGCTGGCGGCCCTGCTGTCCGAGGCCGGGCTGCCGGACGGCGTACTCAATGTCGTGACGACGTCGGACTCGGGTGGGCTCAGCGAGACGCTGATGGCCGACGACCGGCTGCGGAAGGTGAGCTTCACCGGCTCGACGGGGGTCGGCAGGCGGCTGGTCGAGCAGTCGGCCGGCCAGCTGCAGCGGATGAGCATGGAGCTCGGCGGCAACGCTCCGTTCCTGGTCTTCGAGGATGCCGACCTCGAGGCCGCCGTCGACGGCGCGATGGTGGCCAAGATGCGCAACATGGGAGAGGCGTGCACGGCGGCCAACCGGTTCCTGGTGCACGAGTCCGTGGCGCAGGAGTTCGCCGAGAGGCTCGCGGCCCGGATGGGCAAGCTCACCCTCGGTCGCGGCCAGGACGAGGGCGTCGACGTGGGCCCGCTGATCGACGAGAACGCCGTCGAGTCCGTCGGGCAGCTGGTCACCGACGCCGTGCACGACGGGGCGAAGGTGCTCGTCGGCGGCAAGGCTCCCGACGGGAAGGGCTTCTTCTACGAGCCGACGGTGCTGCTCGACGTACCCCACGACTCGGCGATCAACGTCGAGGAGATCTTCGGCCCGGTCGCCCCCATCACCACCTTCACCACGGAGGAGGAGGCGATCGAGCGGGCCAACGAGACCGAGTACGGCCTGTCGTCGTACGTCTACACGCGCGACCTCGCCCGCACCATCCGGCTCGCGGAGTCGATGGCGTTCGGGATGGTGGGAGTCAACACCGGCCTGGTCTCCAACGCCGCCGCCCCCTTCGGCGGGGTCAAGGCCAGCGGCTTCGGCCGGGAGGGAGGCTTCGAGGGCATCGAGGAGTACCTGGAGACCACGTACCTCGCCATCGCCGCCGACTGACCTGCCCCGGCAGACTGGAGCCCATGCAGACCCGCGGCCCGGTGGTGACGATGTACGCCGACTTCGCCGCGACCAGCGACTCGCCGTGCTTCACGGAGTGGGCACAGGGGGTCGCCGGCGACCCCGAGGTGCACGCGTGGCTGGCGACGCTGCCGGACGGCAAGCGGCAGCCCAACCTGGTCTTCGCGGCGGCGCGCTGGAACGGCGTGCCGGCTCCCGGGCCGTACGCCGGGCTGCGTGACGCG
The DNA here is from genome assembly GCA_030862825.1 of Actinomycetota bacterium. Classification (GTDB taxonomy): domain Bacteria; phylum Actinomycetota; class Actinomycetes; order Propionibacteriales; family Nocardioidaceae; genus Nocardioides. The sequence goes on along the minus strand of JALZCZ010000186.1, from coordinate 6,235 downwards.
CTGCTCTCCGACGACGGCACGATCCGGGCGACGATCCTGGCCCGGGCCACCCAGACCAACGAGGCCGGTCGGCTGGCGACGCTGGTGCCGGCGTTCGCGATGATCGCCGCAGGTGAGCCGGTCGCCCTGGTCGAGGTCGGGGCCAGCGCCGGGCTGTGCCTTCATCCCGACGGGTGGGGCTACGAGTGGACGACCGCGAGCGGGGTTCGGACCGCGGGGCCGGCCGCCCCGACCCTCCGCTGCGCGGTCCGCGGCGCGGCGCCGCTGCCGAGCAGGACACCGACGATCGCCTGGCGCGGCGGGGTCGACCTGCATCCGCTCGACGTGACCGACGCCGACCAGATGGCCTGGCTGACCATGCTGGTCTGGCCCGAGCACGACGATCGCCGCGAGCAGCTGCGGCGCGCGATCCAGGTCTCCCGAACTGACCCGCCCGATATCGTCGAGGGCGACCTGTTCGACGAGCTGCCGGCGCTCGTCGCGCGAGCCGCGGAGCACGCACGGGTGGTCGTCTTCCACAGCGCGGTCGTCGCCTACCTCGACGACGAGGGGCGGGGCCGCTTCCACGACCTGATGGCCGGGCTGGTCGCCGACGGTGCCTGCCACTGGGTGAGCAACGAGGGCGAGCGCGTGCTGCCCGGGGTGGCCGCCGGCGCACCGCCCTCCACCGAGGCGGGCGAGAAGTTCGTGCTGGGTCTCGACGGCCGGCCCGTAGCCTGGACGCACGGGCACGGCCGGTCGATGACCTGGCTGTAGGACATCGAGGGGAGCGACCATGCGGCCGGCGCTGCTGTGGCTGCTCGTCGTCGGCGTTCTGACCGGCTGCGGACCGCAGCCCGAGTCCACCGAGACCGAGCCGAGCCCGTCCGCCAGCCCGACACCCCCGTCCAGCCCGCCGGCGCCACCGCCCTCTCCCGAGCCGCAGCCTGAGCAGAAGCCCGAGCCCAGGCCGGAGAAGAAGATCCCGCCCCGCGACGGCCCGGTGCTCGGCGCCGACATGAGCTGGCCGCAGTGTCCGAAGGGGATGGGCATCCCGGAGAAGCGCTCCCAGGGAGCGCCGCCACCCACCGATGCCGCCGAGTTCGTGATCCTCGGTCTCACGAACGGTCCGGGCTTCGTGCGCAACCCGTGCCTGCCCGGCCAGGTCGAGTGGGTGAGGAGCCGCCGGCTGATGGCGGCGGCGTACGCCGTCGGCAGCTTTCCCGACGCCGCCACCGTCGCGCAACATCGATGGTCGGGGCCGTTCGACGGGAGCTCTCGGCTGGGCGCACTGCGGAACACCGGCTACCAGCAGGCGAGGTACAACGCCACCTCCATGCTGCTCACCGGCCTCGAGACACCGATCGTGTGGATCGACGTCGAGCCGGTGCCCGACTTCGAGTGGAGTGCCGACCAGGCGGCCAACGCCGCTGTGGTCGAGGGGCTGGCCCGCGGCTACCGCGAGGCCGGTTACCGGATCGGCATCTACTCCACGCCCTACCTGTGGGAGCAGGTGGTCGGCGACTTCGCGCTGAGGGTGCCGGAGTGGCGGGCGGCCGGGCTGACCTCGATGGAGGAGGCGCTGAGCCGGTGCGGTGGAGACTGGGTGATCCAGGGCGGAACCGGTGTGCTCGGACAGTGGGTCGAGGACGGCCGCGACCGCAACGTCACCTGCCCGGGAGTCGGGGCCGACCTGGGCCGCTGGTTCCACCAGTACTGACTCCGCTTGACCTCAAGTGAACTTCATCTTGTCGAATGAGGTCATGCAGGCCATCCAGCTTCATGAGTTCGGTCCCGCGTCCAACCTGGTGCTCGACGAGCTGCCCGACCTGAGTCCCGGTCCCGGTCAGGTCCGGGTCGCCGTCGAGGCCAGTGGCGTCCACCTCCTCGACACGACCCTGCGCCGGGGCGAGCCCGGCCCGATGCCAGCGCCCGACCTTCCGACCATCCCCGGCCGTGAGGTCGCCGGCACCGTCGACCTGGTGGGCGCCGACGTCGACCGGTCCTGGCTCGGACGCCGGGTGGTCGCCCACCTCGGTCCGGTGCCCGGCGGGTACGCCGACCAGGCGGTCACCGACGCCGGCAACCTGATCGCCGTGCCCGAGCAGGTCGGCTTGCCCGACGCGGTTGCCGCGCTCGGCACCGGCCGGACGGCGCTGGGTGTGCTCGAGCTGGAGCCGCCGCACCCGGGCGACACGGTGCTGGTGCCCTCGGCCGCCGGCGGACTCGGCTGGCTGCTGGTGCAGTCGGCCCTGAAGGTCGGCGCGCAGGTGGTCGCCGCGGCGGGCGGGCCGGAGCGGACGGGAGCTCTGGGTGACCTCGGCGCGACGCTGGTCGTCGACTACGCGCAGCCAGGGTGGGCGGACCAGGTCCGTGAGCGCTTCGACGGCGGCTCACTGGTCTACGACGGCGTCGGAGGTGACATCGGAAGGGCCGCCCTCGAGCTGTTGCAGCCCGGCGGCCGGCTGGTCATGTTCGGGTTCTCGGCGGGCGCCCCGACCCGCTTCGACAGCGACGACCTGGTGAGCCGCGGCCTGTCCGCCGCCTGGGTCCTCGGGCCGCGGATGATGAGCCTGCCGGGCGGGATCAAGGGCCTGGCCGAGCGGGCGGTGGCGAGAGTCGCCGCGGGGGAGTGGCGGCCGCTGGTGACGACGTACCCGCTCGCCGACGCGGCCCGCGCCCACGCCGACCTCGAGGGGCGGCGCGCCCTTGGCAAGGTCGTGCTGGCGAGCCACCGATGAGTTCGGTCGACGCTGTCGGTCCACACCTTCAGACTGAGCACGAGGAGACCAGATGACCGAGCAGCTGACGGCAGCGACGCCTCCGGACCCGGACACCGCATCGGCCGGGCGCAAGCTGCCGCGCGCGCTGACGCCGTTCCACCACGCCGCCTATCGCAAGCTCGCGGTCGCCCTGGTGCTGAGCACGTTCGCGTCCGGGGTCTGGGTGGTCGGCCTGGTCTGGGAGGTCATCCGGATCGGGGGCGGCCCGGGCCAGCTCTCGATGGTCTCGACCGCCAGTGCAGTCGGCGTGCTGCTGCCGGCGCTGCTGGGCGGCGTGGTCGCCGACCGCGTCCCGCAGAAGTCGATCCTGCTGGTGGTCGCCGCGGTCGAGGTGGCCGGCATGGCCACCGTCGCCTTCCTGTCGATCACCGACCTCACCCAGCTCTGGCACCTGGCCGCGGTCGCGTTCATGACCGGCATGGGCATGGCCTTCTACTACCCCGCCTACTCCGCCTGGCTGCCGTCGCTGGTGCCCGAGGCCGACCTGATGGCGGTCAACGGCTTCGAGGGAATGGTCCGGCCGACCATCGGTCAGGCCATCGGGCCGGCCGTCGCCGGCGCCGTGGTCGGTGCGGTCTCGCCCGGCGCCGCGGTCACGGTCGCGGCGGCCGTCGCGCTGGCCGCCTGGTTCGCGCTGACCGCCGTCCCGAAGACGCCCGTACGCCGCGAGATCGACCCCGACGCGCCGGTCACGCACCCGGTCGCCTCCGCGTTCCGCGACATGGGCGAGGGCTTCGTCTACATGGTGCGCACGCCGTGGCTGCTGGCCACGCTGGTCTTCGCCGCCATCATGATCCTGGTGATGATGGGCCCGCTCGAGGTGCTCGTGCCCTTCCTGATCAAGGACCGCCTCGGTGGCGGCCCCGGCGACCACGCCATGGTGCTGGCCGCCTTCGGCATCGGCGGCGCGCTGGGCTCGCTCCTGATGGCCTCGATGCGGATGCCGCGCCGCTACCTCACCTGGATGAACCTGCTCTGGGGCGTCGGCTGCCTCCCGTTCATCGCGATGGGGCTGGCCACCGAGGTCTGGATGGTGGTCGCCGCCGCGTTCGTGCTGGGCGTCTGCTTCTCGGCGCCGATGGTCATCTGGGGCACCCTGCTCCAGCGCCGGGTGCCGCCGCACATGCTCGGCCGAGTAGCCTCGCTCGACTTCTTCGTCTCCATCAGCCTGATGCCGGTGTCGATGGCCCTGGCCGGTCCGGTCTCCGAGGCGATCGGGCTGCGCACCACGTTCTACATCGCCGGCATCGTGCCGGGCATCGTCGCCGCCCTCGCGATCGTGCTCGCCAAGCTGCCCGCCGACGAGCTCGCCCACCCGCTTCGTGCCGAGGACTGACGGTTTCCCCGGTGCACCGGGGATCCTGTCGCTTCTCGGGCAAAACTTCGCCTGAGAAGTGACAACTTCCCCGGTACACCGGGGAAACTGCGGGGCGGGTCAGTCACGCTCGAGCGACTCCAGCACCTGCTCGTTGTGCCGGTGGCCGACGGCCTCGTAGCCCACCACGGTCACCCACGGCGTCAGGGCCAGCACGATCACGCACCACACCATCGAGACGCCGGCCGCTGCCATCGCGACGCCGGCCCCGAGCACCACGAACGAGCCGACGATCAGCACCAGGTGGAAGGGGTCGACGGTGCGGGTGATCTGGACGTAGAGGGCGTACATCATCAGCACGTACGCAGCCAGCGGGATCGCGATCGCCCAGACCGTGGTCACCAGGCTGACCTCGTACTCCGGGTCATCGCCGAGGTAGTAGGCCGCGACGTGCAGGCCGCCGCCTACGCCGACCAGGGCGCCGAGGAGAGGCATGTGGCCGTAGCCCCAGCCGAAGGAGCGTTCGCGGTGGGCGTGCAGGAGATGGCCGTTCGGGATCACGAAGTAGGTCCACCACAGGCCGAAGGTCATCGCGGTGCCGGCCAGGCCGAGCAGCACGATGTCGCTGGACCAGCCACCCTCGATGACGGTGCGCAGCGCGATCACCGTGCCGAGCAGGCCCTCGCCGAGGGTGATGATCACCAGCAGGCCGTAGCGCTCGGCGATGTGGTGGGCGTGCCAGGGCGTGCCGCCGTAGCGCCGCTCCGCGACGATCGGACCGGCCAGCTCGACCAGGACCGCCATCATCGCCACCGCGAAGAACGCTCCGACCGACAGGTCGACGAACACCAGGGCGCACCAGATCGTCTGCGAGGCAATGATGGAGGTCGCCATCACCATGGTCAGGGCGCGGCGCTCGGCGTCGGCCCGGCCGGCGCGCAGCCACTGGAGCAGCATCGGCACCCGCATCACGACGTAGCCGAGCACCATCACGCCGTTGTCGACGTGGTCGCCCTCGACGAGCGACTCGAACATCTCGGGCAGCCCCAGGGCCAGGATCAGCACGCCGACCATCTGCACCATCGTGAGCAGCCGGTAGATCCAGTCGTCGGTGTCGTACGCCGAGGAGAACCAGGTCCAGAACGTCCAGGCCCAGGTGACGGCGAAGATGGCGAACCCGAAGCCGATCAGGCCCTCGCGGGTGTGGTGGTGCGCTATCTGGCTGGCCAGCTCGTCGGCGGCCGCGCCGTACGCGATCACGAAGGTGAGGTCGAACAGCAGCTCGAGCGGGGTGGCGCCCCGGCCGGACTCCTGCGGGTCGCGCCCGCCCATCCGCTGGACCGTGTGCGTGGTGCGGTCGGCCATGGGCCGAGTCTAGGAGTGTGCTGAGCGTCGGCAACGCGGACAGCGTGCGTGCGTCGCGGCGGGTAGCTGGATGGATTCTTCAGCAGACTCCGACGAGGCGGTGCGACCTCAGACCGCGGCCCCCAGGGTCGGCGTCAGTCCCTGCCGCGACCGGATACCGAGCTTGCGGTAGACCCGCGACAGGTGCCACTCGACCGCCTTCACGCTGACCTCGAGGCGCTCCGCGATCAGGCGGTTCGTGAGCCCGTCGGCCGCGAGGTCCGCCACCCGCCGCTCGGCCAGCGTCAGCGATGTGACGGACTCGCTCTGCACCGCCCGTGGCTTCTTGCCGAGCCGGTCGAGGAGCCGGTCGATCCGGCTCCGCAGCGGCCACAGCTCCTGGCGACCGGCGTACAGCTCGGCGCTGCGCAGCAGCCTGACCGCCTCTGCCTCGTCGGCCGGGTCGTGGCTGAGCATCAGCAACCCGGCGATGTCGGTGTCGATCTGGGCGGCGAGGCGCCCGGCGACGCCACCGTCCAGCGCGGCTCGCGCCTCGCGGAGCAGCGATAGCCGCCGGCCGTCGGTGTTCGCGGTGGCCAGGGTGCGCAACGCGAGTGAGACGGCGTACGGCGAACCGGAGCCGACCGCCTCCTCGTGGTGGTCGATCGCCAGCTGCCGCACGTCTCGCCGGCCGGTGCGAACCATGGTGAGCACGGCGCCGACCCGCCAGGGCGCGACGTCGGGCGGCACCTGGTGGCCGGCCGCGCGTTCGCCCGCGCCCAGGTAGAGCGCGATCGCGTGCTCGGGGTCGCCG
>JALZCZ010000173.1 GCA_030862825.1 Actinomycetota bacterium | reverse complement strand
CGATGCCGCCGAGCTTCGACGTGGTGCCGGTGAAGTACTTGTCGACGACCGCCTGGGACAGGCCGACCGCCTCGAAGATCTGGGCGCCGGTGTAGGAGGCCACCGTGGAGACGCCCATCTTGGACATCACCTTCAGCACGCCCTTGCCTAGCGCCTTGATCAGGTTGGCGACCGCCTGCTCTTGCTGGACCTTGACGAAGTAGCCCTCGCGGGCGAGGTCCTCGACGGACTCCATCGCGAGGTAGGGGTTCACCGCCGCGGCGCCGTAGCCGACCAGGAGGGCCACGTGGTGGACCTCGCGGACGTCTCCGGCCTCGACCAGCAGCCCGACCTGGGTGCGGGTCTTCTCGCGCACCAGGTGGTGGTGGACCGCGCCGGTCAGCAGCAGCGACGGGATCGGGGCGAGCTCGGCCGTCGAGTGCCGGTCGGAGAGCACGATGATGCGGGCGCCGCCGGCGATCGCCGCGCTGACCTCCTGGCAGATCTCGTCGATCCGGTCGGCCATCGACTGGCCGCCGCCCTCCACGGGGTAGAGACCGCGCGAGACGTGCGTGATGAACCCGGGCATGTCGCCGTCGCGGTTGATGTGGCGGATCTTGGCCAGGTCGTCGTTGGAGATGACCGGGAACGGCAGCACCACCTGGCGGCACGAGGCCGGGGTCGGCTCGAGGAGGTTGGCCTCGGGACCGATGGTGCCGTTGAGCGAGGTGACCAGCTCTTCGCGGATTGCGTCGAGCGGCGGGTTGGTGACCTGCGCGAACAGCTGGCTGAAGTAGTCGAACAGCAGCCGCGGCTTGTCACTGAGCGCCGCGATCGGGGTGTCGGTGCCCATCGAGCCCAACGGCTCGCCGCCGCTGTTGGCCATCGGCGTGAGCAGGATCCGCAGCTCCTCCTCGGTGTAGCCGAAGATCTGCTGGCGACGGGTGACCGAGGCGTGGGTGTGCACGATGTGCTCGCGCTCAGGGATGTCGTTGAGGTGGATCAGCCCGGCGTGCAGCCACTCGCCGTAGGGGTGCTCGGTGGCGAGCTCCGACTTGATCTCCTCGTCCTCGATGATCCGGTGCTCGTCGGTGTCGACGAGGAACATCCGGCCCGGCTGGAGCCGGCCCTTGCGGACGATCGTGGCTGGGTCGAGGTCCAGCACGCCGACCTCGGAGGCCAGCACGACGAGCCCGTCGTCGGTCACCCAGTAGCGCGAGGGGCGCAGTCCGTTGCGGTCGAGCACCGCGCCGATCTGCGAGCCGTCGGTGAAGACCACGCAGGCGGGGCCGTCCCAGGGCTCCATCATCGCCGAGTGGAAGGCGTAGAACTCCCGCCTCCTCTCGTCCATCTCGGTGTGGTTCTCCCAGGCCTCCGGGATCATCATCAGCACCGCGTGGGGCAACGTCCGGCCGCCCATGTGGAGCAGCTCGAGCACCTCGTCGAACGACGCGGAGTCGGAGGCACCCGGCGTGCAGATCGGGTAGAGCCGGTCCATGTCGCCCGGGATCAGGTCCGACGTGAGCAGCGCCTCGCGGGCGCGCATCCAGTTGCGGTTGCCCATCACGGTGTTGATCTCGCCGTTGTGCGCGATGAACCGGAACGGGTGGGACAGCGGCCAGCTCGGGAACGTGTTGGTCGAGAACCGCGAGTGCACCACGGCCAGGGCGGAGGCGATCCGCTCGTCGACCAGGTCGGGGTAGAAGTGGTCGAGCTGGTCGGTGGTGAGCATGCCCTTGTAGGCGAGCGTCCGCGACGACAGCGACGGGAAGTAGACGTCGGTCTCGCGCTCGGCCCGGCGGCGCAGGCAGAACACCCGCCGCTCGAGCGCCATGCCGGTCAGCCGCTGGCCCTTGGCCGCGACGAACAGCTGGCTGAAGGCGGGCATCACGCCGCGCGCGGTGCTGCCGAGGACATCGGGCTCGGTGGGGACCTCGCGCCAGCCGAGGACGGTCAGGCCCTCCTCGTCGGCAAGCTCCTCGATCTGCTTGCGGGTCTTGGCGACCTGCTCCTCGTCTCCGGGGAGGAACGCCGTGCCGACGGCGTACGAGTGCTGCGTGGGGAGCTCGAAGCCCGCCTCCGCGGTCACCGCGCGCAGGAACGCGTCGGGCACCTGCATCAGGATTCCCGCGCCGTCACCGGAGTTGACCTCGGCGCCGGCGGCGCCTCGGTGGTCCAGGTTGCGCAGGGCGGTGAGGGCCTTGGCCACGATGTCGTGACTGGCCTCTCCGGTCAGGGTGGCCACGAAGGCGACGCCACAGGCGTCGTGCTCGTGGACGGGGTCGTAGAGACCTTGAGCCGGCGGGAACGCGTGCGGGTACGGCACTGGGGTTCTCCCGTCGTCGTCGGTGCAGATCCGAGAAACTGCATCATGGGCGCAGGGGACAACATTGGCCCACGCGGCGGAATGGTCAGATTACCACCGGGTCATCCGCAGACCGTGCCGATATCTCGCTGCTGGACGACCGCGAAAAGACTACGTGGACGAGTCGCCGCCCGCCTTGCCCGGCACCTCATCCGCCTCCTGGGCCTCCTCAGCCACGTCGGACTCGTCGGTGACGTCGGTACCGTCACCTTCGGCCGGTGCCTCGTCGGAGGCGGCGGGCTCCCTGCCCTCGACGTACACCTGCTCCTCGCGGCCGGGGTGTCGTCGGCCCTGCCACACGAAGTACGCCGCGGCCAGGACGAACAGCGCGATCGAGACCCAGACGTTCAGCCG
>JALZCZ010000169.1 GCA_030862825.1 Actinomycetota bacterium | reverse complement strand
GACCGCCGCGACCGTCTTCGCCGGCGCCCTCTCGAGGGCTGGCATCGAGGTCGTGGGCGCGCCGGAGCCCGGTGTCGCGGCCGAGGGCGGCGCGACCCTCGCCTCCGCGGAGAGCGCGCCGCTGAGCCAGATCGTGGAGCGGATCCTCGAGGTCAGCGACAACGAGGCCTCCGAGGTCCTGCTGCGTCACATCGGCGCCGCGACGGGTGGTGAGGCGTCGTTCGTCGACGGCGAGCGTGGCGTGGAGGAGATGCTGCGCGAGCACGGCGTCCGGCTCGGCCCTAGCAACCTCGACGACGGCAGTGGGCTTTCCCGCGCCAACCGGATCGACCCGCGCACCCTGATCGACGTGCTCCGGCTGGCCGCGTCACCGGACCTCCCCGAGCTCCGGGCGGTGCTCACCGGCCTGCCGGTGGCAGGGTTCTCCGGTTCGCTGGCCGACCGGTTCGACGGCCCGTGGCCCGAGGCGCGCGGCCGGGTCCGCGCCAAGACGGGCACCCTGACCGGCGTCCACTCGCTCGCCGGCATCGCGATCGGGCCGGACGGCGTCCCGATGCTGTTCGCGCTCATGACCGACCGGGTCCGGCTGCTCGACAACAGCGCGGCCGAGCTCACCATCGACAACGCGGCCGCCGCGCTGGGCGCCTGTCGCTGCGGTGCCTAGCGGACACACCGGTCAGGAGGGTTCGCGTACCGTCAGGACATGACGTCAGACGCCGCCGCCTCCATGGTCGACTGGGACTTCGCCGTCCGCCTCGGGTCCCGGCTCGCCGGCGACGGCCCTGTCGTGGAGCGCGCGGACGCCACCGCCATCGTCAGCGAGCTGCGCGAGGGTGCCGGGCGTTCGACCGCTCTGGTCCGTGAGTTCACCGGACTGGTTGCGGCCGACCACACCGCGCCGGTGCTCGTCGTCGACCGCGCCGGGTGGGTGCAGGCGAACGCCGACGGGTTCCGGCTCGCGATCGCCCCGATGGTGGAGAAGCTGTCGTCGAAGAAGGCCCCGACCGGGCTGGCCCTGGCGGTGGGCTCCCGGGTCACCGGCGCCGAGGTGGGCGGGCTGCTGGGCTTCCTGGCCGGCAAGGTGCTCGGCCAGTTCGACCCCTTCCACGCCCCCGACGGCCGGCTGCTGCTGGTGGCGCCCAACATCGTGCAGGTCGAGCGCGACCTCGCGGTCGACCCCCACGACTTCCGGCTCTGGGTGTGCCTGCACGAGGAGACCCACCGGGTGCAGTTCACGGCAGTGCCGTGGATGCGCGATCACCTGTTCGCCCAGATCGAGGCGATCGCCGAGACGGTCGAGCCGACCAAGTTTCTCGACGACGCCCTCAAGCGGATCACCGACACCGTCAAGGGGGGTGTCAAGGGCGGCAGCCTGGTCGACCTGATGAGCACACCCGAGCAGAAGGAGATCCTGGACCGGGTCACCGGAATGATGTCGCTGCTCGAGGGTCACGCCGACGTGGTCATGGACGGCGTCGGCCCCACGGTGATCCCGAGCGTCGACAAGATCCGCGTCAAGTTCGACAAGCGCCGCAAGGGCGTCGGCACCCTCGACAAGATCCTGCGCCGGGTGCTGGGGCTGGACGCGAAGATGGCGCAGTACCGCGACGGCGCCGCCTTCGTGCGCGGCGTCGTCGACAAGGTCGGCATGGCCGAGTTCAACGCCGTGTGGGAGCGGCCGGAGCACCTGCCGTCGAAGGCCGAGCTGTCCGAGCCCGAGGCCTGGGTCGCTCGCGTCCTCGGGTGACCTGAGGTGACGCTGCACCCCGCCGTAGCAGCAGTACGCCGCGGCGTACGCGGTGACCTGACCGACCTGTCGGCCGGCGACACCGTCGTGGTGGCCTGCTCGGGCGGGGCCGACTCGCTGGCCCTCCTGTCCGCCACGGTCTTCGAGGCGCACAAGCGCGGGGTGCGGGTCGTCGGGGCCACCATCGACCACGGGCTGCAGGCGGACTCCGCCGAGCACGCCGCGCACGTCGTGGGGCAGATGGCCGCGCTCGGTGTCGACGAGACCGTCTCCGCGCGGGTTCGGGTCGAGGGCATCGGCTCGGGGCCGGAGGCGGCCGCGCGCCGGGCGCGCTACGCCGTGCTCGGCCAGATCGCCGACCGGATGCAGGCCGCCGTGGTGCTGCTCGGTCACACTCGCGACGACCAAGCGGAGACCGTGCTGCTCGGTCTCACCCGTGGCTCCGGCGGCCGCTCCCTGGCCGGCATGCGCAGGGGATACGACTGCTACCGCCGGCCGTTGCTCGACCTCTCCCGGGACGAGACGATCACCGCCTGCCAGGTCGAGGGCATCGAGTTCTGGACCGACCCCCACAACCGCGATCCCGGCTTCACCCGGGTCCGGGTCCGCGAGCGGGTGCTGCCGGTGCTGGAGGAGGAGCTCGGGCCCGGGATCGCCGCTGCTCTTGCGCGCACCGCCGACCTGCTGCGCGACGACATGGAGTTCCTCGACTCCCTCGCCGACCACACCTACGCCGAGGTAGCTGTCGACGGCGGGCTCGACGTCACGATCCTGCGGGAGCGGCCCCGGCCGGTCCGCACCCGGGTGCTGCGGCGCGCCGCCGTCGACGCGGGGGCGCTGGACGCCGAGCTGTTCCACGTGCACGTGACCGCGATGAAGCAGCTGCTCGAGCGGCGCGGTGCCGAGATCCAGCTGCCCGGACACGTCACGGCGTACCGCGACGGGGACCTCCTCCGCTTCCGCCCGACCGCTGTGGAATCCTGACGCCCATGGACTCGTCCCACGTGGAGAACGACCTGGTCAACGTCCTCTTCACCGAGAAGCAGATCCACGACCGGCTCGACGAGCTGGCGGCCGAGATCGAGGCCGACTACGTCGGCAAGGAGCTGCTGATCGTCGGCGTTCTGCGCGGCGCGGTGATGGTGATGGCGGACATCGCGCGGGCGTTCACCCGCCACGTCGAGATGGACTGGATGGCGGTCTCGTCGTACGGCTCCGGAACCAAGTCGTCGGGCGTGGTGCGCATCCTCAAGTACCTCGACACCGACATCTCCGGGCGCCACGTGCTCATCGTCGACGAGATCATCGACACCGGTCTGACCCTCTCGTGGCTGACCGCCAACCTCACCTCGCGCAGCCCGGCCAGCGTCGCGATCTGCACCCTGCTGCGCAAGCCCGAGGCGCAGCGGATGCCGGTGGACGTCAAGTACGTCGGCTGGGACATCCCCAACGAGTTCGTGGTCGGCTACGGCCTCGACTACCGCGAGCGCTACCGCAACCTGCGCGACATCGGCACCCTGGCGCCGCACGTCTACAGCTGAAGCGCCGTGGGCTCGCACAGGTCGAGCAAGCGTTGCGGCAGAGCCTGCGAGGCGCAGCGGCCCGTCGAGACCCGTTCGGATCCCCTGCAACACCCGGCCCTCGGCTAGCCTGCGCGAGGCCACCGAGGCGGAACCTCAGGTGCGCGCCGCTAGCTTCCTACCGAGCGCCTGCGAGAATGGGCGGCAAGCGTCCCGCGTGTACCGTCGTGGGTCCTACAAGTCATCGTTGAGAGAAGTCTGTGAAGCGCATATTCAAAGGTCCCTGGGTGTGGATCGCGGTCGCCGTCGTCGGCGTGCTCCTCGCCCTGCAGTACCTCGCTCCCGGAGGCGGGTACGACGAGGTCGACACCTCGCAGATGGAGCAGTACATCACCGAGGGCCAGGTGAAGGAGATCACCTTCATCGACGGTGACCAGCAGATCCAGGCCACCCTCGACAAGGGGGTCCGCGACGGCGGCTCCGAGGTGATGACCCACTACATCAAGGGCCAGGCGCCGCGGCTGCTCGACATGGTGGACGCCCAGGTCGCCAAGGGCACGATCGAGAAGTCCAACTCGGAGAACCCCCAGCCCAGCGTGCTCGGCACCATCCTGGCGACGCTGCTGCCGTTCGCGCTGATCATCCTGCTGTTCCTCTTCCTGATGAACCAGGTGCAGGGCGGTGGCGGACGCGGCGTGATGCAGTTCGCCAAGTCCAAGGCCAAGCTGATCTCCAAGGACATGCCGAAGACCACGTTCGCCGACGTGGCCGGCGTCAACGAGGCGATCGAGGAGCTCGGCGAGATCAAGGAGTTCCTGCAGGAGCCGGCGAAGTTCCAGGCCGTCGGCGCCAAGATCCCCAAGGGCGTGCTGCTCTACGGCCCTCCGGGCACCGGCAAGACGCTGCTCGCCCGCGCGGTCGCGGGCGAGGCCGGCGTGCCGTTCTACTCCATCTCCGGCTCCGACTTCGTCGAGATGTTCGTCGGCGTCGGCGCCTCCCGCGTCCGCGACCTGTTCGAGCAGGCCAAGGAGAACGCACCCGCCATCGTCTTCATCGACGAGATCGACGCCGTGGGACGCCACCGCGGCGCCGGCATGGGCGGCGGCCACGACGAGCGCGAGCAGACCCTCAACCAACTGCTGGTCGAGATGGACGGATTCGACGTGCGCGGCGGAGTGATCCTGATCGCGGCCACCAACCGACCCGACGTGCTCGACCCCGCGCTGCTGCGGCCTGGTCGCTTCGACCGCCAGATCGGCGTCGACGCGCCCGACCTGGCCGGCCGCAAGAAGATCCTCGAGGTGCACTCGCGCGGCAAGCCGATGTCGGCCGACATCGACCTGATGTCCTACGCCCGCCGTACGCCGGGCTTCACGGGCGCCGACCTCGCCAACGTGCTCAACGAGGCCGCCCTGCTCACCGCTCGCAACAACCAGAAGGTGATCACCAACCGCTCCCTCGACGAGGCGATCGACCGGGTGATCGCCGGCCCGCAGCGCAGCTCGCGGCTGATGAGCGAGAAGGAGAAGCTGATCACGGCCTACCACGAGGGCGGCCACGCCCTGGTCGCCGCGGCCCTGCCCGGCACCGACCCGGTGCACAAGATCACGATCCTGCCGCGCGGCCGCGCCCTCGGTTACACGATGGTGCTGCCCGACGAGGACAAGTACTCCCAGACGCGCTCCGAGATGCTCGACCAGCTCGCCTACATGATGGGTGGCCGGGCCGCGGAGGAGATGGTCTTCCACGACCCGACCACCGGCGCCGGCAACGACATCGACAAGGCCACCAGCCTGGCGCGCGCGATGGTCACCCAGTACGGCATGACCGACCGACTCGGCGCGATCAAGCTGGGCGACGCCAACTCCGAGCCGTTCCTGGGCCGCGACATGGGCCACCAGCGCAACTACTCCGAGGACGTCGCCGCGATGATCGACGACGAGACCAAGAAGTTCCTCTCCGCCGCCCACCAGGAGGCCTTCGACATCCTGGAGGAGAACCGCGACGTCCTCGACGCGCTGGTGCTCGCCCTGCTCGACCGGGAGACCCTCGACAAGGCGGAGGTCGCCGAGATCTTCGCGCCGCTGCGGCGTCGGCCCGAGCGGCCGGCGTGGACGGGCTCCCCGCACCGCAACCCGTCGGAGATCCCGCCCGTCGAGATCCCGCAGGAGATCCGCGACCGGGCCGCGGCCAACGGCCGGGCCGCAGAGGAGAAGGAGGCGGCGGGCGTGATCCTCACGCCGCCTGGATCCGGCGGCGACACCCACGGCGGACCTCCGCCACCGAGACCGCCCACCGAGCCCCCCATGCCCGGCTCCGCCGGCCCGACCTGAGTAGCGCCGACACCACGATGACCAACCCGATCCAGCAGGCCGAGCGCGCGCCCGAGGACGTCCCCGCGTTCGACCAGCCACGCGCCGAGGCCGCCGTACGTGAGCTGCTGATCGCGATCGGCGAGGACCCCCAGCGCGAGGGGCTGCACGAGACCCCCGCGCGGGTCGCCAGGGCGTACGCCGAGCTGACCGCCGGCATGCGCATGCGGCCCGAGGAGGTCCTCACCACCACCTTCGACATCGGGCACGACGAGATGGTGCTGGTGCGCGACATCGAGCTGTGGTCGATGTGCGAGCACCACCTGGTGCCGTTCACCGGCGTCGCCCACGTCGGCTACATCCCTGCAGAGAGCGGCAAGATCACCGGCCTCTCCAAGCTGGCGCGCCTGGTCGACCTCTACGCGAAGCGGCCCCAGGTGCAGGAGCGGCTGACCACGCAGGTCGCCGACGCCCTGATGCGGCTGCTCGAGGCGCGCGGCGTGATCGTGGTGATCGAGGCCGAGCATCTCTGCATGACGATGCGCGGCGTGAAGAAGGCCGGCGCCCGCACGATCACCTCCGCCGTCCGCGGCCAGATGCACAACGCGGCGACCCGCGCCGAGGCGATGGCGCTGATCCACCGCTCGCGGTGAGGTCTCGATACCGCCTCCTCGACCAGCGCATGGTTCGTGGGTCGAGTAGCGGGAGCGAGGAACGAGCGACCGCGTATCGAGACCACCTCGGCAGGTCGACTGGCCGATGATCGTCTCTCACCAGCACCGCTTCGTCTTCATGAAGACGCTGAAGACCGCAGGCACCAGCGTCGAGATCGAGCTGTCGCGGGTCTGTGGGCCCGACGACATCATCACGCCGCTGCCGGACGAGGACGAGGCCCTACGCCGGAAGCGCGGCGGGCGGTCCGGCCAGAACCACGAGTCGCCGCCGCTGTCGGCACGGGTCCACGAGCACATCCGCGCCTCCAAGGTGCGCCCGATCATCGGCCGCGAGGTCTGGGACAGCTACTTCAAGTTCGCCATCGAGCGGAACCCCTGGGACGCCGTGGTCAGCCTCTTCTACTGGATGCGGCGCAACGGCAAGGTCGACACCTTCGAGCGGTTCCTGCGCATGCCCAACATCGAGCAGCTCGCCACCCGCAACTACCAGGCCTACCACCTCAACGGCCGGGTCGCGGTCGACCGCGTGCTCCGCTTCGAACGGCTCGGCGACGATCTCGCGGAGGTCTGGCGGCACCTGTCCCTGCCGGGTGAGCCCGACCTCCCTCACGCCAAGAGCGGCGCCCGCCCGTCCGGGTCCGACTACCGCGAGCTGTACGACGCCGACTCGGCCGAGCTGGTCCGGCGGGTCTTCGCCCGCCAGGTCGAGGAGCTCGGCTACGAGTTCTGAGGGGCTCTGTCGTTAGGGTCGGGCGCATGGCTCCGGCGTGGGTGGGACGAGCGGTGGACATCGTCTCCGAGCGGCTGCCAACGACCGGAACCCGTCGGGTCGCGGTGGTCCGACGGTCCGGGCAACCACGGGTCGAGGACGCCCTGCGAGAGCGCCTTCCGGACGCTGTCGTCACCGTGCACGACACCCCGGCCGACGCCGAGCGCCTGCACGCGAGTCTCGCTGCGGCCGGGCCGTTCGACCTGGTGCTGGACGTGGCGGACGGTGCCCGCGTGGCAGATCGCTTCCCGCGACTGCTCTTCCACCTCCGGCGGGGCGGCGACCTGGTGTCGCGCCGGCAGGACGGGACCGACGACCCCCTCGCCCCCTTCGTCCAGGAGCTGCTCGCTGCTGTCGACGCCGGCACCGTCAGGGCACCGACCGAGCCGCGAGATCCGCGGCCCCGTAAGCAGGCCGACTTCGACGCGCTGGCCTCCTCGGTCGAGGACGTCGAGATCAGGCCGCGCTTCGTGATCGCGCGGCTGGGCGTGGAGACGCTCGCCAAGCTGCCGGAGCACCTGATGGCCGACTACCTCGCGAGCGCCCCCGACGCGGGGAGGGTCTTGGCGAGCGTGCCCGGCGGCCGCTGGCGCTCCCTGGCGGAGGTCTCCGGCAGCGACCCCGACCGGGTCCGCGAGCTGCCGGACGCCTTCGAGGGACCCGAGCTCGCGCTGCGGTCCTACGACGACGTCGTGTGCCTCCCTCACTCGGGCGTCCTCCGCGGCAACGTCGTCCTGCCCGACACCTACCGGCGTCGGCAGCGACAGCGGATGCGCAGCGCCGCGGTCGTCGACTGGGCGCACTGGTTCGCTCGCAGGCCCGGCGTCACCCCGCGTCGCCTCCCAGGCACGTACTTCCACCTCGACAACGAGTGGCGTGGTCACTTCGGGCACGCCCTGACCGAGCAGGCCGCGAAGCTGTGGGCGTGGCGACGGGCCGAAGCGCAGGCCCCCGGCGTGAGGGGACTGCTCTTCTCCCGCCCGGAGGCGCCCGTCGCGGCCTGGGAGTACGACTTCCTCTCCGCCGCCGGGATTCCGCCGGACCGGGTCGCGGTACTCGACGAGCCGGTCGAGGTGGAGACGTTGTTGACCGCGACTCCGGCGTACGCCCTTCCTGACGTGCTGCATCCGGTCCTGGGGGAGACCTACGCCGAGCTCGGTGCGGCGCTGGGCGAGAAGGCCGGCCCGGGGCCGTGGCCGGACCGCGTGTTCCTCAGTCGGCGGCAGACGCTCCAGCGCTCGTGCCACAACGCCGGCGTGGTCGAGGACCTGATGCGGCAGCACGGCTTTTGCGTCGTCTATCCCGAGGACCATCCGCTAGCCGTCCAGGCCCAGCTCGTCCGGCAGGCCTCGGTCGTGGCCGGGTTCTCCGGGAGCGGCATGTACCAGATCGCCCTCACCGACCAGCCGAAGCACGTCATCGCCATCGGCTCGGAGTCCTACACCGCCACCGTCGAGCTCAAGCTCTGCGCACTGCGCGGACACCGACTCGACCTGGTGTGGTGCCAGGCCGACGTGCCGCTCGGCTCGAGCTTCTCGCGGGAGGCGTTCAAGGCCGACTTCACCTTCGACCCCGACCGCGAGGGACGCTACCTGCGCGGGGTCCTCGATGAGCTGACTAAAGGACGTAGCGGCTGAACGGCCAGATCCTGGCCAGGTCGGCGTCGAACCGATCCTGGACGAACCGGTAGACGTCGCCGTAGTGCTGGGCGACGTGGCGCGCCGTCTCCTCCGGCAGCTCGGCGGGAGGTTCCGGCGAGGCGTTGGCCCGGCGGCCGAGGTCAGGCTCGTGGTAGTCGATGCCCAGGATGCTGCAGATCCGGCGGATCTGGTCGGGGTCGAAGAGCTCCTCGTAGAACGCATACGCGACGTCGTCGGCATCGAAGACCGAGTCCAGTCGCTGCACGATCGCGTCGTAGCGGGTGCGGCTGTCGTAGCTCTCCTCGGCGTGCAGACGGAGCAACGACTCCTCGGCCGACTCGGAGAAGCGTTCGGGCGTGCGGTGGTGCTGCATCCGGATCTGGGACCACACCCGGTCGACCGGGTCGCGCATCAGGAAGACCGACGCCGTCCGTACGCCGCGCTCCGCGAAGCCGTCGCGGATGCTGCGGAGTCGCTCGGGGGAGAGCAGCGCGTTCTCCGGCGTCATGTCCGCGGTCAGGGTGGCTGCCGGCTTCTGGTGCAGGAGCGTGGCGAAGTAGTCGAAGTAGAACCGCGGGTCGGCGTACATGCTCATCCGGTGCAGCACCGCGGCGTCCACGGAGTCGCCGCGCCGGGCGTTCGCGATCGCCTCCTCCGCGAGGTCGAAGATGCGGTTGCGCATGTAGGTCTGCGCGGGCACGTCCAGTGTGTCGAAGACGTGGTACTCCTTGCGGTACCCGGCCGCGAACTGGGGCGACGCCTTCAGGTAGCGGTAGAGCCAGGTCGTACCGCCCTTCTGGCAGCCCGCGCCCAGCAGGAACGTCGGAGGGCGGGTCACGGAGGTCAGGCTAGTCTTTGCCGGTGCGTCGCCATGATCTGCTGGCCGGTCTCCACGAGCTGCTCGCCCCTCGCACCTACCTGGAGATCGGCGTCAACCGCGGCGTCAGCATGGGGCTCTCCCGCACCCGCTCCATCGGGGTCGACCCCGCCTTCAAGATCGACCATGAGATCCGGTGCGACGTCCACCTGGTGCGTCGGAGCAGCGACGAGTTCTTCGCCAGCCAGGACGCGTTCGACCACTTCGGGGCGCCAGTGGCGGACCTGACGTTCATCGACGGGATGCATCTCGCCGAGTACGCACTGCGCGACTTCATCAACGTCGAGCGGTTGAGCCATCCCGCGTCAGTGGTCGTGGTCGACGACGTTCTTCCGCGCACCTCCGACCAGGCGAAGCGTCGGCGTGACCCGGGCCCCTGGACGGGAGACGTCTACAAGGTGCTGGAGACTCTCCGGCAGCTGCGCCGGGACCTGGTGATCCTCGAGATGGACACCCTCCCGACCGGAACCGTCGTCGTCCTCAATCTAGACCCGGCATCTCGAGTGCTGGCCGACGCCTACGACGATCTGGTGGAGTCGTACGTGAGCCTCGACCCACAGGACGTGCCGGAGGCGATCCTGCGCCGGAGCCGCGCGCTGGACCCCGAGGTTCTGCTCGATGCCCCGATCTGGCAGGAGCTGCGTCGTCTGCGCGATGGCGATGCGGACAGCGTGCGAGCCGAGGTGCGACCGTTGCTCGCCGGAGCCGGTCTCGCCGACGCCAGTTGAGCTCGGCCGCCTCGAGCCAGCGGCGTCCGTATCAGTTCCCCAATCCGACCAGCAGGTCCTCGAGCGACGCCCGATGGCGTTGGACGTCGAACGTCCACGGGGACTGGAACGCGTCGTAGGACCATCCATTGGGAGGATGGGATAGTTCGGGTTCGCTCCAGAAGTAGTCCGCGTGCGCGCCGAGCACGGCCGCCATCAGGTGCTCGTTGCGGGCGTCGTACGCCGTGTGGTTGAGGACGATCACGCGCTCCAGGTTGCGGGCGAATGCGAGGTTGAACATGCCTGTACCTCCGAAGCCGGCAACTACTCGTGCCTGGGCGAAGGTGGCGGCCTGTACGGGGATCGACATCCCACCCGGTTCGATCACCTCGAAGCCGTGGGCGCGGAAGAGTTCCTCCACCTCGGGGGTGTTGTGGCAGTGGCGGTGCCCCCGCTGTCGCCGGGTGACGAAGATCCTGGGGCGGTCCGGAACTTCTGTTTCGGCGAGGCCGTCGCGCAGGCGTGACCAGACGTCGCGAATGCCGGGGTGCGCGGAGTAGGGCCGCTTGTTGTGCCACATCGGTGTCAGCCCGACCATGCTGTCCACGGTCACCGACTCGTCAACCCAGACCATGTCTTCGGGGTCGACCCCGAACGCCGGAAGCAGGACCGTCTCGGCTCGCGGTGCGGTCCTCATTCCCTCCCGCGGGCTTCGGCGGAGCAGGATCTTCAGGTCCGGGTCGGCTGCCTTCGCCGCCGGCCAGCCCCACAGCCGGCTGACCGCCTCGGTCATCAGATGCCCGTAGTGGCCGGGGTTCTTGTAGTCGAAGTAGTAGTAGGAGCCCTCGAGGTGCCCGCCAACCGGCTCGGTTCTCCTCGTGCGGGCCCAGTCGCGGTCGATGTCGACGAGCCGCTTGTTGATCGGGTTGCCCTGCAGGTGCCAGCGGTAGCTGTCCGGCAGCAGCGTGGTCTCGTGCAACGCGACGGCGCCCTCGAGCAGGCTGAGCCGGCCTTCATAGCGACGCAGGTGGAGCGGCGGATAGCGGATCGGAGCAGCGAGTTCGTCGGACATGAACCCGTGGCTGGTGACCAGGCCTCCGACCCCCTCCAGCAGTCCTCCCTCGATGCGCTGCAGCTCTCTCACCGTGAGTCGCGGTGCGCGCGTCGCCAGTACCTCGGGAGCATCGTGGTCACGCACCTTGAGCAGGTGGGTGCCGCCCTTGGTGATGGTGACGCGGTCGTAGGTGACCTCCACCTTGGCGACGGCGCGGGACGCCTCGTGCAGCCGCTTGCCGAGTCCTCTGCCGGTCTCGCGATCGTGGAGCCGGCCCACTCGCTGGCCGAACGTCCCCTCGCTCCCCTGTGCACGAAGGGTGACCCAGGTGCCACCCGGACGGAGGTGGAAGAACAACCCGCGCCAGCGGCGCCACTGTCGTTCCTCGTCGCGGACCCGAGCGTCGATCACGAGGTCCACGCCCGGGAGTCGGCGCATGGTGTCGTGCAGGGCCCGAAGCGACCGCTCGCGGAGCACCTCGACCCGGTCGCCGGCGTACGGCGAGAGGTCGAGCGTCGCGACCGAACGCTGCGCGCCGAGAGGAGCCAGCACGACCACGATCCGTGCCGTCGTATGTACCCGAGTCACCGGTGGAGTGTAGGCAGGCGGGTCGGGGCCGCCTGGGGTAGCGTGCGCGCGTGCGTCGTCATGAGCTTCTCCTCGGACTGCACGAGCGGCTACAACCCCGGTCGTACCTGGAGCTCGGCGTCAGCACCGGGTCGAGCATGGCACTGTCCCGGACCCGCTCGATCGGGGTCGACCCGTTCTTCACGATCAAGAACGGGCTGCGGTGCGATGTACACCTCGTGCGCGAGACGAGCGACGGGTTCTTCGCGCGACCGGCCCCACTAGAGCACTTCGACCAGCCGGTGGCCGACCTGGCCTTCATCGACGGGATGCACCTGGCGGAGTACGCGCTGCGCGACTTCATCAACACCGAGCGATACACCCATCCGTCGTCGGTGCTCGTGCTCGACGACATGCTTCCCCGCCACCCGGACGAGGCCGGACGCAACCGGGCCCTGGGCAGGGCGCGAGGCGCCTGGACCGGTGACGTCTACAAGGTCACCGAGGCTCTGCGCGAGCTGCGCCCGGACCTCGTCGTGCTGGAGGTGGACACCACGCCGACCGGCACGGTCGTCGTCCTCAATCCCGACGCCGACTCCGACGTGCTGCCCAGGGCGTACGACGACTTGGTGGAGGCATACGTAACGCCCGACCCCCAGCGGGTAGCCGACGAGGTTCTCGAGCGCACCCGGGCCATGGACCCGGCCACGCTGCTCGCGACACCGGTCTGGGACGGACTGCGCCGTCTGCGGACCTCCGAGCCGGGCGTCGCTCGCGGCGAGGTAGCTAGCTTGCTGGGCGGCGCCGGGCTGTCGACGCCGGCGTAGACCGGGCGTACTCAGGTGCCGACGGCGTCGGATCCGAACTTCGGCAGCAGCGCGATCGGCTGCGAGTCGCTGACCAGGAGCTTTGTGCGCAGGCTGCGCAGAGGCGCGTTGGGGCCTGCGCGCAGCTTGAGCCGCCACAGGCCGTCGGGCAGGTCGGACCGCGGGACCGACACCTCGGCCTGCAGCCGACCGTCGCGGTCGGTGACCTCGGCCAGGGCACGCACCCCACCCTCGTCGCCCTGGAAGCGCACCCAGACCTGGCGTCGCTTGAACGTCGCGGTCGGCAGGCTGAGCACGACGCGGATCGCGTCGCCGTCGCGCCGGGCGTAGCTGAGCAGCGGGTCGACGGGCAGGGGATCGGCGGGCACCTGGACATTCAACAGGGTCTCGACCCGCTCGAACAGCCCAAACCCCCTGGTTGCGGAACAACCCACCTGACCGGAGGTCGCACCGGGCGTGCCGGGCAGCAGATGGCGATGATCCTGACCGTCAGCACGGTGAAGGACACACTCCCCAACCTGCGGCGGTTCGTCAGCCGCAACCTCGGCAACGGGGTGTCGACCACATGCTGGTCTTCCTCGATTCGGACGCGCCGGATGCGGAGTCGTACTTGAGGTCGCATCCGCACGTGACGTGTGTCCGGACGGACGAGGACTGGTGGCGACGTGGCCGCCCGGCTCTCCTCAACGAGCGACATAACACGAACGCCAACGTGACGAAGGCAGCGTTGACGCGGTTCCCGTGGGCGGAGTGGCTGTTCCACATCGACTCCGAGGAGGTCGTGCTGGTGGACAGGCACCGGCTGGAGGAGCTCGACACGAGGCCGCCTTCGAGAAGTTGCTGACTGGTCTCGCTGCGGTCGACAAACAGGTCCTTCGAACGGGTGCGTTCGCCGAGGTCGAGGCGGTACTGGCGCGCCTCAGCTGAGCGTCTCGCCGGTAGGTTCGCGTTCATGCAGGTGATGGGCGTCGTCAACGTCACGCCGGACTCGTTCTCCGACGGCGGGAAGTACGCCGACAGCGCGGCCGCGATCGCCCACGGGCGCGTGCTTCTGGCCGACGGCGCCGACATCCTCGACATCGGTGGCGAGTCGACCCGTCCCGGGGCGACCCGTCCGGTGGTCAGCGAGGAGCTGGACAGGGTGGTCCCCGTGATCATGGCGCTGGCGGCCGACGGCGCCACGGTGTCGGTGGACACGATGCGGTCCGAGGTCGCGGAGGAGGCGCTGCGCGCCGGGGCCACGATCGTCAACGACGTCTCGGGAGGCCTGGCCGACCCGGCGATCCTGGACGTGGCCGCGGCCGGCGGGGCGACGTACGTCGCGATGCACTGGCGGGCGCACAGCGACCGGATGCGCGACTTCGCCGTGTACGACGGCCCGGGTGGCGTCGTCGAGGCCGTGCGGGAGGAGCTGTCCGACCGGGTGGCGGCGATCCGGTCGGCCGGGATCGCCGACGAGCGGATCGTGCTCGACCCCGGCCTCGGGTTCGCCAAGAAGGCGGAGCACAACTGGGAGCTGCTCCGAGGGCTCGACCGCCTTGCTGACCTGGGCTTTCCACTGCTCGTCGGGGCCAGCCGCAAGAGCTTCCTCGGCCAGCTCCTCGCCGGCCCGGACGGCGTCCCGCGGCCGGTCGACGATCGCGAGGCCGCCAACCTGGCGGTCACCCTGCTGCTCGCCCAGCAGGGCGTCTGGGGGGTCCGGGTGCACGACGTACGGGCCAGCCGTGATGTGCTGCGGGTGCTGGATCGGATGGCGACCGAGGGAGGCCAGGAGTGACCGATGAGCTGAGCATCCTCGGCATCGAGTGCTTCGCCCACCACGGCGTCTTCGACGTCGAGAAACGCGACGGACAGACCTTCGTGATCGATCTCTCGCTCGGAGTCGGGACCGCCGCTGCGGCCGCCTCGGACGACTTGCGCGACACCGTTGACTACGGAAGTCTCGTTGGATCGGTGAAAGACGCCGTCGAGAAAGATCCGGTCGACCTGATCGAGACCCTGGCCCAGCGGATCGCGGATGTCTGCCTCTTGGACGGACGTGTTGAATGGGTGCGGGTCACCGTTCACAAGCCGGATGCCCCCATCGAAGCGACGTTCTCGGACGTCGCCCTGACGATCACCCGGAAGCGCGAGGGCCAAGGTGACTGAGACTCCCAACCCGAACATCATCGACGCGGACACCCTCACCGGTGAGATGCGCCCGATCCGGCGGGTCGTGGTGTCGTTGGGCTCCAACCTGGGCGAGCGGATGACCAGCCTGCAGGGCGCCGTCGACGCGCTCGCCGACACCCCCGAGGTGTGGATCACGGCCGTCTCGCCCGTCTACGAGACCGAGCCGGTCGACGCGCCGCCCGGCTCCGGCCCCTTCCTCAATGCGGTGATCCTGGCCGACACCACCCTGGCCGCGAACCGCCTGATGGACCGTGCCCTGGCCATCGAGGACGCCTTCGACCGCGACCGCAGCGACATCCCCAACGCCCCGCGCACGCTGGACGTCGACCTGATCCTGGTCGGCGACCGCCGCAGCAACACCGACGCGCTCCAGCTCCCGCACCCGCGGGCGCACGAGCGCGCGTTCGTGCTCAAGCCGTGGTACGACCTCGAGCCGGACGCCGTCTTCCCCGACCGCGGTCCGATCGTCGACCTGCTCTCCGAGCTCGGCCTCGACGGGGTGACCCCGCGCGAGGACCTGAAGCTCGACTTCGGGTGACCGAGCCGCCCGTCCCCGAGCCGAACGGCTCGCTCCGACCCACCCAGCCCTGGGTGCTAGCCGCCTGGGCAGTCGTGGGCCTGGCCGGCGGGTGGCTGGTGCACCCCATCGCGGAGCGGATCTCGGGCACCGCGCCGATCGTGACCTGGCTGCAGCCGCTCGCGCTGCTGCTGGTCGCCGCGATCCTGGGC
This sequence comes from Actinomycetota bacterium, assembly GCA_030862825.1. Classification (GTDB taxonomy): domain Bacteria; phylum Actinomycetota; class Actinomycetes; order Propionibacteriales; family Nocardioidaceae; genus Nocardioides. The sequence goes on along the minus strand of JALZCZ010000169.1, from coordinate 14,039 downwards.
GGAACCGCCCATGCCACCTGGCGCGCCCTCCAGGTACGCCGTGAGCTGCTGCTGCCCCATCAGGCCGTCAACCGGCTGGTGCTCGCCCGCGCGTGTGCCTTCGTCGGAGCGCTGGCGGCCGGCGGCTACCTCGGCTACGCACTGAGCTGGGTCGGTGTCGAGGCCGAGCTGGCCGACCAGCGGCTGGTCCGGTCGCTCGTTGCCGCGTTTGCCAGCGTGCTGGTCGTGGTGACCGCGCTCCTGCTGGAGCGGGCCTGCCGGGTGCGCGACGACGACCCGGAGACCTGACGGGACCGGACTCTTCGGTCTGTTGCAGGTGTGACGGATGGGTCCACTGGGGTCGGCCCGGCGTGGCGGCGGATGCATGCGCCGGCGGCCACCTACGCTGCAACCATGACTTCCCCGTCAGGTAAGCCCACGAGGCGTCGGCAGCGGTCCGTCCGCGTGCTGGTGGCCGTCGTGTTGCTCGCCGTCGCCGGCGTACTGGTCGCCGTCGCAACTGCCAGCGGATCCTTGCTCGGGCTCGCGATCGCAGCTGTCACCAGCGTCGTTCTCGGCGGCGCAGCCACCCGGATCACCTACACCGAGCTCACCGAGACCCGACTCGACGCGGCCCGCGACCGCGCCGAGCTCGCCCGTGACTACCGCGACCTCGCCGTCGTGCGCGCCGCCGAGCATCACCGCTTCGTCACCGTCGTCCAGGCCCGGATCGCCGACCAGGACGTGAAGATCCGGACCGTCGAGGGTGCCTTGGCCATCGCGAAGGCCGAGGCCGGCGCCGCACAGCGCCGGCTGGCTGCGATGACCGAGCGCGCCGAGCAGGCTGAGTCGCGGGGCACCGACCTCGCCGCCCACCTCGCGGAGGTCGAGGACAGCGCCGCCCAGGCCGCGCTCCGGGTCGTCGAGCTCGAGCACGAGGTCGACGTACTCACCGCCCAGTGGCAGTCCCGAGAGGCCCAGCGCAAGCGGGCATAGTCGCTACCCGGCACAATCAGGACATGTGATCCCCGACGAGTCCAGGTTCGAGAGTGACCCAGAGGAGCTGGTGGAGCTCCCCGCCACCCTGCCCGACGGCTGGGAGGTCGGCACTCCCGACCCAACGGATCGCTTCGAGGTCGCCCGGCTGACCTACCTGCTGCGCGCGCACGAGCGCGCCGGCCGCGGCTGGGCCGGCTCCGGCGTCGACGACGTTCTGGTCGAGGTGTCCGAGCGCGGGCTGCGCACCCGCGAGAACGTCGTGGTGCGCGACGCCGACGGTGAGATCCAGGCCTGGGGCAGCGTGCACGACCGGGCCGGCGGCCGGATGCTCTTCGTGCACATCGTGGCCCGCGACCTGCCCGACCGGATCGGCCGCGCCTGCTCCGACGTGCTCGTCGAGTGGGCGGTCGGCCAGGCCCGCGAGGTCGGCTCCGCGCGCGGGCTCGGGACGCAGCAGATCGACACCGGCGCCTTCGCCGACGACGAGCGGCAGCACAAGTGGCTGGCGGACTCCGGCTTCACGCTGGTCCGCACCTGGTGGCAGATGCGCCGGCCGGTCACGCCGGACGAGGCCGGCCTGGTGCCGGACCCGGCCGAGTGGGACGGCCGCGACGTGACCTTCCGGCTGGTCCGCCGCGCCGGCGACGGCATGCCGGACGAGACCGACCTGCGCGAGCTCCACGAGGTGCTCGAGGGCTCGTTCGTCGACCACTTCAACCACTGGGAGGAGACGTTCGAGGAGTTCCTCTTCCGGCTGCGTGAGGACCCCGGGCACCGCTGGGACCACTGGTGGCTGGCGGAGCTCACCGACAGTGCCGAGCCGCAGCCGGTGGGCGCCCTGATCGGTACGGCGTCCGAGAGCGCCACCGGCCCGGACGGTTCCTACGTGTCCTACATCGGCGTGCTCGAGGCCGCGCGCGGCCGCGGCGTGGCCAAGGGCCTGCTGCGCACGATCATCGCCGACGCCGCCGCCCGTGGCCGCAACCGCGTCACCCTCGAAGTCGATGCCGAGTCACCCACCGGAGCGTCCGGCCTCTACGTCGGCATGGGCTGGGAGACGTCGTACGTCACCCAGTCGTGGCACCGCGACGTCCCTGTCGGCTGACCTGGGCCATCGGGGTAGTCCCTGACGAAATCGTCGTCGACACGCCGTATCCACCGCGAAATCGTCCGGGACTACCCCGGCGGCGGGCTACTCGGCCAGCGACGCCCGCAGGGCCTTGTGCACGCCGTTGGGGGTGAGTACGCCGACGAACTCGGCGCCCCGCTTGACCCCGACCATCAGCCGGTCGTCGCGCAGCATCGCGGCCAGCGCCTCCTCCAGCGAGGAGTCGATGTCGACCGCCGACCCCAGCTCACCGACGGTGATGCCGTCGAGGGACTCGAGGTGCCGGACGTCGATCGGCGTGACGGTGAGCCGCCGCAGGCCGCGGGTGGCGCCCACGAAGTCCTCGACGAAGTCGTCCGCCGGCCGCGCGAGCAGCTCGGCGGGTGTGCCGAACTGCGCCAGCCGCCCACCGGCCGCGAAGACCGCCACCCGGTCGCCCATCCGCACCGCCTCGTCGATGTCGTGGGTGACGAGCACGACCGTCTTGCCGAGATCACGCTGCAGCCGCAGGAACTCGTCCTGCAGCCGCACCCGCACCACCGGGTCGACCGCGCCGAACGGCTCGTCCATCAGCAGCACCGGCGGGTTGGCGGCCAGTGCCCTGGCCACTCCGACCCTCTGCCGCTGGCCGCCCGAGAGCTGGTGCGGGTAGCGGTCGCCGTACGTCGCCGGGTCGAGTCCGACCAGCGACAGCAGCTCCTCGGCCCGTGCCCGTGCGGTCGCCCTCGACTCGCCGTACAGCAGCGGAACCGTCATCACGTTGGTGACGATCTTCTGGTGCGGGAAGAGGCCGATCTGCTGGATGACGTAGCCGATGCCGCGGCGCAACTTCACCGGGTCGACGTTCGTGACGTCCTGGCCGTCGATCTCGATGGTGCCGGTGGTGGGCTCGATCAGCCGGTTGATCATCTTCAGCGTCGTCGACTTGCCGCACCCGGACGGCCCGACCAGCACGACCATCTCCCCGCGGCCGACCTCGAGGTCGAGCTCATGCACCGCGACCGTGCCGTCGTCATAGGTCTTGCCCACTCCCGACAGCCGGATCATCGCGTCCTGAACGGCCGAGCCGGTAGCGTCCATGCGGTGACCCTACTCGCGGCCGGCACGCCGATCGTGGCAGCGAACGCGGGGGCCGCCGGCGAGGGCCCGAAGTGCTACAGCTTCACCCGCAACGAGTGGGTGTGCCTCGACTACCTCCGCGACCGGCAGGACCAGATCGTCGACGCGACGATCTCCCACATCGTGATCACGGTGACCGCCGTGGCGCTCGGTTTCGCGCTGGCGTTCCCGCTCGCCCTGCTGGCGCGACGCCTGCCGCGGCTGGAGTCCGGGGTCCTGGGGTTCAGCACCGGTCTCTACACGATCCCCTCACTGGCCCTGTTCCCGCTGCTGGTCCCGTTCACCGGCATCAGCGCCACCACCGTGGTGATCGGACTCGCGCTCTACTGCCTCACGATCCTGGTCCGGGCGATGCTCGACGGACTGCGGGCGGTGCCCGACGACGTGCGCGAGTCGGCGGTCGGCCTCGGCTACGGGCCCGGCAGGCTGCTCGCCCGGGTCGAGCTCCCGCTGGCGCTGCCGGTGATCATGGCCGGGTTGCGGGTGGCCACGGTCTCCACCGTCGCGCTGACCACGGTCGGCACGCTGGTCGCCAACGGCGGGCTCGGCGAGCTGATCGGGCACGGCCAGGCCAACAACTTCCGGGCCGAGCTGCTCACCGCCGCGGTGCTCTGCGTGGTGCTGGCTGTGCTGCTCGACGTCGTACTCGTCGTCGCGCAGCGCGTGCTCACCCCGTGGACCAGGGGGGTCCGCGCATGAGGCTCTTCCGCGACACCTTCCGCTACCTCGCCGATGGCACCAACTGGACCGGCGACGGCGGGATCCTCGACCGGCTGGCCGAGCAGCTGCTGCTCACGGTCACCGCGCTCGGCCTGGCCATGGCGATCGGTCTGCCCATCGCGCTCTGGCTCGGCCACGTCGGGCGGGGCGGTTTCCTGGCCATCAACATCTCCAACGTCGGCCGCGCGATCCCGACGTTCGCGCTCCTGGCCCTGCTGGTGACCTTCGACTGGCCGGGATCGTCGGAGTTCGGGCCCTACGGCCGGGCCGGTCTGGCCACCCTCATCGCACTGGCGCTGTTCGCGCTGCCGCCGTTGATCACCCAGTCGTACGTCGCCATGCGCGAGGTGCCGGCCGAGATCAGGCAGGCCGCCGACGGCATGGGCATGTCCGGCTGGCAGAAGTTCTGGCGGGTCGAGCTGCCGCTCGCGACGCCGCTGGTGATGTCCGGCGTACGCCTCGCTCTGGTGCAGGTGTGGGCGACCGCCACCATTGCCGCGCTGGTCGCCGGCCCCGGTCTGGGCCGGATCATCACCGCTGGCTTCGCCAACGACCGCTACAGCCAGGGCATCGGCGGTGCGGTCGTCGTGGCCGTGATCGCGCTGATGCTCGAGACGACCGCGGCCTGGGCCCAGCGGGCGGTCGACCCGGTGCCGCGGAGCTCTAGAGAGAATCGTCACCGGCCGCTGTCGGAGCCGGGCTCTACAGTTGCCGAGGCAGCCGAAGAAGTCGGCCGCTGAGCCCTGGTCCAGCGGGATCGGCTCGCTCAACCGGACACGCGTGGCCCGTGGGCCACGGGACACAGAAGGTGAACCACGATGAAGCTACGACGACCACTCGCGGCTGCCCTCTCGGTCGGGCTGATCACGTTCCTCGGCGCCTGCGCCGACGACGAACTCGCCGACGACGACGGCAACGGCGGAGGGGGCGGCGAGACCGGCGGCCAGGTCACCCTGGCCAGCCAGTCGTTCGACGAGGCAGCACTGGTGACGGCGATGTACGAGGCGCTGCTCCAGGACAACGGCTACGAGGTCGAGAAGCAGCTGGTCGACACCCGCGACATCTACATGCAGGAGTTCCCGGGCAACGTCGACATCGTGCCCGAGTACGTCGCCGGCATCGGCGACTTCCTCAACACCCAGACCAGCGGCGAGGGTGCCGCGCCGGTCACCACCAACGACACCGAGGAGTCGATCGAGGCGATCACGCCACTGGCCGACGCCCAGGGCATCACCCTGCTCGACCCGTCGCCGGCCACGTCGCAGAACGCCTTCTTCGTCACCCAGGAGTTCTCCGACTCCGAGGGCGTCACCGCGCTGTCCGACCTGGAGGGCATGTCGGTGAAGCTCGCCGCGGCTCCCGACTGCGAGGGCCGCGACGACTGCGAGAAGGGCCTGACCCAGGTCTACGGCATCAACATCTCGGAGCTGCTGCCGCTGGGCTTCGCCTCGCCCGAGACCTACCAGTCGGTGCTGGAGGGTGAGGCGCAGCTCGGCCAGACCGGCACCCTCGACGGCACGCTGGAGAGCCAGGGCCTGGTCCTGCTCGAGGACGACAGGGGCATCCAGCCCGCGCAGAACCTCATTCCGGCCGTCTCGTCCGACTTCCTGGCCGAGCACGAGGACGTCGAGCCGCTGCTCAACGACCTCATGGCCGTGCTGGACAACGAGGTCATGGGCGAGCTCCTGGTCCGGGTCACCGTCGACCGCGAGACCCCCGAGGACGTCGCCACGTCGTTCCTGGAGGACGAGGGACTGCTCTAGGCACGGGCTCTCGGCCCGGCCAACCGATCAGGGTGGTCGGGCCGGGACTCAGAGCTCGTGCTGCCTCAGCGCCAACGCGGCGGGGTCCACGCTCGCCCGGCTGATCACGGGCACGTCGAGGCTCCACTGTCCGTCCCGCTCGACCCGCGGCACGGGCTTGCCGTCGAGGTTCGCGAACCACAGCATCACAGCGGACGCGTCGACCCGGCGTCCCTGCTGCACCAGCCAGCCGGTCAGCCGATGCACCGGCGGCAGCCCGCTGTGCACGAGCGAGTGGTCGCCCCACAGCTCCTGGATACCGCGGTGCAGCAGCCGCCACCACTCGTCGGAGCACCCCGGGATCAGCGCGAAGTAGCGGTGCAGGTCGCCCGCGAGCACTCGGTCCAGGAAGACCTGGCGGATCGCCTCCACGTCCGGTGACGCCTCGACCGCCGCCAGCGACATCCGCTTGGTGGCCCAGCGGTCGCGCAGGTCGTCGATCGACGCCCGCTGCTGGGTGATCGAGGAGCCGTCGTCGCGGACCCGCCAGTGGTAGACGTGCTCGGACAGCACGTCGAAGCGGCCGCTGAGGTAGGCCCGCGTGGTCGTCGGCTGGTCCTCGTAGCGGACGCCCTCGGGCCAGGAGAGACCGGCAGCCGTCCACCACGAGTGGCGGTACAGCTTGTTCCAGGCGAAGACGTCGCCCAGGATCTCGGGGTGCTGCGCCGCCCGCGCCTTCGGCCGGGGCGGGTTGTGCAGGCGCCGCATCCACGGGGGCTCGCTCAGGCCGGACGACTCCAGCAGCAGGATCGAACCGGTCGCGAAGTCGGACCCCGACCGGTGGAGCGACTCCACCATCACGGCGTACGCCGTCGGCGGGACGACGTCGTCGGAGTCGGCAAAGGCGACGAAGTCGCCGCTGACGTGCCGCAGTCCCTCGTTGCGGGCGGCTCCGAGGCCGCGGTTGTCGGTATGCACCACCGTGATCCGTGACTCGCGGCCGGCGTAGGAGTCCGCCACAGCTCCCGAGCGGTCGGTCGAGCCGTCGTCGACCACGACGATCTCGAGCTCGTCGTGCTGCGACGCCAGCAGGCTGTCGAGACACTCAGGGAGGTAGGCCTCCACGTCGTAGACCGGCACCACGACGCTCACCAGCGACCGCCTGGTGCCGGCGGAGCGACGCCTGAACCTCATGCCCGCACGCTAGCGGTCGTTCCCTCTCGGTGGTCGGGTTCCCTGCGGTCCAGGCACCTACCTCGCTCCGTCGTCGTCGGTCGCAGGAGTCAGCTCCGAGTCCCCTCCTCGGCCTCGCGATGCACGCACCTGGACCATCGTTGCCCGCGACGACCATGCGGTCATCACCGCTGGTGCCAGATAGCATCACCGACCGTGACCGACCCCGCAGACATCGCGCCCGAGGACTATCCGCGCAAGGTGCTGTTCGTCGCCGGCGCCGGCCGCAGCGGCACCAGCACCATGGCCGGGTTGATGCAGATCCTCGGCCTCCACGTGCCGCAGCCCGAGGTCGTCGCCGACGAGACGAACCCCAGGGGGTTCGGCGAGCCGCGCTGGGTGGTCGACCACCACGACCGCCTGCTCAAGGAGGCCGTGGTCCAGGTCAGCGATGCCCGCCCCGACGCCTGGTTCGAGGCCGGCCGGATCTGCACCCGCGAGCCGGAGCGGATCAAGACCGCCGAGTGGCTGGACGGACACTTCGCCGAGGGCGCCGAGCTCGTGGTCAAGGACCCGCGGCTCAGCTGGTTCCTGTCGTTGTGGCGGGTGGCCGCGATCCGGGTGGGTGCGACTCCTGTCTTCGCGACCATGCTGCGCCCGCCGGCCGAGGTCGTCGGCAGCAAGCAGACCTACTACGCCAACAAGCTCGGCGCCGCCCACCTGACCGCCTCGTGGCTCAACATGCTGTTGCACACCGAGCGCGCCACGCGGGAGTCGGTGGCCGACGGCGGACGGGTATTCGTGCGCTACGCCGACCTGCTCGACGACTGGACCAAGGTGACGATGGCCGTCGGCGAGCAGCTGCAGCTGCAGCACGTGCTGCACGCCAAGAGCGAGCAGATCCGCGACGGCCACCGGTTCGTCGACCCGTCGCTGCGCCGGATGCAGCAGAGCCTCGACGACCTCAACCTCCCGCCGCGGCTGCACGAGCTGACCGCCTCGACCTGGTCCGAGCTCAACAAGCTCGCGGAGCCCGGCGGCGACACCTCGGACGTGCACGAGGCGCTCGACCAGCTGCGGGAGGCCTACGTCGACCTCTACGCCGAGTCGGAGGCCATCTCCCGTTCCTCGGTGGTGGCGGCCGAGCAGCAGACCCGGCGTGCGGTCAAGGGTGGGGGCGGCCCCAAGTCCGGCCCGGGTCCCGCCGGCGATGCACCCCGCCTGGCCGACAAGCTGCCGCACGGACTGCGCGCGATGGTGCCGCCCAAGGCGCGCCGGGCGCTGCGCCGGATGGCCGGACGCGAGCGGTGACCGCACACTCCGGTCCCACCGGGATCAGCAACCTCGAGGGCCACACGGACTTCGACATCGTCTGGCCCTGGGCCAAGGGCCGGCTGCACCCCGGCACCACCGCGGTGCTGCGAGTCAAAGACGAGGCGCCGTCGCTACCGTTCGTGCTGCCGCCGCTGTTGCGCGCCTGCGACTTCGTGCTGCTGGTCGACAACGGCTCCACCGACGGCACCCCCGACGTCGCTCGGGAGACCGCGGAGAAGGCGGGCCGCTCCGCCAAGCTCACCGTGACGTCGTACCCGTTCCAGGTCGCGCGCGCCGGCGCCGAGCACCGCGGGGTGCACGAGCTGTCGGTGCACTCGCTGTCGTACTTCTACAACTGGTGCTTCGCCCAGGTCTCCACCCGTTACTCCTGGAAGTGGGACGGCGACATGGTGCTGACGACCGAGGGTGAGGTCTCGATCGCCGACCTCGGCTGGCAGGTGGGCGACGTGCAGTCGATCATCCGGGTGCCGCGGCACGGGCTCTACCTCGACGGAGACGCGCACGGCTACCTCGACCTCGGCCTGCGCAACGCCGAGGAGTGGGGCTTCCCGATCGGGCCGGACTTCGTCTACACCAAGGCCTTCGAGTGGGAGATCCGAACCACGCCCGAGCGGTGCCGCTCGATCGGGCTCCCGCACGGGCTGTGCGTGGAGCTGAAGTATCTCGCCGGCGACGAGTTCGCCCACTGGACCGACCCCGCGTCGTTCGCGACGTCGTGGCGCAACAAGCGCAAGCGGCGCGAGTGGGAGGTCTTCAACGCCCTGAAGCAAGGCGCCGTGCCGTCCGGCGTACACGAGATCCACTCGCCCGCCGGCATCCACATCGTCGACCACGTCACCAAGACCTGGCTGCCCCGCGCCCCCCGCCCGCTCCAGGTCGGCTGACGGGCGAGGGATCCCCGGCCGACCGGGTATCCCTTCACTTGTCGGCGCTAGCGACACCTGACAAGTGCAGGGACTGCCCTCCCGGTGTGACCAGTGGGGCAGGCGGGTCCGGGTCGTTTCGGCAAGCCCCCAGCGTGTCGGGTGCGTCACTTCACATTCCGTTCCCAAGACGGAAGGAGGCGCCTAACCTCGTTGTTGACTGAGTGCAGGGCAACATACGACGAGCACACCGTCCGGTACCCACACCGGCCCGCACCTCGATGACGAGGAGCTGGTGGTCGGAGGGACTGGAACGAAAGGTTCGAGCAATGACACAGCGCTTCAGCGTCGGGGTGATCGGCGCGGGTCGCGTCGGTGCCGTCCTGGCCGCCAAGCTCGGCGCCGCCGGACACCAGGTCGTCGCCGCCGCAGGCGAGTCCGACGCCTCACGGGACCGGATCGCGGCCCTGCTGCCGGGCGTCACCGTCGACAAGCCCACCGCGGTGGCGCGGGCCTCTGACCTCCTGCTGCTCACCGTCCCCGACGACATGCTGGCCAACGTGGTCTCCGTGCTGTCGGCCAGCGGGGCGATCCGCGAGGGCCAGTACGTCGTGCACACCTCGGGCCGCCACGGCCTCGCCGTGCTCGAGCCGGCGGCCGCCCTCGGCGCCCACACGATCGCGCTGCACCCCGCCATGACCTTCACCGGCACCGCCCTCGACCTCGACCGGCTCAGCGGCTGCGTCTTCGGTCTGACTGCTGGCGCGCCGGAACGCGACGTCGCTGAGTCGCTCGTCGAAGACCTGGGCGGACGCCCGAGCTGGGTGCCCGAGGAGATGCGCACGCTCTACCACGCGGGCCTGGCCCACGGCGCCAACCACCTGGTCACCCTGGTCACCGAGGCGATGGAGCTGCTCAGCGCGGCCGGCGCCGACGACCCCGCCGCCACCCTCCGCCCGCTGCTCACCGCGGCGCTCGACAACGCGCTCGAGCTCGGTGACACCGCCCTGACCGGGCCGATCGTGCGCGGCGACGTCAACACCGTGCGCGCCCACCTCACCGACATCGCGGCCAGTGCCCCGACCACCCTGCCGTCGTACGTCGCACTGGCCCGGGCCACGCTCGCCCGGGCGGTGACCGACGGCCGGGTGCTGCCGATCCGCGCGCTCAGGATCCGTGAGGTGCTCGACGAGGCGCTGGCGGAGGCGGAGGCAGCCGAGCAGCCCGGGTGGACCCGATGACCACCCCGCGCGTCGCGCACACCCGTGCCGAGCTCGCCGACCTGCTCGTCAGCCGCAGGGCCCAGGGCCAGCGGGTCGGTCTCGTGCCGACCATGGGCGCCCTGCACGAGGGCCACGCCGGCCTGATGCGGGTCGCCCGAGAGCACGTCGCCGGTGGGCCGGTCGTGGTGTCGATCTTCGTCAACCCGCTCCAGTTCGGGGAGGGTGAGGACCTCGACCGCTACCCCCGCACCCTGGAGGCCGACCTCAAGCTCTGCGAGCGCGAGGGCGTCGACATCGTCTTCGCGCCCGGCGCCGACGAGGTCTACCCCGGCGGCGAGCCGATGGTCACGGTCGAGCCGGGGCCGCTCGCCAACGTGCTGGAGGGCCGCACCCGGCCCGGCCACTTCCGCGGCGTGCTCACGGTGGTGGCGAAGCTGTTCGGCCTGGTCCGGCCCGACGTCGCGGTCTTCGGCCAGAAGGACTACCAGCAGCTCGTGCTGATCCGGCGGATGGTCGCCGACCTGTGCCTGCCGGTCGAGGTCGTCGGCGCCGAGACCGAGCGCGAGCCCGACGGGCTCGCCCTCTCGAGCCGCAACAGCTATCTCGACGACGAGCAGCGCCGCGAGGCGGTCACCCTGAACCGGACGCTGCGCGCCGCCCAGAACGCCGCGAAGTACGGCGTGGACGCCGCGCTCAGCGCCGCGCGGGCCGAGCTGCGCGCCTCGAAGGCGGTCGACCTCGACTACCTGGCCATCACCACCCCGGACCTGGCCGACCTGCCGGACGAGGCCTCGATCCCGCCCGGCACCGAGGCCCGGGTGCTGATCGCCGCCCGCGTGGGCGCCACCCGCCTCATCGACAACCTGCCACTGGTCATCGGGTCCGCTCCAGGCCCCCGGGTCTCGCGGTTCGCAAGCTCGCCTCTCAACCACCGAGAAAGCTGAGGACAATGCTCCGCACCATGATGAAGAGCAAGATCCACCGCGCCACCGTGACCCAGGCGGACCTGCACTACGTCGGCTCCGTCACCGTCGACGAGGACCTGCTCGAGGCGGCCGACCTGCTGCCGGGCGAGCTGGTCCACATCGTCGACGTCACCAACGGCGCGCGGATCGAGACGTACACGATCGCCGGAGAGCGCGGCAGCGGGGTGATCGGGATCAACGGCGCCGCCGCTCGGCTGGTGCACCCCGGCGACATCGTGATCTTGATCGGCTACGGCCAGATGGAGACCGCCGAGGCCAAGGAGCTCCAGCCGCACGTGGTCTTCGTCGACGCCGACAACAAGATCCTCGCGACCGGCTTCGACCCGGCGGAGACGTTCGACGGTGCCGGCCTGGTCCGCGGCGACGTGACGTCCGCGACTGCCAGCTAGCCTGCTTGGATGTACGACGCATCGGCGCGCCGCGTCCCAGGACGCCTGACCGCGCCCGAGCCCGGCTGGAGCACCCGAGCCGACGTGGTCGTGATCGGCTCCGGTATCGCCGGGCTGACCGCGGCGCTCCGGCTTCGGGGCCAGGTCGGCACGATCCTCGTGGTCACCAAGGACGTGCTCTCCGCCGGCTCCACGCAGTGGGCCCAGGGCGGCATCGCGGCCGCCCTCGGACCGGGTGACACCCCCGAGCAGCACGAGACCGACACCCTGGTCGCGGGTGCCGGCGCCTGCGACCTCGAGGCCGTACGCACCCTGGTCAACGAGGGTCCCGAGGCGGTGCACGAGCTGATCGCGCTCGGCACCAACTTCGACCTCGACGCCGACGGTGTCATCTCGCTCACCCGCGAGGGCGGCCACCTGCGCGACCGGATCGCGCACGCGGGCGGCGACGCCACCGGTGCCGAGATCCAGCGGGCGCTGACCGCTGCCGTCGCGGCGGCCCCGGAGATCGAGGTCATCCAGCACGCGCTGGCGGTCGACCTGCTCCTGGCCGACGACGGAGCCGTCGCAGGCGTGACCCTGCACGTGATGGGGGAGGGCCAGCGCGACGGCGTCGGCGCGGTGCACTGCCGGGCCGTCGTGCTCGCCTCCGGCGGGCTGGGCCAGGTCTTCTCGCAGACCACCAACCCTGAGGTCTCGACCGGCGACGGTACGGCGCTGGCACTGCGGGCGGGGGCGACCCTGCGCGACCTGGAGTTCGTGCAGTTCCACCCGACCGTGATGTACCTCGGCCCCGAGTCCGTCGGCCAGCAGCCCCTGATCTCCGAGGCCGTTCGTGGTGAGGGCGCCGTCCTGGTCGACTTCGAGGGCGACCGGTTCATGCAGGGCGTCCACGAGCTCGCCGACCTGGCCCCCCGCGACGTGGTCGCGAAGGCGATCACCCGGCGGATGAACGAGACCGGCCACCCGCACATGTGGCTCGACGCCCGGCATCTGGGTGCGGCGTTCTGGGAGAAGCGGTTCCCGACCATCCTTGCCACCGCTCGCTCGCACGGGGTGGACCCGGTCACCGAGCTGCTGCCGGTGGCCCCGGCCTGCCACTACGCGTCCGGCGGCGTCCGCACCGACCTGCATGGCCGCACCAACGTGCTGGGGCTCTACGCCACCGGCGAGGTCGCCTGCTCGGGCGTGCACGGCGCCAACCGGCTCGCCTCCAACTCCCTGCTCGAGGGGCTGGTCTTCTCCCGCCGCATCGCCGCGGTGCTCCCGGGCGAGCTGCGACCCTGGTCGCCGCCCGTTGCCGACGGCCGCACCGCGGGCCTGGTGGCCGGCCATGTGCGGCGCGAGCTGCAGGAGGTGATGACCACCCGCGTGGGCGTGCTTCGCAGCGCCGAGGGTCTGGCCGAGGCCTCCGAGCTGCTCGACAAGCTCGGCACCACCGAGGCCGGCGTCGTCGACCTGGAGTCGTGGGAGACCACCAACCTGCTCACCATCAGCGCCGCGCTCACCGATGCGGCCGCGCTCCGTGAGGAGACCCGCGGCTCGCACTGGCGCGAGGACCACCCGGCCCGCGACGACGCCCACTTCGCCGGCCACTTCGACACGGAGATGTCCGACGGGGTGAGCAGCACGAGCTTCCACCCGGCACCCGCCACCGACGGAGGCGCGGGATGACGCCGTACGAGCATCTGCCGGGCGACCTCGTCGCCGAGCTCACCGACGCCGGGCTCGACCCGCGGGCCATCTACGACGAGATCGTGGAGGCGCTCGAGGAGGACCTGCCCGGCGGCAGCGACGACGTGACCAGCGCTGCGACCATTCCCGCCGATGCTCGCGGCGTGGCCGACTTCGGTGCGCGGGAGCCGGGCGTGGTCGCCGGCCTGGGCGTTGCGGCGATGGTCTTCCACTACGTCATGGGTGACGACGTCAAGGTCACCGACCGCCGCTCCGACGGCTCGCGGGTGCAGGCGGGCGACATCGTGATGCGCGTCGCCGGGTCGACCAGGGACCTGCTCACCGCCGAGCGGACCGCGCTCAACTTCGCCTCCCACCTCTCCGGCGTCGCCACCGCCACCGCCGCCTGGGTCGACGCGCTCGACGGCACCAGTGCGCGGGTGCTCGACACCCGCAAGACGCTGCCCGGGTTCCGCGCCCTGCAGAAGTACGCCGTGCGGTGCGGTGGCGGCGTCAACCACCGGTTCAGCCTCGCCGACCGGGCGATGGTCAAGGACAACCACGTGATCGCGGCGGGCGGGGCGGTGCCGGCCTACCAGGCGGTCCGCGCGGCGTACCCCGATCTCCGGGTCGAGGTCGAGGTGACCGACCTCGACCAGCTGCGGGACCTGCTCGACGCGGGGTGCACCGAGATCCTGCTCGACAACATGCCGGCCGAGATCATGGCCG
>JALZCZ010000139.1 GCA_030862825.1 Actinomycetota bacterium | reverse complement strand
AGGCTGACCCCGCCGGCGCCGGCACGGGCCTCGAGGCGGCCGACCGCAAGCACCGCGTCGCGCTCGGCGGCGTACTGCTCGGCGCGCGCGTCCTGCCACGGGTAGGGGTAGACGATCATCCCCCGCTCCACGGCGACGGTCAGCGTGGTCGTGAAGGACAGGACGTCGACCACGACCGCGATGTCGGCGCTGGCGCCGATGGCCGCGGCTCCCGTCGGGCCCCACTCGAACCGGACGGCGTACGCCGCCTGGCCGTGGTCAGTCACGAACCCTGACGACGGACTTGCCGAGCGTCTTGCGGTCGTCCATGTCGATCAGCGCCCGCCCGAAGTCCTCGAGCTCGTAGACCGCGCCGATGGGCGGCTTCACCACGCCGCTCTCCATCATCGGGAGCAGCGCCCGCCACTGCTCCTGCATGTAGCCCGGCCGGAGCATCGCGAACGCACCCCAGCCGACACCGCGCACGTCGATGTTGTTGAGCAGCAGCCGGTTGACCTTCACCTCGGGGATCCCCTTCCCGGCCGCGAAGCCGACCACCAGCAGCCTCCCCTGGGTGGCCAGGACCCGCAGCGAGTCGGTGAAGCCGTCGCCACCGATCACGTCGAGCACCACGTCGACGCCGCGGCCGCCGGTCAGGTCCTTGACCGAGTCCTTGAACCCGTCGGCCAGCACGGTCTCGTCGGCGCCTGCGTCGCGGGCGACCTTCGCCTTCTCCTCGGTGCTGACGACCGCGATCGTGCGCGCACCCATGCCCTTGGCCACCTGGATGGTGGCCGTCCCGACGCCGCCCGCCGCGCCGTGCACCAGGACGGTCTCGCCCTCGCTGACCTGGCCGCGCTCGGACAGCGCGAACTGGGCGGTCAGGTAGTTCATGGGCAGCGCCGCGCCCTCGTCGTACGACATCGCGTCGGGAAGCGCGAAGACGAACGTGCCCGGAACCACGGCACGCTCCTGGGCGCCGCCGTAGCCACCGACCGCAGCCACGCGCTGGCCGGGCTCGAAGCCGGCTCCGCTGACCACCGTGCCGGCCACGTCGACCCCGAGCGAGAAGGGCGGCTCGGGCTTCAGCTGGTACTCGCCCCTGCTCAGCAGCAGGTCGGGGAACGAGACGCCGACCCGGTGCACCTCGATCAGGACGTCGTCCGGCCCCGGAGTCGGTTCGTCGACCTCACGGACCTGGACGTCGGACGGGCCGGTGGGGGTGACGACCTGGACTGCGCGCATGCGGGCAGGCTACCGAGGCGGATCGAGGTCGATCCGGACGGTCAGCAGGCCGGTGCCGAACCCTCGCACGGCCGCGGCGTTCAACCGGGAGCCCGGACGCTCCTTTGCCAGTAGCCGTTGCCGCTCGCGGGGGTCGTCGTCCGGCATCAGGGACGCCGTGCCCGAGTGCCACCGGCCGCGGATCCGGACCCGCACCCGCGGGTCGGCCTGGATGTTGCGCACGTACGACGACCGGTAGCCGTGCTCGGAGACGATCCAGAACGTGTCGCCGACCCGGCCGTCGCCCACCGGAGTCCGTCGGGGTCGGCCGGATGTGCGGCCGGTGGTCTCCAGCAGGGCGTAGCCGGGCACCGGCACGCCCCTGCCGAGAGCCCCGCGGACCACGGGGTTGAACAGCCGCTTCTGGACGAACGTCACGAACCGGAACTTGTCCACACCGGCATTGTGCGGGCACCGTGCGGGCATTGCGCCGTGGCGCGCCTAGCCCGGGTTGACGATCCGGTTCAGCTCGAAGTGCATGGGGTCGGTGTAGTTCCAGTCGCCGCCCCAGCCGAAGCCCCACTTCTTGAACACGGCCACGACCCCACGGTCCATCTCACCGACCGTGCCACGCAGGTTGCCGGGCACGTTGAGGTCGAGCGCCAGGCCGAACGCGTGGTTGGACAGCTGGGTGGAGCCGGCGATGAACCGCGGGTAGTAGCAGCCGGCGTACTCGTCGGGGTGGATCTCGTCGGCGAGCTTGAGCTTGACGATCTCGGCGAGGGCCGCCTTGAGCTGCGGCAGCATCGCCTTGTTGCAGGTCACCTGGCCGAGGATCGGCACCGTCTCGGTGGCGATGTGCTCGCGCACCCAGGCCTGGTCCGGGATCACCCGGCCGCCCGAGACCGTGTAGCGGAAGGTGCCGACGGCGTCGGCGTACGTGCCGACCAGCACCACGCTCTGGAAGGCACCCGGGTCGAGCCCGAGCCGGCTGGCGATGTCCATCATCTGCACCGACGCGTCGTCGCCTACCAGGCGCTGGATCGGCTTCTGCAGGCTCTGCGGCGAGGTGGGCTGGGTGGCGATCAGGAGGGCGTTGCCCTTATCCATGCCCAGGGCCTCGCCCCACTTCTCGTTGACCACCAGCTCGATCGTCGGCACCTGCGGGGCGTAGGCACCGACGTGGATGCGCGGGGCGTCCGCGGCCGCGTCGATGGTGAGGTAGCCGTCGGGGTCGAGCGGCAGCCGGCCCTGGAGCGCCTCGTGACTGGCGATCTCGCCACCGGCGACCCGGTCCCACTGGGGCTGGAGCTGGGCGCTGCGGGCCTCCGTGAACCTGCGGTACTCAGGGATGTCGACAGCCGCCATGTCGTAGAGGCGGTTCTCGATCGGCACCTGGTTCAGCGAGATCGTGGTGGTCGCGGCGACGCCCTCGAGCCGGGAGATGCGCTTCACGAGGCCCGCGTCGAGCGTCTCGCTGCTGACGACCATGATGTCGGCCGGCAGGAGCGGCGTCTCGACCGCGCCGGGCGGGTCCGTGGCGTGCTCGGGGTCGACCACGGCCGACGGCGTCTGCTCGGGCGTCGCAGGAGTGACCCTGTCGCTCGGACCCCCAGTGGGCTCAGCGGTTCCCTTCCCGGGCTCGGAGCCGCTGCACGCCGCCACCAGAAGCAGGGTCGCCAGGGCCCCCGCCCCCACCGCGCGCCTCCTCCGCATGTGCCGCCTCATCGCCCGACCAGCGTATGCGGAAGCGGCAACCGTCACGTGGGTTCTGGCTCAGCCTCCTCCTGCTCCTCGAGCACGGCGCTACGGATGGTGAACCACGAGACCACGCCGCCGACGACCAGAAGCGCCGCGCAGGCGACCATTGCCGAGCGGTAGCCCTCGTTGAAGACCGCCGGCACGGCGTAGTCCTCGCCGCTGAGGCCCACGGCCACCGGCAGGGCCGCGACCGCCAGCAGCGAGCCGGCCCGGGCCACCGCGTTGTTGACGCCACTGGCGATGCCGGCGTGCTCGTCGGGTGCGGCAGCGAGCACCGTCGCCGTCAGCGGCGCGACCATCAGCGCCAGACCCATCCCGAAGACCGTCACCCCCGGCAGTACGTCGACCACGTAGTTCACGTCGTCACCGATGGCGAGCAGCATCAGGCAGCCGGCACCCATCACGATCGGGCCGACCGTCATCGGGATCCGCGGTCCGATCCGGGCGCCGAGCTCGCCGCCCTTCGCGGCCAGGAAGATCATGCAGATCGTGATCGGGAGGGTGGCGACGCCCGCCTCGAGGGCCCCCCACCCGCTGACCGCCTGCAGCTGCAGGGTGACGAAGAACAGCGAAGCCCCGAGCGCGGCATAGACGAGCAGCGTCATCACGTTGGCGGCGGTGAAGGTCCGGTCGGCGAAGATGCCCAGCTGCAGCATCGGCTCCCGCTCGCGCTTCTCCACCATCACGAACCCGACCGCGGCCAGCGCGCCCAGCACCGCGGCGTAGACCGCGAGAGCGCCACCCCACTGGATCAGCGCGTACGTCGTGCCGCCCAGGGCCAACGTGGCGAGGCCGGCGCCGGTGACGTCGAAATGCGTGGACGCGTTCGGGTCGCGGGTCTCGGGCACGTGGCGCTGCGCGATCACGATCGTGGCGGCCGCCATCGGGAGGTTGATCAGGAAGATCCAACGCCAGTGCGCGTAGTCGATCAGCGCGCCGCCCACGAACGGTCCGATGGCCGCGGCCACGCTGCCGAGTCCCGACCAGGCGCCGATCGCCTTCGGCCGGTCGGCAGCGACGAACGCGCCCTGGATCATCGCCAGGCTGCCCGGAGTCAGCAACGCCCCACCGACCCCTTGGAGCACGCGGGCGATGATCAGGGTCTCGGGGTTGGGGGCAACCGCGCAGACAAGCGAAGCGAGCGCGAACCACGACGTGCCGATCACGAACACCCGGCGCCGCCCGAACCGGTCACCGAGCGAGCCGCCCAGCAGGATCAGGCTCGCGAGCGAGAGCAGGTAGCCGTTGGTGATCCACTGAAGCTCGGCCAGGGACGCGTCGAGGTCCTCGCCGATGCGCTTCAGTGCGACGTTGACGATGGTGCCGTCGAGGAAGGCCATGCCCGAACCCAGGGCGGCGGCCACGACGACGGCTCGGCCGGTCGGAGTCCGGAGCCGCACTCCGCCGAATTCGGGAGCCTCGTCCACCCGTAGAGACTAGGCTCTGCGCATGGCCCAGGCGATCGACCAGAGGTTGGTCGACCATGTCGACCGGATCGCCCACGAACACCCGCCCATCGATCTCTCGTCGGTCGACTTCACGGTCCGCCGGCCCCGCGAGCTCGATGCCAGGTTCGGCCACGTCCTCGACTACATGGCGCGGGTCGAGCTCGAGGTCGACAAGAACGTGCTGGAGCTGGCGATCCTGCTACCGGACCCGCCCGACATCGACGTGCGCTTCTTCCGAGACGTCTGGCACCCCCAGGAGATCCGGCACGGCCAGATCCTCGACGAGCTGCAGCGGCACCTCGAACGGCCGCCCGCCGAGCCCGACCTCTCGATGGGCCTGAAGATCAGGATCCTCGGCGCCCTCGGTCACGCCGGCCCGTTCCAGGACGTGTCCCGGATGCTCTACTACCTGACCGGCATGGCCACTGAGCGCTCCGCGGTGCTCGCCTACAACATGCTGTACGACGGGGTCATCGAGCTGGGCGAGGAGGGCGTTGCCCGCACGGCGATCGGCCAGATCAAGCGCCAGGAGCCGGGCCACTACGCGTTCTACCAGCTGTCGGCGCGCGCCCACTGGGGCCGGCTGGCCCGTTGGCAGAAGTGGCTGGTCCGCAAGATGCGCGCGATCTCGTTCGCGCCGGTCGGTGCCTACAACCCCGAGCAGTCGGCGGACTTCGGCGACGTCATGTCCGCCCTCGGCATCACCGACGACGTCGAGGACTTCACCCAGCGGATCGCCCTCGTGGAGCAGGAGCTCCTCTTCGCGGAGCACCAGGGACTCGCGGTGCCGCCGTACGTCGCGCGCACCTTCCGGGACGCCGTCGAGCGGGCCCAGGCGCGCGCCGACCTGTCAGCCGCGTAGCACACGGGCGGCGATCCAGGCGATGTCCTCGCCGGTCTCGCGTGGTGGGCCCGAGGGCTGCATGACGTGGCTGAGCACGACCCGGACCACCATGTCGATCGCGGCCTCGAGGTGCTTGCGGTCGAGGTCGACGCCGTAGGGCTCGACCCGGTCCTTTATCACCACCTTGGCCACGCCGAGCAACGACTCCGCGTGCGTGGTCAGCAGCGGGAGCAGCTCGGTGTCGGCGCCGTGGGTGGCGGACACGATCGCGTGCAGGAGCTGGTTGTCCTGGGCGTGCTCGAGGACGCCCACCGACGCGCCCCTGATCGCGGCCACGATGTCGTGCGGGTGCCGGTCGAAGGCCACGCTGACGATGGCGAGGAACCGGTCGAGCTCGCGGAGGATCATCGCCTCGGCCAGGCGCGGCTTGGTGCCGATCTCGTTGTAGACGGTCTGGCGGCTGACGCCCACCTCGTCGGCCAGCCTGGCCATCGTCACCTCCGACCACCCCAGCTCGGAGGTGAGCCGCACGGCCGCCTCCACCACGCGGTCGCGAGTGGAGACGACGGATGCTGCGGTCACGTCGACGAGCGTAGTCATCGGCCGGTCATCAGCCGACAAGCGTCAGCGCGAGCACCGGGCAGGACTGGACGGCGGCGTTGACCTGCCCGCGGTCGGCATCGTCCGGCGAGTCGTTGAGCACGTGCATCTGGTCGTCGTCGTCGAGCTCGAAGAAGTCTCTCGCCATCGCCTCGCACATCCCGAGGCCCTCGCACTTCCCGCGATCCACCTCGATCCGCATCACGCCTCCACCTTCTGCACCGCCACGAAGTCGGACGCCTCGCGGACCCCGCAGTCGGGGCAGCACCAGTCGCGCGGGACGTCCGCCCACGACGTGCCGGCGGCGAAGCCCTCGAACTCGTTGCCGACCTCGACCTCGTAGGTGTAGCCGCAGCCGGGGCATCGGGCGGCCATGACCTCGTCGAGCGCGAGCCGCGCGGCGGCGTCGGCCTCGGCCTGCTGGGCAGCGATCTCCGCAGCGGTGGGGACCGCTGGGGGCGGGTACTTGGCCAGGATCCTGTCGCGCTTGCGTGGGCTCAGGTTCGCCTTGCGCAGGTCGCCGTCGACGTGTGCGAGCACCCGCGGGTCCATCACCCGTCGCCATACAAAGGGCACCGACGCGAGCACGATCATCCCGGCGTAGCCGGTCGGCAGCACCGGCGACTCCTCGAAGTCGCGCAACGTCTGGTAGCGCCGGGTCGGGTTGGCGTGGTGGTCGCTGTGTCGCTGAAGGTGGTAGAGCAGCACGTTGGTCGCGATGTTGTTGGAGTTCCAGGAGTGCGAGGGGTCGACCCGCTCGTAGCGTTTTTTGCCGGGCGTGCCGACCTTCTGGCGCAGCATGCCGTAGTGCTCCATGTAGTTGACGACCTCGAGCAGCGAGAAGCCGACGACCGCCTGGATCACCAGGTAGGGCAGGATCCCGACGCCCAGCCACGCGATCAGCGCGCCGAACAGCACGGCCGACATCACCCAGGCGTTGAGCACGTCGTTGCCGATCCGGAACGGGTGCTGGTGACGGCGGGCGTAGCGACGCCTCTCGATGTGCCAGGCGCTCGTGAGCGAGCCGAGCACGGTGCGCGGCCAGAACTGGTAGAAGTTCTCGCCCATCCGCGACGAAGCGGGGTCCTCGGGAGTCGCGACTCGGACGTGGTGACCGCGGTTGTGCTCGATGTAGAAGTGGCCGTAGAAGCTCTG
>JALZCZ010000122.1 GCA_030862825.1 Actinomycetota bacterium | reverse complement strand
GTCGTTTGGTCACCAACGGCAGGATTCGGGGTCGCTGAGCTGTGGTTGGTGACCAAACGACAGACCAGTCCGACCCCGAGGCACCTCGTCAGGACGCCGTCGGAGCCGACTCCTAGACTCCCGCCATGACTCCCGAGCGGCTCGCCAAGGCCGGCCTCCTGTTCGATGTCGACGGTGACGTCGCCACCGTCACCCTCGACAAGCCCGACAAGCGCAACAGCCAGACGCCGACCATGTGGCGCACGCTCGCGGCGCTGGCCGACGAGATCGCCGACGACGTACGCGTCGTGATCGTGCGCGGCAACGGTCCGGCGTTCTCGGCCGGCCTGGACCGCGCGATGCTCGATCCGGCCGGCGGCGATGGCGAGGAGACGGTGGCCCAGCTGTTGGCGCTCGACGATGCAGCCATGAGCGCCACCATCGACGACTACCAGAAGGGGTTCACCTGGCTGCGTGACCCGAGGTTCGTGTCGATCGCGGCGGTCCAGGGCTACGCGATCGGCGCAGGCTTCCAGCTCGCCCTCTCCTGCGACCTGAGGGTCGTTGCCGACGACGTGCAGTTCTGCATGAAGGAGGCGGCGCTCGGCCTGGTGCCCGATCTGACGGGAACAAAACCGCTCGTCGAGTGCGTTGGCTACTCCAAGGCTCTCGAGATCTGCGCGACGGCGCGGATGGTGGGAGCGGCCGAGGCCGTCGAGATCGGGTTGGCGTCCGCGGCCGTGCCGCTGGCCGACCTCGGGGCGACCGTCGACGACTTGGTCGGAGCCCTGACCGCCGCGCCGCACGGTGCGGTGACCGAGACCAAGGCCCTGCTGATCGGTGTGGCCGAGCGCGGTCTCGACGAGCAGCGCCGCCTCGAGCGTGAGGCGCAGACCCGGAGGTTCCGGGAGCTTCTCGGAGCAATCTAGAAGGAGGATGCCATGTCGTCGATGCACCCGGGCGCGGCAGCGTGGCGTCACATCAGGTCCGACCGCAGCGTCATCGACAACCGGATCGACCCCGGCACCGTACGCCGCGTGTTCGGCTTCGCGCGCCCCCACCGCAAGCTGATCTCGGTCTTCCTCGCACTGACCGTGGTCGACGCCGCGATGGTCGTGGTGATGCCGCTGCTGGTGCAGCGGATCGTCGACGACGGCATCCTGGCCGGCGACCGGGGCCTGGTGACGATGCTCGCCTTCGCCATGGCCGGTGTGGTGATCTTCAACGCCGTCCTTGCGGTCATCGCCGGCTGGCTGTCGTCACGGATCGGTGAGGGTCTGATCTTCGATCTCCGCACCAAGGTGTTCGGGCACGTGCAGCGTCAGTCGCTCGCCTTCTTCACCCGCACCCAGACCGGCGCGCTCGTCTCGCGGCTCAACAACGACGTGATCGGCGCGCAGCGCGCCTTCACCTCCACGCTGTCCAGCACCGTCTCCAACTCGATCGCCGTGCTGGTGGTCGGCATCGCGATGCTCGCGCTGAGCTGGCAGGTCACGCTGATGTGCCTGGCGCTCTTCCCGATGCTGTTCCTGGTCTCGCGTTGGGTCGGTGGCCGGCTCGCCGGGCTCACCCGGCGCCAGATGGACGGCAACGCCGACCTCGGCAACATGATGACCGAGCGTTTCAACGTGGGCGGTGCCATGCTGCTCAAGCTGTTCGGACGGCGAGGCGAGGAGGACGTGCTCTTCGCCGAGAAGGCCGCGACCGTCCGCGACCTCGGCGTCCAGATCTCCCTCATCACCCGCATCTTCGGCGCCGCGATGATGGCGGTGCCGGCCCTTGCCACCGCCATGGTCTACGGCTTCGGCGGCCACCTGGCGATCAGCCAGACCCTCACCGTCGGCACCCTGCTCGCGCTCGCGACCCTGCTGCTGCGCCTGCTCGGCCCGCTGCAGGGACTCTCCAACGTGCGGATCGACATCATGACCGCGCTGGTCAGCTTCGAGCGAGTCTTCGAGGTGCTCGACCTGCCCTCACTCATCCAGGAGAAGCACCCCGCGGTGGTGCTGCCCAAGGACTCCGGGCGGCTGGAGTTCGAGCATGTCTCCTTCACCTACCCGCGCGCCGACGAGATCTCGCTCGGCTCCCTGGAGTCGGTGGCCCGGGCGGAGTCGCGGGACAACGCGCAGGTGCTCGACGACGTCGGCTTCGTCGCCGAGCCGGGACAGATGGTGGCCCTGGTGGGCCCCTCCGGCGCCGGCAAGACCACGGTCACCAACCTCGTGGCCCGCCTCTACGACGTCAACCAGGGCGCCGTGCGGGTCGGAGGGCACGACGTACGCGACGTCACGCTGCAGTCCATCGAGGACGTCGTCGGCTACGTCACCCAGGACGCCCACATGTTCCACGACACCATCCGCGCCAACCTGCTCTACGCGCGACCCGACGCCACCGACGCCGAGACCTGGGAGGCGCTGGAGGCGGCGCAGATCGCGGGCCTGGTGCGCGCGCTCCCCGACGGGCTCGACACCGTCGTTGGCGACCGGGGCTACCGCCTGTCCGGAGGGGAGCGGCAGCGGCTCGCGATCGCTCGGCTGCTGCTCAAGGCGCCGTCGATCGTGGTGCTCGACGAGGCGACCGCCCACCTCGACAGCGAGTCGGAGGCGGCCGTGCAGCGCGCACTCGACGCCGCGCTGGAGGGCCGGACCTCCCTGGTGATCGCGCACCGGCTCTCAACGGTCCGCAACGCCGACCAGATCCTGGTGCTCGACGGCGGCCGGATCGTGGAGTTCGGGACGCACGAGGAGCTGGTCAGGCGCGGCGGACTCTACAGCGACCTCTACCGCACTCAGTTCCGCGACGGGGCTCCCGTGGTCGGCTGAGCGTTCCTCCGCTCACCGCGGGGTCCGCGCTTCCACTCGTCGTAGGCGAGGTAGCAGAACCCGAAGATCGCGAGCATCCCGAAGAACCACCACTGGAGGCCGTAGAAGAAGTGCGGTCCGTTGTCGAGCTCGGGCAGCTCGACCGGCTCGAGGGCCTGCTCCGGCGCGGGATCCTCCGAGCGCAGCTCGACGAAGCCGCCGTAGACCTCGCGGTCGAGTGCCTCGCCGATCTTCTCGCTGGAGATGGCGCGGGTGGACTGGTCGGACACGTCGGTGCTGTCGCCGGTGCCGTCGGCCCGCACCCAGCCAGTGACCGTGACCTCACCCGCGGGGGGAGCCGGCACCTCGGCGGGCTCCGCGGAGCCGGGCTCGGACTGCAGCCAGCCGCGGTCGACCAGGAGCGCCGTACCGCCCGTCGTGACCAGGGGGACGACGACGTCGACCCCCGAGACGCCGTCGCGGGTGCGGTAGCGCACGATCACCGTCTCGTCGCCGGCGTACTCGCCGGTGGCCGTGACCACCCGCCACTCCTCGTCGTCGGGGACCTCCCGACCGGGGGCCAGGACGTCGTCGACGGGCGCGGGCGGCTTGTCCTCGTTGGCCCGGACCACCGCGTTGCTCTCCTTGCGGTCCTCGAGGCGGTGGAACTGCCACTGGCCCAGCCACCACGCCGCCCAGCCCAGCAGCACGACTGCTACGGCGAAGAGCAGCCAGCGGCGGCTGAGCAGGAAACCGAACGAACGCACGCGTCCGAGCGTAGGTGAGGGCCGTAGGCTAGGCGTCATGCAGGTTCAACCGCTCGAGGACCGGTACGGCCGCGTCGCCAGCGACCTCCGGGTGTCGCTGACCGACCGCTGCAACCTGCGCTGCTCCTACTGCATGCCGGCCGAGGGCTTGGACTGGCTGCCCGGCGACGAGGTGCTCACCGACGACGAGGTGGTGCGCCTGGTCCGGGTCGGCGTGGAGCGCCTCGGCATCAAGGAGGTCCGGTTCACCGGCGGCGAGCCGCTCGTGCGCCGGGGCCTGGTCGACATCGTCCGGCAGGTCCGTGCCCTGGATCCCGCCCTGGAGCTCTCGATCACCACCAACGCGCTGGGCCTGGCCCGGACCGCTGGCGCCCTCGCCGAAGCCGGCCTCGACCGGGTCAACGTCAGTCTCGACACCGTGCGCGCTGACACCTTCAACACGATCACCCGCCGAGACCGGCTGGATGACGTGGTGGCCGGGCTGGCCGCCGCCGAGGCCGCCGGTCTGGGACCGATCAAGGTGAACGCCGTACTGCTGCGCAAGGTCAACGATGACCAGGCGAGCGAGCTGCTCCGGTGGTGCCTCGACCGTGGCTACGAGCTGCGGTTCATCGAGCAGATGCCGCTGGACGCCCAACACAGCTGGTCCCGCGACGCGATGATCACCGCCGACGAGATCTTCGCCCGGCTCGAGCGCGACTTCGTGCTGACACCGGCGGTCGAGCCCCGTGGCAGCGCACCGGCCGAGCTCTTCCTAGTCGACGGGGGACCGGCGACCGTCGGCGTGATCGCGTCGGTGACCAGGCCGTTCTGCGGCGACTGCGACCGGGTCCGGCTCACCGCTGACGGTCAGGTGCGCAACTGCCTCTTCGCCCGCTCCGAGTCGGACCTGCGGACCGCCCTTCGTGGCGGCGCCTCCGATGCCGAGCTCGCCGACCGCTGGGTGGTCGCGATGCGCGGCAAGGCCGCCGGCCACGGCATCGACGACCCGTCGTTCCTCCAGCCCGACCGGCCGATGTCAGCGATCGGCGGCTGATCCAGACCCGTCCGCCATCTGGTGCGGGACGACGTCCTTCAGGAACCCCCGGGCTCCCAGGAAGTCGGCCAGCGACTGGCGGTGCTCGTCGCAGGCGAGCCAGACCTTGCGGCGGTCGGGTGTATGCAGCTTCGGGTTGTTCCAGAGCACCTGCCACCTGGCGGCGGCCTGGCACCCCTTGGCCGAGCAGAGGTCGTCGGTCAGGTCCGGCATGTGTGCTACGTCACCGTCCGTCCGGGGGCGGTGAGCCCGCGCCGAGCTCGGGCCGGTCGAAGGTGGAGTCCTGAAGGGAGAAGTCGTCGGACTTGGAGCTAGCGGCGTTCGCCATCACCACCGCGACGTAGGGGAGGAAGATCGCCGCCGCGATCAGGATCCACATCGCCACTCCGTTGCCGACGATGACCGCGGCCACGAAGCAGACCGTACGCAGGCCCATCGAGAACAGATAGCGTCGCTGGCGGGCCCGGATGTCCTCGTTGCGGCTGGCTGCAGCGGTGGTGATCCGGACGGCGTCGTCATCGCGCCTCCGGTCGCGGCTCATGCCTCCACTGTACGTCGCTACGATCAGGGCCAGGTGGCCCGCCTGTCGGGGCACCCGCTACGACTCTCCCCTCATCACCCGGAGGCCTCATGTCCAACCGCACCTACCGTGTCACCGAGATCGTCGGCACCTCGCCCACCGGCGTCGACGACGCCATCCGCAACGGGATCGAGCGCGCCTCACGCACCCTGCGCCACCTCGACTGGTTCGAGGTCACCCAGGTCCGCGGCCAGGTCAAGGACGGTGGCGTCGAGCACTTCCAGGTCGGCATGAAGGTGGGCTTCCGGCTCGAGGACGACTGATCACGCCGGTGGACCGAGCGTGCGAGGGGCCACGAAGGGGGCGGGAGATCGAGTAGGGCTCGGCCCGGGTCCGAACGGGAGGACAGCGACACGTATCGAGATCCCATGCCTTCCCTGGGACGATTTTCCCGTACCCGGTGGTAGTCGATAGCGTCCCTGACGTGAGCGAAGCTTCGAGCGAGCCCAGGTCGGTGCTGGTCACCGGCGGCAACCGCGGCATCGGCCGCGCGATCGCGGAGGCGTTCATCGCCCAGGGCGACAAGGTGGCGGTGACCACGCGGTCCGGAGGCGCCCCCGAGGGAGCGCTCGACGTGACCTGCGACATCACCGACGCGGCTGCCGTGGATGCGGCTTTCGCCGAGATCGAGGCGGCCAACGGCCCGGTCGAGATCCTGGTCGCGAACGCCGGCATCACCGCCGACACGCTGCTGCTGCGGATGTCGGAGGACGACTGGTCGTCGGTGATCGACACCAACCTGACCGGCTCCTTCCGGCTGGTCAAGCGGGCCAGCAAGGGGATGCTGCGGCTGCGCCGCGGCCGGATCATCTTCATCTCGTCGGTGGTCGGGTTGCTGGGTTCGGCAGGTCAGGTCAACTACGCGGCGTCCAAGGCGGGCCTGGTCGGCATGGCCCGCTCCATCGCGCGTGAGCTCGGCTCCCGCTCGATCACCGCCAACGTCGTGGCTCCCGGCTTCGTGGAGACAGACATGACGGCCGTGCTCACCGACGAGCAGCGGTCGGCGATCAAGACGCAGGTGCCGTTGGGGCGCTACGCGGACCCGGTCGAGGTCGCCTCGGCGGTGACCTGGCTGGCCAGTGAAGGTGCGGCGTACGTCACCGGGGCAGTGATCCCGGTCGACGGTGGACTCGGAATGGGGCACTGACCATGGCTGGAATCCTCGAAGGCAAGCGCATCCTGGTCGCGGGTGTGACCATGGACAGCTCGATCGGCTTCGCCGCGGCCAAGGTGGCGCAGGAGCAGGGCGCCACCGTGCTGGTCTCCAACTTCGGCCGCGCGCTGGGCATCACCCGCCGGATCGCGAAACGGCTCCCGGCCGAGGCGCCGGTGCTCGAGCTCGACGTCACCGACGAGGCCCACCTGGCCGGGCTGCCGGACGCCGTGCGCGAGCACGTCGACGGGATCGACGGGGTCGTGCACTCCATCGCCTACGGCAACCCGGAGACCCTGCTCGGCGGCAAGTTCCTGACCGGCCCGTGGCCGGACGTGGCGCAGGCGGTCCAGGTGTCGGCGTACTCGCTGATGTCGCTCGCCCAGGCGTGCCGGCCGCTGATGACTTCCGGCGGCTCCGTGGTGGGGCTGACCTTCGACGCCACCGTCGCGTGGCCGGCCTACGACTGGATGGGCGTGGCCAAGGCCGGGTTGGAGTCCTGCTCCCGCTACCTGGCCCGCGACCTCGGGCCCGAAGGGATCCGGGTCAACCTGGTCTCGGCAGGCCCGCTGCGGACCCTCGCCGCGAAGGCGATCCCGGGCTTCGAGGACCTCGAGTCGATGTGGTCCGACCGCTCGCCGCTGGGCTGGGACAACAAGGACTACGAGCCCACCGCCAAGGCCGTCTGCGCCCTGCTCTCCGACTTCTTCCCCGCCACCACCGGCGAGATCGTGCACGTCGACGGCGGCTTCCACGCGATGGGTGCCTGAGGCGCGCACGCTGGCGGCGTTGCCGGACGCTCCGAAGACGAACCGAGGCTGCCTTCGCGTCGGCGCCAAGCCCCCCCAGAATCGCTCGCTGCGCTCTCGGTTCCGCGAGGACCCCGGACCGGCGATCGCCTGTCTGGACGACACTCGTGACGGCGTTGGCCAAACAGACGCGCCTTGGCCGATAGCGTCGCCGGGATGACATCCACCTCTCTCGTCGAGCTGCGGGTCCTCGAGGGACCCAACCTCTACTTCCCGCGGGCCGCGATCAAGCTGACCCTCGACATCGGCGGGCTGAGCGCGGTCTCGGAGGAGCGGGCGAAGCGCCTCGCGCAGCGGATCGGCCTGCGCAGCGCCCGGCCGGGGGCACCGGAGTCGGGGTTCCGTCAGCGGTTCGCGATCCGCGCGGTGGGCCGGCTGGTGCGGGCGGTGGCGCAGGAGTCCGGTACGTCGCGGCTCGCGGTGCGGGTGCGGCCGACCGCTGACCAGCACCAGATCGTCGTGGCCTTCCCGTGGCGGCACCGCGAGCGGGCCCAGGTGATGGGTCGCGCGGTGGCGGACGTGCTCGACGCCGTGCAGGAGGGCGCGCCGAGCTCCGAGGCCGAGATCGAGGAGGCGGTCGGCCGGGCCGCGGAGCAGGTGGCCGCGAGCGAGCCCGGGGCGGCGCCGCACACCCT
>JALZCZ010000043.1 GCA_030862825.1 Actinomycetota bacterium | reverse complement strand
GTCGCAGGCCGGTCGGCCGCTCACCCCAGGGCACCAGCGCCTGCCGGTCTGCGGGCGCCCGGCCGCCCTGGAGCACCGGCACCACGACCGCCTCGTGGCCGAGCATCCCCTGCACCCGGGCGATGCCGCGCTCGACCCGCTCGTCGGTGCCGCCCCACAGGGCGTCCGCGTGTACGGCGTCGGGGACGACGGTCTCGGGCGTGAACCGCACCCGGCAGACCGGCGCCCGCACCTCCCCGGCCCGGAATCCGCCCAGGAGCTGCCAGTGGAGCCGATCCACCAGGTCGGTCGCGCCGAACCACCGCGGGTGCAGCCAGGTGCGGGCCGAGGCGGGCTCACCGGTGCTGCCCTCGGCCCACTCCTCGACCTCGGCCTCGATCCGTACGCCCGTGCAGACGAGGCCGTGCCTGGCCAGTCCGGCGACGAACCGGTCTGCGGTCTGGCGGGCGCTGAAGCAGATCGTCTCGGCGGAGTCGAGCGGTGGCTCGAAGTCGACCTGGGAGATCAGGTCGGGTGGGGGCGTCCGCTCCGCGAGCGGCGTGGCACCACCCCCGCCGACCACCTGGTGCACCCAGGCGGTCTGGCGCCCGAACCGCGCCTGGACGTCGCGCCCGGGCAGGTCGGCCACCTGGCCGAGGGTGCTCAGCCCCAGCCGCCGGAGCAGGCTGATGGCGTCGGCGTCGTCGAGCGCCTCGACCGGAAGCTCGCGCAGGAAGCCCGCGGACTGCCCCTTCGGTACCACCAGGCTGTCCTGGGGCGCGGCCCGGCGAGCGGCCTGCTCGGCGGTGAACAGCTCGTCGGCGATCCCGATCCGGCAATCCAGCACGCCGATCTCGTCCAGCCGCTCGGCGATCACCGCGGCCGCCCGGGCCTCGCCGCCGTAGTAGCGTCCGGGTGACCGGAGCGCCACCAGCCCCGGCCGGATCGGCGCGACGCCGGGCCGCAGCGCCTCGAGGGTGGCGAGCACGTCCTCGAACGACCGGGCGTCGCGGTCGGGATTGGCGTCGAGCACCGCCAGCTCGGGGCACCGCGACTGGGCGTCGCGGCGGCGCATCCCGCGGCGTACTCCCGAGGCCCGGGCCGCGCCGTTGCAGGCGAGCACGACGTGGGCGGCGAAGACCGCGGCCGGGATCCGAGCGGGCACCCCCAGCTCGGCGGCCGCAGCGACCACCGGCCAGTCGGGACACCACACGACCAGCACGCGCATCAGCTGGCACTCCGGGCCTCGGCGGCCGCGACCGGTGCCGCCTCGCGACGGTGCGACCCATCTGCCGTCGGGAACCACAGCTGCGCGCGCCGCGGAGGCGCAGTGCCTCGCTGTGTCTCGACCACCAGCCGGCGTGAGCGCAGGTGTCCATGGCCCCGGCCGACTCCCGCCCAGCGCGGGTCTCGCACGCTGAGCCGCAGCTCGGGACGTGGCCAGTCTCCCCAGGCGACCAGGGCCGCGGACCGCTTCCGGGCCCGGGCGGCCAGCTTCTCGGCGACGGACGCCGCGACCTTGCTCGGCGGGCGCACGACCACCACCGACGCCACATCGAGCATGGCGGCGGTGACCTCGAGCCACTGGTCGCCGGGCTCGGGGACGAGCGCCGTGCGACTGAGCTCGATCCCGAGCTCGGCAGCCGCCTCCGCGCCGAAGTCGTCGACCCCGACGACCGCACACCAGCTCCCGGCCTGGGACGGTCCCGCCATCAGGGCCATCGCCAGCGTCGCGCCGTCGACCTGGTAGCTGGCGCCGGCGTGCAGCTGCACGATCCCGGCGAGCATCGGGTGGGTCGGCAGTGGCAACCGCGGCACGCCGTCGTGCATGCGCTCCATCCGCTCGCGCAGCCGGCTGATCTCGTCAGCGGCCGCCGGGGCGGGGAGGTCGGGGGAACGCAGGGCCACCCCTTATGATCGAACAGGTGTTCGAATCCGTCAACCGCGGGTGGCGCTTTCTGGGCACAGGCAGGGGGTAGTCACAGGAAACCCACAGCAACACCGGCTCGAATGGCTGCCATGAGCGATCACACCCATCAGGCCCATCAGAACGGCGAGCTCGAGGACCACGACCTCGGGCTCTCCCACGACCTCCCGAAGATCGTCGAGCGCAACGGCCTCGGCCGGCGTGGACTGCTGAGCCTCTTCGGCGGGATCGGCGTCGTCGCCCTGGCGGGGTGTGCTTCCGAAGGCTCGTCGGACACCGGGATGCCCGGCGGCGCTCCGCCGAGCCGGGGGGTGGGTGCTGAGTCGGACGTCTCCGTGGCGGACGGCGAGATCCCGGAGGAGACAGCCGGTCCGTTCCCCGGTGACGGATCGAACGGGGTCAACGTGCTGACCGAGAGCGGCATCGTGCGCAGCGACATCACGGGCAGCTTCGGGTCGGCGTCCGGCGTCGCCGAGGGCGTCCCGACCACGGTGCAGCTCCGGGTCTACGACCTGAACGGCGAGACGGCGACGGCGCTGTCCGGCGCCGCGGTCTACCTGTGGCACTGCAACCGCGAGGGGGAGTACTCGATGTACTCCGAGGCGATCGTCGACGAGAACTACCTGCGCGGCGTACAGGAGACCGACGCCGATGGGCGGGTCGAGTTCACGACGATCTTCCCCGCGGCGTACGACGGCAGGTGGCCGCACATGCACTTCGAGGTCTACCAGTCGCTGGCGGCCGCCACGAGCTACACCAACAAGCTGCGCACCTCCCAGCTCGCCATCCCGGAGGAGACCTGTCGCCAGGTCTACGGAGTCGTCGAGGGCTACGACGCCAGCCTCGACAACCTGGACGCCACCTCCCTCGACTCCGACATGGTCTTCTCCGACGGCTACTCGCTGCAGATGGCGAAGGCCGAGGGGTCGGCCGCCGACGGCTACACGCTCACGCTCAACGTGCCTGTCTGACCCCGCCCTGGGAGGATTGCCGGCATGCCCTCCGCCCTTCCCACCGGTGACCCGGTGCCGGCCGACGGCTCGCTGCCGCCGTCCGCGCTGGCCGGACTGGGGGAGCAGCCGTTCGGCATCTACGTGCACGTGCCGTTCTGCACCGTGCGGTGCGGCTACTGCGACTTCAACACCTACACGGCCGAGGAGCTCGGCTCAGGGGCCTCGCGGGCGACGTACGCCGAGACGGCGATCGCCGAGGTGCGTCGGGCCCGCCGGGTGCTCGGCGACGTCGACCTCCCGGTCGCCACCGTCTTCTTCGGCGGTGGCACGCCGACCCTGCTGAGCCCGGTCGACCTGGGCTCGGTGGTCGCCGCGATCGACGAGGAGTTCGGCCTGGCGCCGAACGCAGAGCTGACCACCGAGTCGAACCCCGACTCGGTCACCGCGGACGACCTCGAGGAGCTGCGGCGGCTCGGCTTCAACCGGATCTCGTTCGGGATGCAGTCCGCCGTCGAGCACGTGCTGCGCACCCTGGACCGCACCCACGACCCGCGCCGGGTGCCCACGGTCGTCGAGTGGGCGAGGCGAGCCGGGTTCGAGCAGGTCAGCCTCGACCTCATCTACGGCACGCCGGGGGAGTCCGCCGCCGACTGGGACGCCACGGTGGACGCGGCGCTCGCCTGCGCGCCCGACCACGTGTCGGCGTACTCCCTGATCGTGGAGGACGGTACGGCGCTGGCCCGGCGGGTGCGCCGCGGCGAGCTCTCGATGCCCGACGAGGACGACCTGGCGGACAAGTACCTCGCCGCCGATGCGCAGCTCGCGGCCGCTGGCCTCGGCTGGTACGAGGTGTCCAACTGGGCCCGCGACGAGGCGGCCAGGTGTCGGCACAACCTCGGCTACTGGACAGGCGGCGACTGGTGGGGCGTCGGACCCGGCGCGCACTCCCACATCGGCGGCGTGCGGTGGTGGAACGTCAAGCACCCAGCGGCGTACGCCGACCGCCTGGCCTCCGACACCTCACCGGCCCACGCCCGCGAGGTCCTGGACCCCGAGAGCCGCCGGGTGGAGCGGGTGCTGCTGGAGGTCCGGCTGCGCGATGGGCTGTCGGTCGACGTGCTCGAGGCCGTCGGCCGGAAGGCCGTGCCCGACCTCGTCGACCGCGGTCTGGTCATCCTCGGCCAGGACCGGCTGGTGCTCACCGAGCGGGGCCGGCTGCTCGCCGACGCCGTCGTGAGGGATCTGCTCCCCTGAAGCTCAGGGAGCCGTGACGAAGTCGATCAGCTCCTCGACCCGGCCGAGCAGGGCCGGCTCGAGGTCGTCGTAGGAGGTGACCCGCGACAGGATGTGCTGCCACGCGCGGGCGATGTCGGCCTGGTCGCGGTGCGGCCAGCCGAGGTGCTGGCAGACGCCCTTCTTCCACTCGATCGAGCGCGGCACGTCGGGCCAGCGCGACAGCCCGATCCGGTCGGGCTTCACCGCCGCCCACACGTCGATGAACGGGTGACCGACCACGAGCACGTGCGTGCCCACGGCGGAGCGGGCGATGCCCTGCGCGATCCGGCTCTCCTTCGAGCCCGGCACGAGGTGATCGACCAGCACGCCCACCTTCCGCTGCTGGCTGGGCCGGAAGTCGACGAGGTGGTCTGCGAGGTCGTCGATGCCGCCGAGGTACTCGACGACCACGCCCTCGATCCGCAGGTCGTCGCCCCAGACCTTCTCGACCAGCTCCGCGTCGTGGCGGCCCTCGACGAAGATCCGGCTGGCCCGGGCCACCCGTGCCTTGGCGTCGTGGACGGCGACGGAGCCGGACGCCGTCCGGGTCGGCCGGGCCGGGCCGGGCTGCCGCACCGGCGCGGTGAGGATCACGGGCCGGCCGTCGAGCAGGAAGCCGGGGCCCAGCGGGAAGGTGCGTCGCCGTCGCCGCCGGTCCTCCAGGGTCAGCGTGCCGAGGTCGCGGTCGACCGCCACGATCTCGCCGACCCAGTCGGTCATGACCTCCTCGACGACGGCGCCGATCTCGGCAATCGCCTCGACGGCACGGCCGCCCTTCGGTGTGCGCCAGTCTCCGGCGAGGACGTCGGTGCTGTAACGATTTGTCACCCGACGACCGTAGAACGGCGTGCCGACCGTGCCGGTCAGGACGCGCCGGACCCGCTCCCGGTGTCGGAATCGTCACCCTGGTCTTCCGGTTCGCCCTGCTCGGCAGTCTTGCCGCCCTCCAGCAGGTCGTCGACGGTCTCGCCCTCCTCCAGGCCCTCGGCGAGCGGGTTGTCCTCGCTCGGCTGGAGGTCCTCGGGGAGCTTCTCGTCGGCGATGCCCTCGGTCTCGGCGGAGCTCTCTTCCTCGGGGTTGCTCATGCCCGTCGGTACCCCGGCAGCGCCGCTCAGATCAGCGGCAGTCGTTTCTGGCTGCGCGGAAGCTGCTCGTAGCCGCGGCGTACGGCGTCGGCGAGCTCCTCACGGGGATACGGCCACTCGCCGGTCTCGAGCGCCTCGACGAGGGGCACGCCGCGGGTGGCGAGGTCGCGGATGGTCTCGGCGACGACACCGATCGCGTTGCGCTGGTCCTCGACGAACTCGCGGCCGACCGGCGCCCCGTGCCCCGGCA
Source organism: Actinomycetota bacterium (assembly GCA_030862825.1). Lineage (GTDB taxonomy): Bacteria > Actinomycetota > Actinomycetes > Propionibacteriales > Nocardioidaceae > Nocardioides. The sequence continues at coordinate 10,265 of JALZCZ010000043.1, read as the reverse complement.
CCACGACCGAGGCGGGCGTGGTCAGGCCGAGGACGATGTCGAGGCTCAGCGGCCACTCGAGGGGGTAGCAGTCGGGCCCGAACCCCGGCACGCCGTTGCGGACGGCCGACTCCTCGACCAAGTCGCCGGCGAGCAGCACATCCGCGTCCGGCACCCGCACCACCAGGTCACCGGCGGTGTGGCCACGTCCGGGATGGACCAGCTCGACCAGGCGGTCACCGAGGTCCAGCGCCGCGGCGGAGGAGAAGGTGTGGTCGGCCGGCACGATCGCGGTGGCCTGCACCTCGGCGCGGTGCGGGTCGTCCGGCTCCTCGTCGTACGCCGCCTTGGTCCGCTCGCCGGCCGGGACGGTCTGCTCGGCCGCGGTCTCGTGCGCGTGGATCGGGACAGCACCGTACGTCGTGCGGAACGCGCCGTTGCCGAAGGTGTGGTCGAAGTGCTCGTGGGTGTTGACGACCGCGACCACCTCGCCCACCCCGAGCCGGCGGATGTCGTCGATCACCGCATGGGCGGCAACCGCACTGGCGTGGGTGTCGACGGCCAGCAGGCCGCGGTCACCGGCGACGAGCGAGACGTTGACGTCGAACCACTCGTAGCGCGCGACCCAGACCCGATCGGCTATCTCGGTGAACGGCACCCGGCGAGGGTACGCCGGTCAGCAGAGGCCGGCGTGCAGGGTGCCGCGCAGCAGCTCGCCGAGCTCCTCGGCGTTGCGGGCCCGGTGCGGGAACCTGCAGACGCGGGCGTGGGAACCGTGCAGGTCCACCCACTGCACCTCCACCCGGTCCGGCCGGAGGTCGGTGAGCGTCACCCCGACCACCTCGGCGAGGCGGGTGCCGGTCGTGGTGGAGACGGCTCGGCGCAGCTCCTCCTGGTGGCAGGCGTTGGCGTGCTCGACCGACCGCTGCAGGAAGCCGCGGTTGAGGTGGTGCTCGGGCGAGCGGAAGTGCTCGAGCGGGACCCGCACCTGCTGCCCGGGCCCGTCCTCGCCTGACCGGGCGAGCAGCGCGAAGTTGAGCTCCAGGCCCACGACGTCGCGGGTCTCGCCGCAACAGTCGCAGTCGGCGTGGCCGCGCATCTCGAGGCGGCCGGAAAGGGTGAGCGTGGCCTCGCGCTCGGGGGAGCCCACCGGGCCCAGTGCGCTCTCGAGCGTCAGCAGGGCGCTGCGCCGGGCGCGCGCGGCCTCCGCGAGCGGGGTGTCCGGGAGGCAGGAGAACGTGGGCTGTCCTGCGAGGTCGCTCATGGCGAGGTCGTCCGTGCCGGCCAGCACGTCGTCGACGCCGTCGACGACCAGCGTGGCGTCGACGGGGCAGGCCAGGATGCTGCGCGCGGTTGCGGCCACCTGCGACGGGGTCGAGGTATCGGGCAACGAGGTGCTGCGGTCGACGCTCATGGAAAGAAACCTCTCTTCGATGTAGTTAGGTAAGCCTAACCTACAACTCGCCAGGACGGGGAGACTGGCGCGTGGCCTAGTAGCATTGGCACTCTGGGCGAACGAGTGCCAGTGACCGACGACGACGCAGGACGACGAGCAAGCGGGGAGGGCCGGATGCAGGAGGACCGCAGGCTTGCCGTTCTGCGCGCCATCGTCGAGGACTACGTCGCCACGGAGGAACCGGTCGGTTCCAAGGCCCTGGTCGAGCGTCACCAGCTCGGGGTGTCACCGGCCACCGTGCGCAACGACATGGCGGCACTCGAGGACGAGGGCTACATCACCCAGCCGCACACCAGCGCCGGACGGGTGCCCACTGACAAGGGCTATCGGCTCTTCGTCGACCGGCTGACCACGGTCAAGCCGATGAGCAGCGCGGAGAAGCGCGCGATCTCGACCTTCCTGGACGGCGCCGTCGACCTCGACGACGTAGTCAACCGCTCGGTGCGGACACTGTCGCAGCTGACCCGTCAGGTCGCCGTCGTGCAGTACCCCACGCTGTCGCGCTCGACCGTGCGCCACATCGAGCTGGTGCTGCTGGCCCCCAACCGGCTGCTCGTGGTGCTGATCTTCAGCACCGGACGCGTCGAGCAGCGGGTGGTCGAGCTCGGCGTGGAGCTGGACGACGCCTCCCTGGGCGACCTGAGGGGCATCGTCAACCGGGCGGCGACCGGGGAGGTCATCTCCGACGCCGTCACCGCGCTCTGCGACCTGGCCACCGAGAAGGCCGGCCCGGTCGGTCCGATCGGACCCGTCGTGGAGAGCCTGGTCGACGCGATGAGCGATCACCGATCCGACGAGCGGATCGCCGTTGGCGGCGCCGCCAACCTGGCGAGGTACGGCGACAGCTTCGACTCCGCGGTCCGGCCGCTGCTCGAGGCGCTCGAGGAGCACGTGGTGCTGCTCAAGCTGCTCGGCGAGGCGACCGCGGGCGGGATGGTCACCGTGCGCATCGGACACGAAGGCCCCTACGAGCAGCTCTCCTCGACCAGCGTGGTCGCCACCGGCTACGGACCCCACGACGACGCCCTGGCCGCCCTCGGCGTGGTCGGCCCGACCCGGATGGACTACCCCGGCACCATGGCCGCCGTCCGCGCGGTCGCCCGCTACGTCTCCCGCATCCTCGACGAGGCCTAGCCTCCCTCGAAACGACCTGAAGGAATCACGTTGAGCCAGGACCTCTACGCCCTCCTCGGTATTGCCCGCGACGCGGACGGCGACTCCATCAAGAAGGCCTACCGACGCCTCGCCCGTCAGCTCCACCCCGACGTCAACCCCGACCCGGCGACGCAGGAGCGGTTCAAGGAGATCTCGCAGGCCTACGAGGTGCTCTCGGACCCGCAGAAGCGGGCGGCGTACGACCGCGGCGGCAACCCGTTCGGCACCGGCGCCGACTTCGGCCAGGGCGCCGGCTTCTCGTTCACCGACATCATGGACGCGTTCTTCGGCGGCCAGCCCGGTGCGGCGGGCCATGGTCGGGGTCCCCGGTCTCGCGTTCGCCGCGGCCAGGATGCGCTGATCCGGCTCGAGGTCGAGCTGGCCGAGGCGGCGTTCGGCGTCGCGCGCGAGATCAAGGTCGACACCGCGGTCCTGTGCGCGACCTGCCACGGCGGCGGCGCTGCTCCGGGCTCCGAGCCGATCCTGTGCGAGACCTGTCGGGGCCAGGGCGAGGTCGCCCACGTGCAGCGCTCGTTCCTCGGGGAGATCCGCACCCTGCGGCCGTGTGCCGCGTGCCGCGGTTTCGGCTCGATCATCCCCGACCCGTGCCGCGAGTGCTCGGGCGACGGCCGGGTGCGGTCGCGCCGCACCCTGACCGTGAAGATCCCGGCCGGCGTCGACAACGGCACCCGGGTCCAGCTCAGCGACCAGGGCGAGGTCGGCCCCGGCGGCGGTCCGGCGGGCGACCTGTATGTCGAGATCCACGTCGCGGCGCACCCGACCTTCACCCGGCACGGCAACGACCTCCACTGCAGCGTGTCGCTGCCGATGACCGCCGCCGCACTCGGCACGACGCTGACCCTGCCGACCCTCGAGGCCGATCTCGAGCAGGGAGCGGGGTCCGGCGTCGAGACGTCGTTCGAGCTCGAGATCCCGCCCGGCACCCAGGCCGGCGCAGAGCAGGTGCTGCGCGGACGAGGCGTCCCCGGTCTGCGCGGCGGCCGCGGTGACCTGATCGTCGCGATCGGTGTGGAGACCCCGACCAAGCTCGACTCGCGGCAGGAGGAGCTGCTGCGCGAGCTGGCGGCGATCCGCGGCGAGGAGCAGCCCACCGGACAGGTGCAGCCCGGGTCGAAGTCCGTCTTCGGCCGGCTGCGCGACGCGTTCAACCCCCACTGAGCCCGGTGAGCGACAGGTGACCCTGCCCCTCCACCTGGTGCCGTCACTGGCAGGGGTGCGCGCGGGTGACCGGGTCAGCGTCGAGGGCGACGAGGCGCATCATGCCGTCGCCGTACGCCGGCTGCGGGTCGGTGAGTCGGTCGTGCTGACCGACGGAGCCGGGACCTCGCTCACCGGGACGGTGGCGAGCACCGGCAAGCGGGTCTTCGCGGTCGACGCGGACCGCGTCGAGACCCACCCGGAGCCGGAGCCGTCGATCACCGTCGTGCAGGCGCTCCCCAAGGGCGACCGCGGTGAGCTGGCCGTCGAGCTGCTCACCGAGGCCGGCGTGGCCAGGGTGGTGCCGTGGGCGGCCGCCCGTTCGGTCGCGGTGTGGAAGGGGGAGCGGGTCGCCAAGGGGCTGGCCCGCTGGCGGTCAACGGCGCGGGAGGCGGCCAAGCAGTCGCGGCGCACCTGGCACCCCGAGGTCGCCGACCTGGCGGCCACCGACCACGTGGTCGAGCTGGTGGGTGCGGCGGCGCTCGCGGTCGTGCTCCACGAGGAGGCGGGTGCCCCGCTCTCCGGCCACGCCGTCCCGGCCACCGGCTCGGTGGTCGTCGTGGTCGGGCCCGAGGGCGGCCTCACCGCCGACGAGATCGCGGCCTTCGTCGCCGCCGGTGCCCACCAGGTCAGGCTCGGGGCCGAGGTGCTGCGCACCTCGACCGCCGGCCTGGCCGCGGTCAGCGCTCTGCTGAGCCGCACCCCCCGCTGGGGCTAGGCCGCCGCCGTCGTAGACGCCGGTGCCTGCTCGAGGGCCACCGCGAGGATCTCGCGCACGTCGGACACCAGATGCACCGTGACCGCCTCGAGCACGTCGGCCGGCACGTCGTCCAGGTCGGGCTCGTTGCGCTTCGGCACGAACACGTCCGTCAGGCCGGCCCGCTGGGCGGCGAGCAGCTTCTGCTTCAGCCCGCCGATCGGCAGCACCCGCCCGGTGAGGGACACCTCGCCGGTCATCCCGACATCGCCCCGCACCGGTCGCCCGGTCGCGAGCGAGACCAGGGCGGTGGTCATGGTGACGCCGGCCGACGGACCGTCCTTGGGCACGGCACCTGCCGGCACGTGCACGTGGACGGGCTTGTCGAGCGTCGCGGGGTCGACGCCGAGCTCGGCGGCATGGCTGCGTACGAAGTTGAGCGCGATCTGCGCCGACTCCTTCATCACCTCCCCCAGCTGGCCGGTCAGGCTGAGCCCGCTGGTGCCCTCGGGCAGGGCGGACGCCTCGATGTAGAGCACGTCGCCACCCAGCCCGGTCACGGCCAGGCCGGTCGCCACGCCCGGCACCTCGGTGCGCTCGTGGGCGTCCGGGGTGAACCGCGGGCGACCGATCAGGTCCTTGAGCGTGGTCTCGTCGATCTCGATCGGGGCCTCGGTGCCGGACGCCAGCTGGGTGGCGGCCTTCCGGAACGCCTTCGCGATGACCCGCTCCAGCTGTCGTACGCCGGCCTCACGGGTGTGGTTGGCCGCGATCTCCCGCAGCGCACCGTCGGTGACCGTCACCTCGTCGGTGGTCAGCGCGGTCCGCTCGAGCTGGCGCGGCACCAGGAAGTCGCGCGCGATGGCGACCTTGTCGTCCTCGGTGTAGCCGTCGAGCGTGACTAGCTCCATCCGGTCCAGGAGCGGGCCGGGGATCTGCTCGACCACGTTGGCGGTGGCGATGAACAGTACGTCGGAGAGGTCGAGGTCCAGCTCGAGGTAGTGGTCGCGGAACGTGTGGTTCTGCGCCGGGTCGAGCACCTCGAGCAGCGCCGCCGCGGGATCGCCGCGGTAGTCGGCGCCGACCTTGTCGACCTCGTCGAGGAGCACGACCGGATTCATCGAGCCGGCCTCCTTGATGGCGCGGACGATGCGGCCCGGCAGCGCGCCGACGTAGGTGCGCCGGTGCCCGCGGATCTCGGCCTCGTCGCGGATGCCGCCGAGCGCGACCCGGACGAACTTGCGGCCCAGGGTGCGCGCTACCGACTCGCCCAGCGAGGTCTTGCCCACTCCCGGAGGACCGGCCAGCAGGATCACGGCGCCACTGCCGCGGCCGCCGACGACCTCCAGGCCGCGCTCGGCGCGCCGGGCCCGGACCGCCAGGTACTCGACGATCCGATCCTTCACGTCGTCGAGGCCGTGGTGGTCGGCGTCCAGCACCGCGCGTGCGGCGTCGAGGTCGGTGGAGTCCTCGGTGGTGGTGTTCCAGGGCAGCTCCAGCACCGTGTCGAGCCAGGTGCGGATCCACTGCGACTCGGGGTTCTGCTCGCTGGAGCGATCGAGCTTGTCGACCTCGCGCAGCAGTGCCTCGCGCACGGCGTCCGGCACGTCGGCCGACTCCACCCGGGTGCGGTAGTCGTCGGCGCCCTCGGGCTCCCCCTCGCCGAGCTCCTTGCGAATCGCGGCGAGCTGCTGGCGGAGCAGGAACTCGCGCTGCGACTTCTCCATGCCCTCGCGCACGTCGTTGTCGATCTTGTCGGTGACCTCGACCTCGGCCTGGTGCTCGCGGGTCCACTCGATGAGCAGCTCGAGCCGGCGCTCGACGTCGGGGGTCTCGAGCAGCTCGCGCTTGCGCTCGTTGTTGAGGTACGGCGCCCATCCGGCCGTGTCGGTGATCTGCTCGGGGTCGGTGAGGGCGCTGAACGTGTCGACGATCTGCCAGGCTTCCCGGCGTTGCAGCTCGGCGATCACGAGCTTCTTGTACTCCGCAGTCAGCTCGCGCACGTGGTCGGTGACCTCGACCGGGGTGACCGGGGTCGCCTCGACCCACAGCGCTGCGCCGGGTCCGGTCACGCCGCTGCCGATCTCGGCGCGGACGCCGGCGCGGAGCACTGCGGCCGGGCCGCCGCGGCTGAACCGGCCCAGCTTCTCGATGGTGGTGATCACGCCGTACGAGGCGTAGCGATCGTCGAGCCGTGGCGCGATCAGCAGCTCGGCGGGGTCGGTGTCGGCCGACTGGGCGGCGTCGACGGCGGCCTGCGCCGCCTCGTCGAGGGCCACGGGCACGACCATTCCGGGGAGCAGCACCACGTCGGGCAGGAACAGCACCGGCAGTTTGCGGGGGGAGTCGGACATGGTGGGTCACCCTCGATCTCGGAAGAGTTGACAGTTGGCGACTCAACTCCTGGCGCACGGGTGTTGTTCCATCGGTGAACACCGTTCACTGTCGGCGAACAGCGGTGACCCCTCAGAACTCTCTGACGGGTCAGCGGGCGATCAGGGCCTCGACGCGCGTGGTTTCCTCGTCGAGCTCGGCCTGCTCGCTTTCGGTGAGCGGGCGCAGCAGCTCGAGCACCTTGACCTTCCCGTCCTCGGGGCGCCAGAGCCCCTCGAGCCAGCCGTCCGCGAAGAGCGCCATGGCCTGGGCGCCGTTCTCGCCCATCCAGGCGGTGCGTTTGTCCGGCGCGGTGACCCGGTCGCGCTGGGCGTGGGAGAGCCAGACGTTGTCGTAGGTGCCGAGCAGCCGGACGGGCGCCGGCGCGTCCTCATCGGCGACGGCTCCGTCGGGCACGTCGTAGAGCACCTTCCCGTGCTCGTCTTCGTGCTGCACCAGGTCGTCCATGCCCTTGACCACCGGCCCCAGCCGGGTGATCCCGGACCACGCCGTCAGGTCGGCGGCCGTCGCCGGGCCGTAGGCGCGCAGGTAGCGGCGCACGATCTCCTCCACGTCGGGCTCGACCAGCGGGCGGCCCACCCAGCGGTCGACGTGCTGGTAGACGACGCCGCCTGATCCCTTCCAGGTGCCGCGCGGCGGGATCTGCGCGAGCGGTGCCGCCGACCGGGCGAGCTGACCGAGCTTGGTGGGGCCGTACACCGGGAACCGCTCGGCCAGGGCCGCGCCGAGCTGGCGCTGGGACATCGGTGCGTCGGCGAGCAGCTCCGCCACCGCGGCCGTGAAGGCGTCCCGGTCGACCTCGCGCGCCTCCCCGATGCTCTGGCTGATCTTGATCTCGCGCTCGTGCACCGGCGTGGTCCAGCCCCGCAGCATCAGCCCGTCGTCGGCCGCCAGCAGGTGAACGGTGCCACGCATCGTCAGCAGCCGCACCAGTGATGTGTCCTCGAGCCCGCGGGTGACGTCGTACGGGTCGAAGTCGGTGAGCCGCGCCGCCAGCGAGAGGTACGGCGGCAGGTTCTCCTGGGCCTGCAGCCCGATCAGGTGCCGGCTCATCTCGTCGACAGGCATGGACACCCGGTCGAGCAGGTGCTGACGGTGGAGCAGCGTGCGGTTGAGCCGCCGCCGGGTGAACCTCACGTGTCAGTTCTACTCGACGACGATGGTCTTGGTGTCCTCGCTCGGGCCGTGGCCCTCGGCGCCGCCGGACGGGTCGTCGGTCATCGCCGCGAAGACGTACTCGCCCGGTGCCAGCCCCGAGACGTCCACCTCGGTCTCCCACGGGTAGAGCTTGTCCATCCAGCCCTCCGCGGTCGAGAAGCCCTCCTCCACGACCTGGTCGCCCTGCCGGATCTGCCACGGCACGGTCGCCTCGAAGGAGCTGGCCACGCCCTTGGCGGTGAACGAGCCGCTCACGGTGGCGCCCTCTTCGGGCGCGGTGACGTTGACCAAGTTGAGCACGTCGAACGGCGGCGCCGCCTCCACCCCGTTGCTGGTGTCGACGCCGAACAGCGTGGTGGCCTCGCCACCGAGGGTGACGAAGATCGGTGCCCGCGCCTGGGCCACGCCCTGCAGCGTGTAGACCAGCGACTGCACGGCAAGCTTCGCGTCGGCGGCTGACATGCCCGGCCCAGGGATCGTCCAGCCGTCGTCGGAGAGCGTGACCTCGATCCGGCTCCCCGCCTCGTCGTAGGTGATCTCGCCGAACGCGCCGCCGGGGAACAGCGTGCGGTAGTCGGGGTCGACGGTGTCGCCGGCCGTCAGCAGCGCCGCGGCCTCGTCGAGCGGGTTGTCGGCCTCGACCTTTCGGAACTCACGGAAGAGCAGGGGTCCGTTCGGGCCGTCGCCCACGAAGTAGACCGGCACCGTCGTGGAGTCCGCGCTGCCGATCCTGCCGGTCTCGGACGGAGCGGGGTCGGACGTGGCCGTCGTCTCGGCGGGCGACGACGGACTGGAAGCGTCGTCGGTCGCGCCGGGATCCGCGGCCTCGCTGGAGGGGTCGTCGCCACAGCCGGCGAGGACGAGCGCGGCCGCGGTGGCCGCGACGGCGAGGGCGAGCTGGCGTCGAGGGGAAGTCATGGCGTCCATCCTGTGCTGGTCGGGTGCGGAGGTGGTGGACCTACTCGACGACGATGGTCCGCGTGTCGGACGTCGGACCGGCGCCCTCGGCGCCGCCGGACGGGTCGTCGGTCATCGCGACGAACGTGTAGGTGCCGGGCTCGAGACCGGAGACGTCCACTTCGGTCTCCCAGGGGTAGAGCACGTTGGGGCTCCAGCCCTCGGCGGTCGCGAAGCCCGTCTTGACCACACGGCCACCCTGCCGGATCTCCCACGGAACGTTCGCCTCGAACGAGCTGGCGACCCCCCTGGCGCGGAAGTGGCCGCTGACTGCGGTGCCCTCGGCTGGGTCGGAGATGCTGACCAGTGCCCGCACTGCGAACTCGGGCTGGTTGCCGAGGGGCTCGTTGGTGGGCTCCCCGTAGACCTCGTTGATCGGGTTGCCGTTCAGCCGGAACTGCACGGGGTTGCGCCCGCCCACCGCGGCCTGGGCCGTGTAGATCACCTGCCAGATGGCGAGCTCGGCCTGCGCCTTGGACATGCCGGCCGGCCGGTCGTGCAGGGATTCGTCGGCCACGTCGACATAGATGATGTCGCCCCGCACGCTCGCGCCGTCGAACGAGTCCGGGCCCCACATGCTCCTGTAGTCGGGGTCATCGGGACCTCGCTCGAGCGCGGTCAGGGAGGCATCGAGTGCCGGGATGGTCGCTTCGATGCCGATGAACTCGCGGAAGAGGCGAGGCCCGTCGGGCGTCCGGCCGACGAAGTACGCCGGCGCCGCGCGCATCTCGACCCCGCGCGGCGGGGCAGGATCCGGCCCGTCGCTGTCGCCCGGGTCGGTCACCACGGCGACGGCCGTCACGACGGCGGCAGCGGCGAGCACGGCACCACCGGCGACGTACCACTGGGGTCGGCGGCTCGGCCTCGCGGTCCGGGCGCGGATCTCGTCGAGGCGATGCGCGGGCTCGACGTCGGAGACCGCGTCGGTGAGCAGCTCGCGCATTCGCTCGTCGTGGTTGTCGTTCACAGCTCTGCTCCGTCCAGGAGGTCGCGGAGGGCGGCGGAGCCCCGGGAGGCGTGGGCCTTCACCGAGCCGCGGCTGATGCCCAGGGTGTCGGCGATCTCCGCCTCCGACAGGTCGAGGTAGTAGCGCAGCGTGAGCACCTCGCGCTGGCGCCGGGGAAGTGTCCGGAGCGCGTCGAGGACGGCGTTCCGGCGGTGGGCGTCGAGGGCAGGCTCGTCGGCACCGGGAAGAGGGCTGGGCTCGGTCTCGCGCGCCGCGTGGCGGCTGACCACGCCGCGGTGCCGGAG
>JALZCZ010000037.1 GCA_030862825.1 Actinomycetota bacterium | reverse complement strand
GGGTCGAGGATCCGCCGGAACGAGAAGACGACGTCGTCGGCGGTCATCGGGCTGCCGTCGTGGAAGACGACGCCGGACCGCAGCTTCACGCGGTACGTCGTCGGGTCGGCCCAGCCGTGCTCGGCGGCCAGGTCGGTGACGATGTCGCCGTCGCCGTCGTACTGCAGCAGCCCGTTGTAGACCAGCTGCCGCACCGTGTCGGAGGCGGACCCGGTGCTGACGTGCGGCTCGAAGTTCGACGGGTCGCTGGACAGCCCGTAGCGGAGCACGCCGCCGCGGGTCGCCTCGCCCGGGGTCGGTGTGGTGACCTCCTCGAGCTTCGGGTCGAGGCCGCTCAGGTCGCTGCAGGCACCAACGGCGAACGCGCTCAACGAGGCGGTGCCTGCCTTCAACAACCGACGTCGGTCGAGGGACCAGGTCATCGGTTCGCTCCCTTCCGCCGGGGCGGTGGCGCCCGAGATCAGCGTGTATGTGCCATGTATACGTGAGGTGTCCGAGAGTGGTCAAGGGGTCTCGTCCGTCCATCGGGATGCTCTCGAGCGGGTCGACTTGGCGCACCGGCTGAGCCCTACCGGCACCGACGAGTGGGCACCGGGCCGGGCCTCAAGCGTGGGGAAGGTCCTGGCTCACGTGTGCGCGTTGTTCCTTTGGAGTGCGGAGCTAGGTGTCGGCGAAGCGGCGCGATCCCGGGTCGGGGGCTGGACCGGATGACCGCCGAGCTCGGTGAGACCAAGCGCCAGGCAGCTGCACTCATGACAGCACGCATGACAGCGCACACTTCGGGCGTCCGGAGCACGATCCGGGCAAGATCTGCGGGATCGGATGCCGACTGCTGCCGATCGCTTCGGCTGGCCGCGGGACTGCCAGCACACCCGAAGTGCATGGACATCCATCAGACTCCTCTGAATGGGCTCGATCAGCTCATCAGCATCGACGAGCTCTCCGAGTTTCTCGGCGTGCCGGTGAGGACCATCTACGACTGGCGGCTGACTCGGGCTCAGCATCGCCGGCGCCACCCGCTACCTGAAGACCGCCGAGCACCCCGACCTGACCATCGAGGGTGAGCGGACCTGGGACTGGCCGAAGGAGTCCTGACTTTGTCAGTGACACACCTATAGGTCCCGGACGTTCCTTAGTGTGAGAGCGAAGAACGGAGCGCACGTGGACGTTGAGCAGTTCGAAGCGTGCTGGAACACACACATCCGCCGCGTCGTCGCCTACGCGGAGCGGCATGTTGGTCGCGACGCCTCCTACGACATTGCCGCCTCGACGTTTCTGACCGCCTGGCGCACCTGGGACTCGGTTCCGCCCGAACCCGTTCCCTGGCTGATCTCCGTGGCCCGCGGACACGTCCGAAACCATCACCGCTCCCTTCGCCGCCGCGGCACCCTCGAGCAACGGCTCGCGTTGCTGGACGCGTCGGCGTTCGCAGGACCCGACGCAAGCGTCACCGCGACGGAGCGAGCCGAAGCTTTGGCCGTCCTGGCGGCCATGCCCGAGGCCGACCGTGAGGCACTTCTGCTCGTGGCCTGGGAAGGCCTGACCACTACCCAAGCAGCTGACGTCCTCGGATGCCGGCCCGGAACCCTGCGTATGCGACTGCACCGAGCCAGAGCGCGCATCGAAGCGTCGCCGCCCAACCCCTTCCTTCCGCTGACCAGGAGTGCACCGTGAACGTCCTCGATGAAATCCGGCCCCGCGCCGAACACCTCACCAACGAGCACTCCCAAGCCCTGCTCAACTCCGTGCTCACTTCCGCAGCGCCCCGACGCAAGCCCAGGTGGAACCGCATTGCCGCGTTCGGTCTGTGCGGCGTCATCGTCGCCGGCGGAACCGCCTACGCAACTGGCCTCGTCCCCGAGATCGTCACCGATCGCTTCCAGCAGATCCGCGGCGGACAGAACGGCTGGCCCGACCCGATCTACGGCGAACGCCAAGTTGCAGCCGTCCAGCTCAGCAACGGGAAACACGCCCGCGTCTGGTACGCCGACACCACCAACGGCCAATGCGTCATCCGCGACATGACCGGAGCCATCACGCGACCCGAGGACTTCGGCGTCGGCTGCGCACTCTGGGGATACGGGTCCGAGGAGGCCGATCCGCGGCGCGGAGTCCACTGGCAAACCTCCGCCGACGGGCCGGCCGTCGTCTACGGCGACTTCAAAGGCGTGGCCGCCGATGTTGCCCGTGTCGACGTCACTGGGCCCGACTGGAGTAGGTCCTTCCCAGTCGAGAACGGGGCATTCGCCGGCGAGGTCCCCGCTGGAGCCGACGGCGACCGCATCCGCTTCACCTACCTCGACGCGCGAGGGGGAACAGTCGCCACCAAGGTTGCCGCGGTCGGAATCGAGTCCGAGTAGCTGGTCGTGAGGCGCCTGGCACGAGCGCGTATACGGGTTCCCCGAACCTCAGCACGCACGCAGGCTCTGAGCGCCAAACACGCTCATGTTCCGGCCCGAGTCGTGAACGCGGACGCGGCGGGAGCCGCTGGACCCGACCTCCACTGACCGAAATCAGCGGAGCTGTCGCCCGATGCCGTGCGCCGCCACCTGGAGCGCGGCCACCAGGCGCGGCCGGTCGTTCTTGAGCGACGGGACCACGATGCCGAGCGAGGCGACCACGTCCTGCCCACGCAGGATGGGCGCCGCGACGGAGCAGGCGCCGAGGCTCATCTCCTCGACGGTGGTCGCGTAGCCGTCACGGTGCACTCGCGTCAGCTGGCGGCGCAGGGCGCCCGGCTGGGTGACGGTGTACGGCGTGATCCGGGTCAGCTGCGAGAGCACCTCGGTCTGGACGTCGGCGGGCGCGTGCGCGAGCAGCACCTTGCCGACACCGGTGGCGTGCATCGGCAGCCGCGAGCCGACCGTGCTCACCACCGGCACCGACGCGTGCCCGCGCAGCCGGTCGAGGTAGAGCACCTCGGTGCCGTCGCGTACCGCGAGGTGCACCGTGGCCAGGGTGGCGCCGTAGAGGTCGTGCAGGAAGGGCGACGCTGTCTCGACCAGCCCGGCCTGCACGGGAGCCAGCAGTCCGATGTCCCACAGTCGCCGGCCGACGACGTACTGCCCCGACGACGTCTTCGCCAGCGCACCCCAGGCCACCAGCTCCGCGACCAGCCGGTGCGCGGTCGGCAGCGGCAGGTCGGCGCGGGCGGCGAGCTCGGTCAGCGTGAGCCGGCGGTGGTCCTCGTCGAAGGCGCCGACGAGCGCCAGCGCCCGACCGGTGACGGTGGCGCCGGGACGAGAGACGTTGCCGGCCACACCATCAGTCTTCCACTGGTCGGAAGCCGGTGGACTGGCGCAGCACCAGGTCGGTGGGCAGCACGACCTGGGGAGGGTCGGACTCCTTGGTCCGGATCGGTCCCACCGCCTCGAGCAGGATCTCCACGGCGGCCCGGCCGACGTCGGCGTGCACACCGCCGAGCGTGGTCAGCGTCGGCGTGCAGAGGTTGGCGGCGAAGATGTTGTCGAAGCCGACCACGCTCACGTCGTCGGGCACCCGCACCGAGCGCTGCGCCAGTCGCTGCACGACGCCGATGGCCAGCAGGTCGTTGTGGGCGACGATCGCGGTGGCGCCCGCGTTGAGTGCGCCATCGGCCGCGGCCCCGCCCTGGGAGACCTTCGGGGTGAACGGGCCGATCCGCTTGGCCTGGATCCCGAGCTCCTGGGCTGCGGTGCGCAGGGCGGACCATCGGGTCTTGGCCATCCAGGAGTTCTGCGGACCGGCTAGGTAGATCAGGTCGCGGTGGCCGAGCGAGGCCAGGTGCTCGACTATCTGCCGGCAGCCCTGCACGTGGTCGAGGACCACGCTGGCAAGCCCGGGGAGCTCACGGCTCATCAGTACGACGGGACGTTGCGCGGCGATCTGCCGGAGGTTCTCGTCGGGCAGCCGGCTCGCGGCCAGGACGAAGCCGTCGACCGACGAGACCAGTCGCTGGATCTGGTCGTACTCGACCCGGGGCGACTCCTCCGCGTTGACCAGCACCAGCGTGTATTCCGATGCCCGGGCCCGCATCTCCGCTCCGCGGATCAGCTCGAAGTAGTGCGGGTTCGTGATGTCGGAGACGACCATCGCGACGGTGTGGTGGCGGCCCGAGAGCAGCGCGCGGGCGTGCGGGTTGGGCCGGTAGCCGAGCTCGGCCGCGACCTTCAGCACCCGCTCCCTAGTGGTCGCATTGACCCGCGTGGGGCTCGAGAATGCGCGCGACACGGTCGAGGTGGCGACGCCGGCGGCGGCGGCGACGTCGTAGATGGTGGGGCCGGGCACGCGCACACTCAAGCCGATCTGGCAACACGATGGCAACCCCTTGCCACCGGGTTGCCGTGCTCCCTAGGTTCGCGTGCTGTGACGACAGACACAGACGGCGACGAGTCCGCCCTGGGACGTCTTCGATCCTTGTTCACCTCGCCGCCGACCTGGCTCGCCCGGGCGGTGAAGGCGATCACCGGGATCGAGATCGCGATCGGGGCGGCGGCCCTGCTGCTCATCTTCTTCCTGGTCCTCACTCAGGCCGCGCAGCGCTACCTTCCGGTCGACGGCTGGCCCTGGACGGGCGAGCTGGCCAGGTTCGCCCTGGTCTGGCTGACCTTCGTCGTCGCCGGCGTCCTGGTCAGCAGCGACTCGCACATCTCGATCGAGCTGATCGATGTGGTCCGCAGCCCGCTGGTGCGGCGGATCGTGCGGGTCATCTCGTGCCTTGTGGTCGCCGCCATTGGGGTGGCCCTCACGGCCGAGGCCTGGGAGCTCATCGACAGCCAGGGTGTGCTGAAGTCACCGGCGATGCGGATGCCGATGTCGTGGCTCTACGCGATCTCGATGATCGGCTTCGTCAGCACGGTTATCCGGGCCACGGTCGCCGCGGTGAAGTACGCCGTGCTGGGAGCGCCGGAGCCGGACCACGGCGACCTGCTGGAGGTGTCGGCGCTGTGAGTCTCTTGGTGCTGTCCCTGCTGATCACCGGGCTGCTGGTGATCCGGGTGCCGGTCGCGTTCGCGTTCATCGGACCGTCGCTGGCCTACATGATGTCCACCGACCAGTCCGTCGGTCTCGCGCTACGGCTGGTCGCCAACTCCACCGCGAGCTTCCCGCTGCTCGCCGTACCCCTCTTCATCCTCCTGGGCTGTCTGGCCAACCACGCCGGCATCGCCGACCGGCTGTTCGACTTCGCGCTGGCGCTGCTCAGTCGGGTCCGCGGAAGCCTCGGCTACGTCAGCGTCGGTGTCAGCGTCGGCTTCTCGTGGATGAGCGGGTCGGCGGTCGCCGACGCGGCCGCGCTCGGCAAGCTGCAGATCCCGGCGATGCTGCGCAGCGGCTACTCCAAGAAGTTCGCGCTCGGTGTGACCGGCTCGGCTGCGTTGATCGCGCCGGTGATGCCGCCGAGCATCCCGGCGGTGATCTACGCCGGTCTCGCCGCGGTCTCGACCGGCGCGCTGTTCGCGGCGTCGGTGGTGCCGGCCCTGCTGATGGCGCTGGGCCTGTGCGTCGTCGTGTTCCTCCTGGTCCGCCGCGACCCGAACATCCAGCGCACCGAGTTCAGCTGGTACCAGGTCAGGACCACCGGTCTCCGGGTGCTCGCCCCGATGGGTGCGCCCGTGGTGATCCTCGGCGGGATCCTCGGCGGCATCTTCACACCGACCGAGGCGGCAGCCGTCGGCGCTGCCTACATGGCCGTGCTCGGCTTCGCCTACGGGACGCTCAAGGTGCGCGACCTGCCCAAGGTGCTGACCGAGACGGTGGTGACCACCGGCAGCATCATGCTGATCGTCGCGTCGGCCAACCTGCTCGGCTACATCTTCGCCAGAGAGCGGGTCCCGCAGGAGATCTCCGAGTGGGTCACGGGGCTGACCACCAACGCCACCGTCTTCATGCTGTTGGTGTTCCTGCTGTCGATGCTGCTGGGCACCGCCCTCGACGCCGTCGCCGTGCTCACCCTGACCGTGCCGATCCTGCTGCCGATCAGCGCGACGTACGACGTGGACCCGATCGCCCTGGGCGTGCTGATGATCCTGTCCCAGATGATCGGCCTGCTGACGCCGCCGGTGGGCACCGTGATCTTCGTCCTGCAGGCGATCGCCAAGGCGACCATGTCCGAGGTGTTCTGGGGGGCGGTGCCGTTCATGGCGCCGCTCGTGCTGCTCTGCTTCGGCATCATCTTCTGGCCGGACGCGATCCTGTACCTGCCGCAGGAGCTGGGACTGTGACGGCCCTGGCTTCCGCATCGCGGCGCTCGATCCTGGCCGGCCTGATCGGTCAGGGTGTCAAGCCGTCGCTCTCGCCGGAGATGCACGAGCGTGAGGCGGAGCGGCAGGGCATCCGCTACGTCTACAAGACCATCGACCTGCCCCACGGCCGCGTCGCGGAGGCCGAGCTACGGCGGCTGTTGGCGTCGGCGGTCGAACTCGGCTTCGACGGGCTCAACGTCACCCACCCGCTCAAGCAGCTGATGGTGTCCCTCGTCGACGACGTCACCCCCGACGTGGCCGCGATCGGGGCGCTCAACACCGTGCTGATCAACAACGGTACGACGGTCGGACACAACACCGACGTCACCGGCTTCGGCCGTGCGTTCTCCGAAGGACTGCCCGGCGCTGCCCTCGACGAGCTCGTGCTGCTCTGCTTCGGCATCATCTTCTGG
>JALZCZ010000484.1 GCA_030862825.1 Actinomycetota bacterium | reverse complement strand
CGGCTGCACCTCACCGACGTCGACGCCGACGGGCTGCGCAGCGCCGCCGAGGCGATCACGGCCGGCGGCGGGCGGGTCGTGCTCGCCGAGGCGGCCGACGTCTCCGACCACGCCTCCGTGCGCGACCTGGCGGCCCGGGTCACCGCGGCCTCCGGCGCGATGGATGTGGTGATGAACATCGCCGGCATCTCCGCCTGGGGCACGGTCAGCAGCCTCGAGCACGACACCTGGCGCCGGATGGTCGACGTCAACCTGATGGGTCCGATCCACGTGATCGAGGAGCTGGTGCCGCCGATGGTCGACTCCGGGTCGGGCGGCCACCTGGTGAACGTCTCGTCGGCGGCCGGCCTGATCGGTATGCCGTGGCACGCGGCGTACTCCGCCTCGAAGTTCGGCCTGCGAGGGGTCTCCGAGGTGCTGCGCTTCGACCTGCGCCGGCACGGCATCGGTGTCAGCCTGGTCTGCCCCGGTGCGGTGGCGACCGGGCTGGCCCAGACCGTGCACATCGACGGCATCGACAAGGGGAGCCCGCGTTTCCTCAAGGCCCAGGCGCGCTTCCGCAGGCGCGCGATCAGCCCCGAGCGGGCGGCCGTGGCGATCGTCGAGGGCGTCCGCCGCAACCGCTACTGGGTCTACACCTCCACCGACATCCGCCTGGCCCACGCGGTGCAGCGGCTGTGTCCTCCGCTCTACGTCGCGCTGATGCGGCCTTCAACTCCGGCGCCAACCGGGTGCTGCCCGAGGTCCAGGCCGCACGCCGGAGCACGCTCGCATGACGCCACGGGTGACGCCGGGCAGCCGACGCGACACCGGGCTGCTGGTCCAGGGCTTCGCGCGGCTGGCCGGCCGGGTGACCGGCACCGAGCCGCCCGCGGTCGTCCTCACCCTCGGCCGTCATCGGCGGCTGTTCTGGGGCTGGCTGATCTTCGCCGGCTCGCTGATGCCGGGCGGGCGGCTGACCCGCCGCGAGACCGAGCTGGTGATCCTGCGGGTCGCCACCCTGTCCGGATCCGACTACGAGCTCGAGCAGCACCGGCGGCTGGGCCGCAGGGCCGGCCTGTCGGCCGCGGAGATCGACCGCGTCACGAACGGCCCGGGCGACGCGGTCTGGTCGGACGGCGATCGGCTGCTCCTCGAGGTGACCGACGAGCTGCACGCCACTGCCGACCTCTCGGAGGAGACCTGGTCACGGCTGCACGCGGCGTACGACGAACCCCGCTGCATCGAGGTGGTGATGCTGGTCGGCCATTACCAGATGCTGGCCACCACCCTCACCACGTTGCGGGTCGGACCCGACCGCCCCCGCTGACACCGGCCGGTCCGTCGTAGTCTCTGCCGACGCCCGACGGCGCAGCACCGAACCCAGACCGGCATGAGCGGGAGAGGGCATGACCCTGAGGACCAGCGAGGAACCCGTCGCACCGGCGCCCGTCCGGCGCCGGCCGCGCAGGCGGTGGATCATCGGCACGCTCGTCCTGGTGGTGGGTGCCGCGGCAGTGGTGGCCGTGCTGGTGCTGCGTGAGGACGACCGCTTTCCCGACGAGTGGGCGGCCGACGTCAAGCCGTTCGTCGAGGTCGTCGAGGAGGAGCGCGACCTGGAGTTCGAGCACCCGGTGTACGTCGAGTTCCTGCCGCCTGCGAAGTTCGAGGAGCAGGTCACGGCCGACGAGGCCGACCTCAGCGACGAGGACCGCGAGGAGCTCGAGCAGGCAGCCGGGATGTTCCGCGCCGTGGGCCTGATCGAGGGCGAGGTCGACCTCTTCGAGGCCACCAACGCGCTGGCGGGTGCCGGCATCCTGGCCTACTACTCCTACGACGACGAGCGGATCCGGATCCGGGGCGAGAAGCTCACGCCCGCCATCGAGGTCACCCTGGTGCACGAGCTGACCCATGCCCTGCAGGACCAGCACTTCGATCTCGGCCGCAGGGTGGACGAGCTCGAGAAGCTGGACGACTCGTCGAGCGCGGCGTTCGACGCGCTGGTCGAGGGCGACGCGCGGCGCATCGAGACGGCGTACGTCGACGACCTCGACGACGACGACCGCGCGGCCGTGACGAAGGAGCAGGAAAAGGAGTCGAAGAAGTTCAGGAAGCGGACCTCCGACCTGCCCGCGGTCCTGTCGACGCTCGTGGGTGCGCCGTACGCCCTGGGCGAGGCGATGCTCCAGATGGCCGTCCTGGACAACGGCAACGAGTCCGTCGACGAGCTCTTCGAGAAGCCGCCGACGACCGACGAGCACCTCGTCGACCCGTGGACTCTGCTCGGCGACAGGGACGACGCGGCCGAGGTCGAGCCGCCGACGCTCGACGAGGGCGTGGAGGAGACCGACTCGGGGGAGTTCGGCTCCGTCGGCTGGCTGCTCGTCCTGGCCGAGCGGATCCCCCTGCTGCAGGCGCTCGACGCCACCGACGGGTGGGGCGGCGACGCCTACGTCTCGTTCGAGTACGCCGGCCGGACCTGCGTGCAGATCGCCTACGAGGGCGACTCCGCCGCCGACGTGAAGCAGCTGAGCGCCGCGCTGGAGCGGTGGATCGCGGCGCTCCCCGACTCGCGGGCCACGGTCGAGCGCGCCGGTGACGGGCTGCTGTTCACCTCGTGCGACCCGGGTGCTGCCGCCGACGTCGGGACCGACTCGTCCGACGATGCGCTCGGCCTCGCCCTGACCCGCACCTACGCCGCGATCGGCCTGCTCAGCAGCGGTGCGGACAAGGAGCCCGCCCGGTGCATCGCCGACTCGCTGGTGCACACCTACTCGACGAAGGAGCTCAACAACCCCGAGTTCGGGCGCGACCCCGAGGTCCAGGCGGAGCTGATGGAGCTGGCCGGGACCTGCCGCTGAGCCGAGCTTTCCACACGGCTCCAACAGCTCCTCGCTGGCGCTCGGATCTGCACTCCGCCTCCTCGACCTTCCCGCCCGTGTCCTGCCGCGAGGGCGACGTGCTCCCATGCTCGGTCGTAGCCGCTCCCTGCAGGGGCGGCACTGTCGGTGGCGGGTCGTAGGCTCGCTGCATGCGTCCTGTCACCGACCTCGAGCGCCGTGTCGCGCCCTTCAAGGTTGTCTCCGACTACCAGCCGTCCGGCGACCAGCCGACCGCCATCGCCGAGATCACCAAGCGCATCAACGCCGGGGTCCAGGATGTCGTGCTGCTCGGCGCCACCGGCACCGGCAAGACCGCGACCGTGGCCTGGGTGGCCGAGCAGGTGCAGCGGCCGATCCTGGTGATGCAGCCCAACAAGACGCTGGCCGCCCAGTTCGCCAACGAGCTGCGGCAGCTGTTCCCGGACAACGCGATCGAGTACTTCGTCTCCTACTACGACTACTACCAGCCCGAGGCCTACGTCCCCCAGACCGACACCTACATCGAGAAGGACTCCTCGATCAACGAGGAGGTCGAGCGGCTGCGCCACTCGGCCACCAA
>JALZCZ010000478.1 GCA_030862825.1 Actinomycetota bacterium | reverse complement strand
GATCGAGGAGGTCGCGCGCAGCAATCCTGGTGCGGTCGCGAAGGTGGCGATCGATGCGGGTGTGGGGGTTGATGAGGCCAAGGCGCGCGAGATCGTGACGGCCACGGGGTTCCCGGCCGAGGTGGCTGAGGAGGCCGTGGGGGTGGTGTTGCGGTTGTGGCAGGTGTTTGTGGGTGAGGACGCGTCGCTGGTGGAGGTCAACCCGCTGGTGCGGCTCGGTGATGGGCGGCTGGAGGCGCTAGATGGCAAGGTCACGTTGGATGCCAGCGCCGGGTTCCGGCACGCCGACCATGCCCGGTATGAGGACACCGCGGCCGGTGACCCGTTGGAGGCGGCGGCGAAGGCCAAGGACCTCAACTACGTCAAGCTCGACGGGGCGGTGGGGATCATCGGCAACGGTGCGGGGTTGGTGATGTCGACGTTGGATGTGGTCGCCTACGCCGGTGAGGAGTTCGGTGGGGTGGCGCCGGCGAACTTCCTCGACATCGGTGGTGGGGCCTCGGCGGAGGTGATGGCCAACGGGTTGGAGATCGTGCTCGGCGACACCGACGTGCGCGCGGTGTTCGTCAACGTGTTCGGCGGGATCACCTCCTGTGACGCGGTCGCCAACGGCATCGTGTCCGCGTTCGCGTTGCTGGCCGAGCGCGGGGAGCCGGTGGACAAGCCGCTGGTGGTCCGGTTGGACGGCAACAACGCCGAGCAGGGCCGCGCGATCCTGGACCAGGCCGACCTGCCCGGGGTGGAACGCGTCGACACCATGGACGGCGCCGCGCGCCGCGCCGCCGAACTCGCCGCGACCGGCACCTAAAAGCGGCCGGCGCCTAAAAGCGGCCGGCACCTAAAAGCGGCCGGCAACCAAGAACGGGACAGGGACGAGACGGGACAACGGGACAACACTGATGGCTATTTTCCTCAACGCGGACTCCAAGATCATCGTCCAGGGCATGACCGGCTCCGAGGGCGCCAAGCACACCAAGCGGATGCTGGCCGCCGGCAGCACGATTGTGGGTGGGGTCAACGCCCGCAAGGCCGGGGAGAAGGTCGACTTCGCCCTCGAGTCCGGCACCACCACGCTGCCGGTGTTCGGCACCGTGGCCGAGGCGATGGAGGCCACCGGCGCCAACACCTCGGTGGTGTTCGTGCCGCCACGATTCACCAAGGACGCCGTGCTCGAGGCCGTCGACGCGGCCATGCCGCTGATCGTGGTGATCACCGAGGGCGTGCCGGTGCACGACACCGCCGCGTTCTTCGCGCACGCCCAGACCGTCGGCACCAGCCGCATCATCGGCCCCAACTGCCCCGGCATCGCCTCCCCCGGCCAGTCCAACGCCGGCATCATCCCCGCCGACATCTCCGATTCCGGCCGCATCGGCCTGGTCTCCAAGTCCGGCACCTTGACCTACCAGCTGATGTACGAACTACGCGACATCGGCTTCTCCACCTCCGTGGGCATCGGCGGGGACCCGATCATCGGCACCACCCACATCGACGCGCTGCAAGCCTTCGAGGACGACCCCGACACCGACGCCATCATCATGGTCGGCGAGATCGGCGGCGACGCCGAAGAACGCGCCGCCGACTACATCAAGGCCAACCTGACCAAACCCGTCGTCGGCTACGTCGCCGGCTTCACCGCCCCCGAAGGCAAAACCATGGGCCACGCCGGCGCCATCGTCTCCGGCTCCTCCGGCACCGCCGAAGCCAAGAAACAAGCCCTCGAAGCCGCCGGCGTCAAAGTCGGCAAAACCCCCTCCGAAACCGCCCGCCTCATGCGTCAGGTGATCCAGGGCGGCGTCGCGTAGGACCGCTATGTCTCAGGTGACGGCCGCGCGTACGGCGTAGGCCGGGTCGACGTACTCCCGCCGGTCGAGGACCGTGCGCAGCGCCGCGACCGCGTCGAACACGTCGACGTGCCGGATGTACAACGGGGCGAACCCGAAGCGCGCGACATCCGGCGTGCGGAAGTCGCCCACCACACCGCGAGCGATCAGCGCCTGCACGACGCCGTACGCCTGCGGATGCCGCAGCGACACCTGGCTGCCACGCTGCTCCGGCTGTAGTGGCGTCACGACCTCGAGGTCGGTGTGCTCGTGCACGAGGTCGATGAACGACGAGGTGAGCGCGACCGACTTGTGTCGCAGCTCGGCGGTGTCGACGCCCTCGAAGGCGTCCAGCGCCGCGTCGAGCGCGGCCAGCCCGAGGATCGGCGGCGTGCCCGCGCGCATCCGGTCGACCCCGGGCGCAGGGGTGTAGTCGCGCTCCATCTCGAACGGC